>JBDLIL010000001.1:0-55502 GCA_039714855.1 Patescibacteria group bacterium
CCAACATAATTTAGTAAACATAACGCCTAGTGTAATTATCGCTAAAAAACTTGGTATTAGTGACGATCAAATTAAAAAATCTATAAAAACTTTTAAAGGCTTACCACATAGGCTGGAGTTTGTAGCCAATATCAACGGCGTTGATTATTATAATGATTCTTTGGCAACCAACCCTCACGCTACTATCGCTGCGCTGGAAGCATTTTCAGACAAAAATATTATTTTAATTGCCGGCGGCTATGACAGAGGCCTAGATTATTCTGAGCTAGCTGAAAAAATTTCAAAGTTAAAAGCTTGTCCTGAGCAAGGTCGAGGGATCAAAAAACTAATTTTATTTCCCGATACTGGACAGAAAATCTTTGATGAGCTTAAAAAGCTTTCTACTAGTACACTAGTTACCAAGTTACTAAGTAACTCGAAATTTGTTCGATCCATGCCGCAAGCAATTGAAAATGCTTCGCAAATTGCAAAACCTGGCAATATAGTCTTATTATCTCCTGCTAGTGCTAGCTTTAATATGTTTGAGGATTATGCTGACAGAGGTAATCAGTTTAAAACAGCTGTTTCGGCCACAAACCAATCCCACTCTGCAGAAAAAAATTAAATATATCAAACTCGTACATATTTCCGCTGTATTGGCATAATTAGCTTTTGTGCTATATTTAGCTGCAGTGAAAAAATCAAAAGCCAATTCTCCAGTTGCCACACTCCATGATATTAAAGAAATGACTCATTTTATAGTCACCACAATAAATGAAATCTTCGGTCAACAGAATAAAAGATTGATCAAATTGGAAAAAAATTATACAAAACTAGAAAGAGGTCAAGGGGAATTAAAAAGCAACTATGTTGAATTGAAGAAGGGCCAGGCAGAATTAAAAAGCAACTACGTGGAATTAAAAGAAGGTCAAAGGGAATTAAAAAGCAACTACGCGGAATTAAAAGAAGGTCAGTCTCAACAATTAGATGCAAGCCTACAAGTGGTTGATGAACTAAAAACCATGCGTGAAGAACAAGCAGCCCAAGCAAAACATAACGGCAGAACTAACGACGCATTGCAAGAGCATGATCAAAGAATCACTATACTTGAACAAAATTTTTCAATAATATAAATCTTAATCTACCAACTGTGCTGTCACTACACCTCTGCGCAAATAAGTTCCTTCAGGTGTACAAGTAACTAATTTCAGAAGCCTACTATCATAACGCTGCATAAGAATATAAGTATCTTCCGGCTTGACTTCGCGTTTATTAATTACTCTGTAAGTATATTTAACATCGTCATGAGTGACATAAATCTCATCGCCTTTATTTAGAGTCATAATATAGCTAAATATCGAATTGTACCTATTGGGATTGTTTATTTTGGGATTATAAAATTGACGCAAAATAGAATGACCAAAAACTACTGGCGCCCCAGGTTGACCAGGAATTGCAGTCCCAGGATAATGAATCAAGCTAGCCTTTAAGTCATTGCCCCCTATTTTTACTGCTGCATTCTCTACTTCGATTTTAGGTATATCAATTTTATAAGTATCATCAGACACTTCTTGTTCTTCAATACTAGTATCAAACCAATTGTTTAGGTTAGTGAAATCTAATTCACTATTAATAATCAAGGGACCCACACCTTCATCTTCTAGCAAAGATTCTTCTGATGACAAAGTCTGTGCATAAACAATAGGCTGTGCTTCTATAATTTCCTCATAAGGCACAGGAGCTAAGAAATTTTCTTTGCTAAGCTCAATAGTAGTGGTAAGAGAATATGAAACTATGGGCACAATTGCACTAGACAAAAGCAAGATACCAACAGTTAAAAAAGCAAAGGGGAGCAATCTGGTAAAAACTCGTACTAATAAAGGTAATCTACGTTGAAGTTTGTTTTCATACTCTTGTGTATCTTGTTCTTCCAATTTTTCTGCTACTTCGGAGCGCTGAGAATACTTGGCAATCATTTTCTCCAAAGTCTCCATAGAGACACCCAACTTCATAGCTTTTCTATATATAGCTACCAGCCTTTCCTTGGAAACAGGATCGGGAGATTTTTTTTTCTTGGAAAACCACATGTTAAAAGTGTACAGTTATTCTGCTCCTGAAACAATTATTGTCACTCTCTTTTCATCCTTGGGTATCTTTTTGATTAAGCTAGCAGCCAAAGCTGGTTCAAAATTAACCACTACATTGGTAATTTCATTTTTTGAATTCAGCAGTTTTTCAGCTTCATTTATTGATTTGTTAAATATTTCAGATAATAGGGAATCTGTATTTAAATTAGCATAAGCATCAGAGCTTAAATTGGCCTCTAATATTACATCATCCGATTCTTCCTCGGATTCACTAGGACTAGACAAAATCTGGGGTCGACCTGTAAGAATGAAACCGTCTGGCAACTCTGATTTTAAAACTACCTTTGCCAAAGGTAGTAAATCTTGGGCATTATAGGAATAGGCCTCCACAGCCAACTCTAAACTTAATGAAAAAGTATTAACTTCATCTCCAATTTCTGCATCGAAGCTTTCACTAAGAATTTTGCTTTTTCCGGTAACAACAAAATACATAGCATCCTTTGATTCATTAGCAAATTCATCACTAGCTAATTTAATTAACTCCTCTTTTAAAGAAATCGAGATATCTGCTACGTCTTGTTTGGAAACCACTTGGATTTCTCTACTAGCACCTCCAGTGAAAGCTTCTATGGATTTGGCCTCATAACTACTAGCACTGAAATCTTCTACTGCAAATTTAAAATCTGCCACAATATTGCTTTCAGCTCCAATTTCTTGCGCTATTACTCCCACCTCTTTTTTACCAGGAACTTTTGTTTCAATGTCGCTGTCTTCGTCAATTGTAATTTTTGCTGCTGACACAATTACTTCTTCATCAATAGCGAACACTTTTCCATCTGCAGAAATTTGAGTACCTTTGGCAAAGGTTTTTTCACTATCTGTTTTATTCAAAATTTCCACTTTGCCACTAGCTGCATCACCAATGATTTTGACTCCTGTGGATGGAGCAGTGTTAGAGCCAGTCACTGCTTTCTCTGTCACCCGAGCTGCCAAAATCATTTCATTAAAATCTGACTCTTCGATATTAGAATCTAAAGTAATAGCAATATCTTTATTGATATTCTGGCTCACTGGCGTGAGTAAAATTGATACTTTAGCCATGCTGAACAAAGCAATAATTGACCCAAAAAACAAGAATATTAAACCCATAACAAAGCCTAGTGCTGCTAACTTGTGATGAGATATTTCTTCCATAATATTTCCAGGATTTAAACGAATTTTTTCAGTCAAGCCTGCCTGCTGATGAAACAGAGACCGATCAACCTTCGGCTTATTTTTTGCCTTAATCAGTGAAGCAATGCCTTGTTTTGTTAATTGTTTAGTCCCTAATTCTTGAAAACCAAAGTCGGTTTCTTCAGTTGTAGCAGTTTCTTGCCCTGATGAAGCAATAACAAGTTTTTCACTAGTAGCATCTTGATCACTGATTAACCCCTTCGCCTTTCCCACCACCTTGCCTCCAGTTTTGATGATAGCTTCGATACTTTCTTTGGTATTTATTATCTCCACCACTGGACGTTGCAAAAAATTGTGACTCTCGCGCCAATCTTTTTTAATTAATTTTTGTTGTTGCTTACTTATCTCTGCATCTGACACTTCTGTAGAATGCAAAATCATTCTAGGTGGATAACTTCGTTTTGAGACTGAAGGAGACTTTTCAAGCCTGGCCAAAGCTTCTGCAAGATCTGCACTCAGATCGTCTGATCTACCCACGTTTTCTCTAGATAAAATACTTCCACCCTCTACGAATAAAAGTTCCAAGCTGGATTTTTCTAGTGTCAGTAGCAAACTAGCATTGACAGCTTTTTCATTTTTTAAATAATCTAAAATTACCTCAGAACCAACTACAAAACCAACTACCTTGAGAGATAGGTTACTGCTGAGCTTTTTTAAAATCGGCTTTTTATCATCTGAGATTCCGCCATTGGCCCAACTGCTTTTTAGACAAAATAAAACCTGATCGGTCTTTTCAGACATCTCGCCCAACTCTTGTAGAGACTGATCTGTCTTTAACAATAAAGCTTCTACATCAGAAAAATCATGCGGTTTAGAAGTTTTTAAGATTTCTATTTCACCCTCATCTATTCGCCACAAGGCGCTGCGCACTGCCGTGTCAGATAAAAAAACTGCCAAAAATAAATAGGGATCTTTTTTGTCTGAAAATACATTCGGGAGTGGCATGGGGATATTATAGAGTAATTCTTGGGGAAGAAGCAAGGAAAAGATGTAATCAAATTAACTCCATATAAACCCGTCTCATCCCCGTCCCCACTGCCTTCTCTTTGCTGATTTTTATCTCGCCAATTTCACCAGTATTTTTTACATGTGGGCCGCCACAAAGTTCGTGACTGATCCAGTCGCGCCCTTCCGAAGCCTCGTGCGAAGGGGGGCCATCTGCAGGACCAATTACATAAACGCTTACTTCATCTGGATATTTTTCTGCAAAAAATGCTAGTGCCCCTTGTTCCAGTGCTTTTTGCTTATTCATATTTTTTTTGCTCACTGGCAAACTTGCTTTTATCCAAGTATTTACCTGCTCTTCTACTTGTTCTTTTTCTTCTTGGGTTAAAGCCTGTGGATGAGCGAAATCAAATCTTAATCTTTTTGCAGTAATGTTCGAGCCTTTTTGTTTTACATGATTGCCTAAAATTTTGCGCAGTGCTGCGTGCAATAGGTGAGTGGCAGTGTGATACTTTACTGTGATTTCGCCAGCGTTAGCAAGACCACCTTTGAACATTCCTACTGATGCTGTTCGAGATTTCTCTGCGTGTTCTTGGCGCAATTTTTCAAATTTATTTTTTATATTTTTTTCAACTTTAATATTTTTATTCTCTGCTTCTTCTATAGAAAGATCCAAAGGAAAACCATGTGTCTCATGGAGCTTAAAAGCTTGTTCTGCACTTAAAATACCCCTGCCTTCGGCCTGCCCCTCTGAAGAGGGGATTTCTTCAAACTTTCTCAAGCCTTTTTCCAGAGTTTTCAAAAACTTTTTTTCTTCTTCTTGCAAGGCATTTTTAATTTCTATTCTTTCTTCTTTATTTTTTGGATAAACTTGACCATAAATTTCAAACACTACATCAACCAAATCGCTTACAAACTCTTTTGCTATGCCCAAATTTTTGCCATGCCTAATAGCCCTACGCAAAAGTCTACGAGAAAAATATCCCTGAGCTTTATTGCTAGGATAAACAGCATCGGCAGCTAGCATTACTGCAGCTTTTAGATGGTCAGCTATAATTCTAAAAGATTCAAAATTCTCAGAGTATTTTTTATTACTAAGTTCTTCCAGTTTTTTAATAATTGGCGCAAATAAATCTGTTTTAAAAACATCTTGCTCATCTTGCATGGCGGCTAATATTCTTTCGAATCCTCCACCAAAATCAATATTTTCTTGACTCAGCTTTTCAACCCCATCTGCAGTTTTTTTGTAACTCATAAACACGCTGTTTCCTATCTCCATAAATCTGCCGCAATCGCAATTTGGGTGACACTCTTCATCTTTCCAAACAGATTTTTCATGAAGTTTTAGCTCTGTGCCAAAATCATAAAATATCTCAGAACTTGGACCACCGGGCTCACCTACTGGCATTTGAGCTGGTGCGCCTGAACGTGACCACCAATTCTTCTCAGCAGAATAAGCATGAATGTGTTTTTCTGGTAAAGCTAAATCTAACCAAATCTTTTCAGCCTCTGTATCTTTCGGCACTAAATCATTACCTTCAAATATGCTTACTTGCAATTTTTCTTTTGGTAGCCTTAACTCAACTGTTAAAAATTCCCAAAGCCAATTTATTTGATCTTTTTTTGTATAAGATCCAAGCGACCAATTGCCCAACATTTCAAAAAATGTTGTGTGCCTATTATCGCCGACTTCTTCTATGTCTACTGCTCTAAAACACTTTTGTGAATCTACTAAGCGATCACCCTTGGGGTGAGTTTGACCAAGTAAGTAAGGAACTAGTGGCTGCATGCCGCTACTCGTAAAAAGGGTGGTGGAATCATTTTCCGGAACCAGCGGAGCCGAAGGAATAATTTTATGCTTGCGAATCTTGTCTGCAAAAAAATCTAAATATTTTTGGCGAAGTTGATTGGGAGTCATGAAGGAATTATATCAGCTTAACAATATACACTGAGAGATGAGACTAAGTACCCCTAAACTTCTTTTTTTTCACTGTTTTAGTTTTAGAAGTTTTAGGTTTTACATTTTTCTTTGTAGGAGTAGATAACTTGCCAACAGCATCGCCAATCATTTCTTTCAACCCCTTGCCCGACTCAATCACTCCCTCTTTCTCCAACTCTCCCTTAGCTTTTTCCCACTCTTTAGCCAATTGAGTTCTTACTGAATCTCCTTTTTTTGTGCCAAACAAAAAATATCCAGCAGCACCAGCAAAAAGACCAACCGTAAAACCATTCAAAAATGACCCATGTTTTTCTTCTGACATAAAACCTCACCTCCCTGTTTCGCAATGCAAAACTAGGGGTCCTCTCCATTTCTGGAGAGGATAATATTGATCAAATTATTTACTAACTTTATCTTTGTTTAACCAGCTCACAAATGCTTCAAACACTTTCATGCCGGCACCCAAGCCCTGCGCCATACCACCCAAATTTTGCAGTGGCTTAACTACTAAGTTAACCTGAGTCTCTACCGTGTCTAGAGTCTTATTGAGTTTAGCCAAGGTCTTGCGCACTTCCAAAAGCACTAAAAAAACCTGTACTCCCACTATGGATAAAACTACTGAAATGATGATCACTACAACCGCAAATATGACTGATAGGGGATCCATAAAACCTCCGATTAAATTTAACTAATATTTAGTATCCAATATCTAGTATTTAATATCTAGTATCTAAAACTCTACTCTTACTGTCCTCTGAATAACATTGGTCTTACCACGTCGATCCGTAGCTTCAATGGTAATAGTATTCAAACCTTCTCTGGGCAAATAAACCTCTGTTTGAAAATTGCCATTTACATCTAATTCCACAGATTGAGTATTAATTAACAATGTGGCATCATTAACACTTTTACCTTCCACTATTACTTTGGCAGCTACTCTTTCATCCTCTTGTGGTTTAGAAATTTCTAAAAATGGTGGTTTTTGTAAGTTGTACCACTGCACTGCAATATAGCTAATAAGAGCAATAAATAAACTACTTAAAATTAACAAAGCAAAAGTTATCGGAGTCCACCACTGCCTCTTTTTTAAAACTGGCTTAATAAATTCTTGAGGAATTAACTTACCCTTAGCACTTTCTTTGTAATCTCTTCTCAAGAGGGCTAAAATTGGTTTTTCATCAAAAGCAAAAATTTGAGCATATGTTCTAATGTAACCCTTGGTATAAGTTGCTGCTGGCAACATCTCAAATTGATTGTTTTCCAAAAGCTCGAGGTAACCCTCACGAATATGCGTTTTTGCCGCCAAATCCTCCAAAGAAACCTTATGGTATTCTCTATAATCTTTTAGTATTTCACCTATGCTTTTACTGCGCATATACCTCCAGTGTCATCCCTGTACCTGTCCGCCCTTGGCGGGAAAACGGGATTTAACTAACTCGCTCACCCTGCTTCCATCTGCTTTGCCCGCAAGCTTACTCATAACTTTACCAATCATAGGACCTATTTCCAAACCCTGGTTTGATTCAACTACTTCATTAACTATTTTTTCCAATTCTTCTTGACTCATCTGCTTTGGTAAATATTTTGCCAAAACTTCTAATTTTTTCTCCTCTTTTGTGACTAAATCTTGCCTGTCGCCTCTTTTGAATTCTGAAATCGCTTCTTTGATTTTCTTGACTTGAGAACTAATAATTTTTTCTATATCTTTGTCATCTTGTTCACCCTTATCAATTTCTACATTTTTGATTTCAGAGAGTAAAAACCTAATGGTTTGCAAGACATCCATGTCTCTAGCCTTCATAGCTGTTTTCATGTCATTTGTTAACTTTTGTTTTAAAATCATAATTACTCTCCTGATTTGATAAATTATAATAAGCAATTATACTAATATTATATGAAAATAAAAAATCCTCTCATCATTCTCGGTGGAATAATTTTACTAATTGGCTTTTACCTAATTGGAGTCTACAACTCTTTAGTTGGCGTTGCTCAAGAAGTAGATGGTCAGTGGGCTCAAGTAGAAACCCAATATCAACGCCGATTTGACCTAATTCCCAACTTGCTTGAATCTACCAAAGGAATATTTGAACAAGAGAAAGAAGTTTTTGGCCTTATTGCTGATGCGCGCAGTAGATATTCTGGGGCTGCAAATCAAACTGAAAAAGTAAAAGCTGCTAACAGTCTAGAATCAGCTATCGGTAGATTGCTAGTAATAGTAGAAAGTTATCCGGAATTAAAATCCAATGAAACTGTTCTTGGTCTTATGGATGAGCTGGCTGGCACTGAAAACAGAGTCAGTGTAGAAAGAAAGCGCTATAATGACAAAGTAAAAATTTACAACGTAAAAACAAAAACTTTCCCAACAGTCTTGGTGGCTGGCATGCTGGGCTTTGCTGATAAAGCATATTTTGAAGCTGCAGAAACGGCCCAAGAAGCGCCAGTAATTGATTTTAATTAGACATCGCCATGATTAAAAAAATACTAGCCACTTTATTTCTAGTTGTTCCCTTGCTTTTTGCAACAAGTAAGCCCGGTCATGCCTACGATGTTCCCAAATATGACGGCCCGGTAAATGACCATGCTCAAGTACTTTCCGACGAATTGGAGATAGAGCTAGAAGCCTATCTTACAAAGTTTGCTCAAGAAAGCAATGGTGCTGAACTAGCCATAGTTACTATAAAAAATCTGGATGGTGAAAGCATCGAAGATCTTGCCCAACAATTCTTTGACGATTGGGAAATTGGTAAAAAAGAACTAGATAACGGGGTTTTATTATTAATTTCTATAGACGACAGGGAAATGCGCATTCATACAGGCTATGGTGTAGAAGCTTCTTTAACAGATAGTGTAGTTGGCAGAATTATTCGTAATGACATTGCCCCAGAATTTAAAAAATATAATTATGAAGCTGGGGTGAATAAGGGTGCAAACAATATTATTGCCGCTATTCAAAATCCAGAACAATTTGCTGAAAAAGAAAAACCCGTAACAGAGTTTTTCATATTCTTTTTAGTAATTTTTCTTATTACTTTTGGTTCGGGTCTTATGGTTTATATCGCTGCGTTTTTGGGACGAAGCAAATCCTGGTGGTTGGGTGGCTTGATAGGAGTTGTCTTGGGTATGATTTTAGCCAGCATTACAGGAGCTATTGCTTTTGCTATTTTTGGCCTAATCTTAGATTATATTTTGAGCAAGAATTATAAAACCTGGAAATTGCAAAAAAAGGCTACTAGCTGGGGCAAAACAAGCGGTGGATTTTTCCCGACTTCTTCGAGCAAATCTAGTTCAAGCTCTAGCTTCTCCTTTGGTGGCGGATCTAGTGGCGGTGGTGGTGCCAGCGGTGGGTGGTAGAATGCCCTATCAGAGCCCTTAGTAAAGAGCTCTGATTAATTTTTAAATAAATTTTACTCTTGGTACAAGATATCAGCATATTTCCAGAAAGCATCGTTGCCTTTTTCCTTGGCTACACACTCGCTAGCTTCGGCTGCTTTCTGCGCATTAGCATGGAACGAGAGTGGAAAGTGCCTATACACCCAAGCAACTTGACCGTCAAATTCATCTATAGCCTGCAACATAGTGGAATGAAATCGCGTACAAAAAGGACACTCAAAGTCTGAGTATTCTACTAGCTTAACTCTAGCATCTTTATCACCTCTCAGGTGATCATCGTCAGTTACAGCTAGCATACTAGTAAATGTTGGATCCGCAGTAATAGTGGCGCTGCCATCTAGATATTTTTGAATCATATTTTTTACACCTGACACTGAATTACCCTCTTGATCGGTAAAATCTTCAAATGGTAAAGCTCCACCAATAAGTTCGACAGGCACTCCATCAACTACTATGATGGTTCCTGGAGTTCCATTGACGCCAGCTTCTCCTCCACTAGCAAACTGATCCTTCACTTTTTGCTCAAATTCACCTGAATCAATACAAGTTTGAATCTTTTTTTCGTTAGCTCCTACGGCCTTGGCGCTGGCAACTAAATTTGGCACAGACAAAGGACTTTCTGCAGCTTCTTCTGCCACAGGCTTATCCACTGCATTGGGCCTAAAAGCAACTCCTGACATTGCTCTTTCTGTCCAAATACTACCTATAAAAAATCCACCAAAAGCAACTATGGCGATTATTAATAGCAATCCGAAATTCCTATTCAAAAAGCTTAAAGTATTAGTTAAAGAAAAGGGGCTATCTGTATTATTAGCCATAATTTACCTCCTTATTTTGTAAAAATTGCTTTATAAAAGTTTGGCTATCTTCTTATAATGCATAAGAAATTACAACGGGTAAAATGTTAGAATCTCTTGATGCCTACACGAAAACTTTCTTCTTACGAAAAAAACCACTTAAGAAAATTTGGCAAATCTAATATTAATATAGCTGATTATGCTGAAACACCAGTGGAATATATCACCGGCAAAGTTGAGTTTTATTCCAGAATTTTTGATATAAATCAAGATACTCTTATACCCAGAATAGAAACAGAGGAGTTAGTAAAATTAGCTCTTAATTATTTAATTAAAAATAATTATAAAAAAATAAATATTGCTGATATTGGCACTGGCTGTGGTGCTATTGGCATTAGCTTATTCCTAGAACTAGAAAAATTAAATATTACTAGCGAAATTTATTTATCTGACATTAGCGAAAAAGCTCTAAAAGTTGCTAAAGTTAATGCCAAGAAACTTATCAATCAAAATATATCGGCCAAAGGCCGACCAGCCTCTGGCTGGAAAATTTTTAAAAGTGATTTGCTAACTAATTATCCAAAAAATCAAAAATTTGATTTAATATTAGCAAACCTACCTTACATCCCCAGTGAAAGAATAAATTATCTAGATTCTAGTGTGAAAGATTATGAACCGCACATTGCTTTGGATGGCGGACCTGACGGCCTAAAACATATTAGAAAATTATTAAAGCAAGCTAAAAATAGATTAAAACCTAGGGGCAAAATTATTTTAGAAATTGATCATACTCATACTTTAAATGAACTAGAAAATATAAGTGCTTTTTCGACCAAAGGCCGACCAGCCTCTGGCTGGAAAGTTGAAATCAAGCTAGATAATTTCGAGAGAAGTAGGTTTGCGATTTTGTCCCTCAGATGAAAAGAGTAATCTCCACCAAAAAAGCTCCCCGCAGGGAGCTCTTTTTTGTTACTAAAAATTAATTTTTAATATCTGTTTCCACCGCCACCTCTATTGTTGTCAAAACGTCTGCCACCGCCGCCAAAACTTCTGTCTCTTTTTTGCATTGGTCTGGCCACATTGACAATGATGTTTCTACCATCTAATTCAGATTCGTGGAATTTCTCTACAGCTGCCTGAGCTTCCTCTGAGCTGCTCATTTCCACAAAACCGAAACCTTTTGACTTGCCAGCCAAATGACCCATGTCATCTTTGTGTTTGATTACCACAGCATCGACAACTTCTCCAACCTCTGAAAAGAGATCTCTAAGAGTATCTTCACCTACTGTATATGGCAAATTGCCAACATAAAGCTTAGCTTTATTGGCCTCTTCTTGAGGTTGTGCTGCTTGATTATTATTATCCATACAATTCCCCTCCTTGGGAAAACTACGTACCAATGGCACGCTTCTCGTTTTTTGTTTTTATTCCTGATTCCTTATACTATTTTGAAAAAAATACTTGAGGAGAACTAAAGCAAAAAACTTTTAAATACTGCCTGGTATTATATAGTAATTATTCACATTAGCTAGTAGATAGTATTTATGGTAGAATGAAAGCTAATTCCAGAGACAAAGTGCAAAAAAATAAGTCACTTCGAGGAAAAATACTTCAAGGCAAAATTACAATAAGCCTGTTTTTTTCCAAATAATTGTCTCTAACAAATAAGCTAAAAATTAACCTAAGTTTAGAAATTAGTAATTAGGACAATCAGAAACTGGAGAAAAATGCCAAGTCAAAAAAATCAACAACTAGTTGAAACAATTAAAACCAAATTAGATCAAGCTAAGTCTGTGGTGATTGTCGACTACTCTGGCACCAGTGTAAATGATCAAACAAAGTTGCGCAGTACTATAAAAGAAGCTGGTGGCGAACTCATGGTCACCAAGAATACTCTCATTAACCTAGCAACTGATAAGAATGAACTAAAAGAATCACTAGAAGGTATGAATGCAATAGTCTTTTCTTTTGAAGATGAAATAGCTGCTATAAAAGCGTTATTTGAATTCCATGACACAGAAGACAAATTGAGTATCAAGCAAGGTATCATGGAAGACAAAGTTTTGAGTGCAGAAGAAGTAGAGGCTCTCAGCAAATTGCCTAGTAAAGATCAACTCATTGCTACCCTTATTAGTAGAATTCAGGGACCAAGCTATGGATTGGTCAATGTAATGAAAGCTGGCCAAAGAAATTTGGTTTATGTATTAAAAGCAATTAGTAAAAAGTAATGTAGATCCCTCGGCTATGCTTCCGCCAAAGGCGGACGGGCGGGATGACAAAAAGGAAAATTTATATGTCAGACGACACAAAAAAGGCAATAGAATTGCCAAAAAACTTAGTAAAAATTGTAGATGAGATCAAAAAGCTCTCACTCATGGAAGTTTCACAATTGGTGGAAGCTCTTGAAGATGAGTTTGGTGTTAGCGCTGCTGCTCCAGTAGCCATGGCTGCTGCACCCGGTGCCGCTGCCGCTGCTCCTGCAGAAGAAAAAACTGAGTTCGACGTTATCTTAAAAGATGCTGGTAGTAATAAAATTGCTGCCATTAAGGCTGTAAGAGCACTCAAGCAAGATTTGGGATTAGCCGAAGCAAAGAAATTTGTAGAATCAGCACCTCAAACCGTCTTGGAAAATGCTAAAAAAGAGGATGCAGAAGCTGCACAAAAATCTTTAGAAGAAGCAGGTTGCGTAGTAGAATTAAAATAAAAAAATAAATTTATTAAATTTGTAGAGACACGCCATGGCGTGTCTCTTTTTTGAATTAGAAACACCAAATATTCCTGCCTGTTTGTATATTTCAAGCAAATAAATTTATCGAAGAAACAAAAGTAACTACCGATAATTGGTTTTAAACCATTTTAAAGCTTCTTTGAATACTTTTTTTATTTCAGAAAAAGTTAGCTTCTCCATGGTTTCTTTTTCACCACACCAAGTAAAACCTTGCAATTCATCCTCTTGAATAATTACGCTGTCCTCCTCTATTTCTCCTAAAAAATATTCCACAGTTTTGTCTATCAAATATCCATTCTCTTTAAAAGAGTATTTTTCTTGGAAGGCATTATTGCGGAAAAGTCTTACTTTATTTATACCCACCTCCTCAGCCAACTCCCTCAAAGCTGTTTGAAATTTATCCTCGCCAATTTCAGGATGACCTTTGGGAAAACTCCAGTGTCCCTTTTGATGATGCACCAATAAAAAGAATTTCTCGCCATTTTTAACAAAAAACGGAATCACACCGTATGAATAATCTTTTTTTTTCTTCACAACTTACCCCTTGAGTTTATAAACAGTTACTGTGTAGTATGTGTAGTATACCTTGTTTTTTTTGTTAAGGAAAAAATATGCAACGCGGCGTTTTAAAGCTAAACAATAAGCAATTGGATGTTTGTCTGCAACAGCTAGCTGGCTCTTCCCAAGATGTCCAATTTTTAATAGAAAAGCTAACTCATGCCAAAGAAACTGTGTCCTTGAGTGCCACAGTAGAATTGAGTGAAGATGAAGTAGATATATTACTGGATGCTCTGCCCGCCCCCCAAGCAAATGAGATTAAAGACTTGAGTAGCTTGAGACAAAATTTACAAAAATTCTTGATGCAGCTGAGAAACAAACAAAGCAAGAAACCGAGCTCTTTCTTAACAAAACTTAATCCTTTGAATTGGTTTAGATAAAAATCACAATTTCGGTGGCAAAGGAATGAGCGAGCTAGTTGTTTCTTGGTATTTCTTATACCCTGCATTGCCCTCATATCTTTTCTCCAACATAGGAATACCAGATACACTTGTGAGCAGATAGGTAATAGTCAGAGGGCCAACTATACTAATTAAACCATCTTTGGCCGAAAGCGCAATCATAAATACACCCCACCAAACAAGAAGTTCCCCGAAATAGTTTGGATGTCTAGAGTATCTCCAAAGTCCAGTTTTAAGAACTTTGTTTTTATTACTAGCTTTTTTCTTAAATTGGAATAACTGATAGTCTGCTATTGATTCAAACAGAAAACCTAAAAACCAAATAGAAACCCCCAAGTAATCTACTAGTCCAAGTGGTTTCCAAGCATAAGCAGCTGTCCAGATGATTGGCACTGATATAATCATTAATAGGCAAGACTGTAATAAAAAAACATTTAGATATGCTTTAATTTCCCACCACTTGCCCCATTTTTTACGCCAATTCCTATAGCGCCAATCTTCTCCCTTACTTTTATTACGCAGAAAAATATGCACACCAAGTCTTGCACTCCAAATAGTCAGCAATAACATTAGCATCAAATATCTGATACTAATATTCATGGTAAGAAACAAAGAAATCAAACTTACCAATACAAATCCCATGGGCCAAGCAATATCAGCAACATCGTTACGCCTGCGCGCTATCGCAAGAGCAAAAACACAATAATAAAGAACACTAACAACGAAAGCTGCAAGGGAAAAAACTATAAGAAAACTCATATATTTTTAGTATAGCAATAATAATACTCGTTGGTTAACCAGATCACAATGCATCATAAGTATGCATCAAGTTGTAGAGTTCTCAAAAACTTTGGCGAGATCCGACTGAATATCTTTTGCCTTGAAACCTATGACTATTAATTTTGATTCGTTGCTGCTGACGAGCCCCAGATGGTTGGGGATTGGCGAAAAAGAAACACGTTTGTATGCAGCATTAATCACTTGCAATCCTTCATTGGTTTTCACAATGCCCTTAACTCTAAATATACTCTTGGGTAAATCTTTAACAGATTGAGCTAATTTGTCTTTGTCAAAAACCTTTTTAGACTCATAGGTAAAAGCATTAATTTGATCTTCGATTTCGTGATGCTGCTTACTAGATTCTTGCTGCAACAAATTACTAAGTTCATGATTAGCAATGCCAAACACTAATTCTGGATTTATTTTGCCCCCCAGAGCTTCTACTATCGGCGAATATTCATTAAGCTCTCTCACGTAACCTACTACTCTTCTTTTTTGTTGAATATCAACTCTCTCAATTTTATTAAAAATGATTAAATCGGTCATCTCAGCCTGACGTTTTGCTGCATCATGAATATCTTTGTATCCCTCAAAATTCTCCACGTCGATGATCGCAATCAATCCATCTCTGGCGAGCAAGGGATGATCTTCCACCATTAGTGCGAGACTGACTGGGTCTGCAGTACCAGCCGACTCAACTATAATTCGATCTGGCCCATAAGTAGAAACCAACTCATTAATAGAATTAATAAAGGGTCCAACTAAAGTGCAACAAATACAGCCATTCAATAATTCAGTTGCCTTAATGTTTTTTCCTCTCATCAGCTTGGCGTCCAGATCTTCTTCGCCAATTTCGTTTTTTACATAAGCAACTTTTTCACCTTTATTTTGCAGGTAGTCTATTAAGTGATTAATAATGGTAGTTTTACCTGAACCTAAAAATCCTGTTATTATAGTAGTAGGTATTTTTTGCATAAACACATAATACCTCACCTATATGTTAAAAAAATCACTTCTTTTGTTTTTCTTGGGATTAATCGCTCCCTTGCTATTAGTTTCTTATTTGTTAACTAAGAAAAGCAAAGCCAAAGTCTTGGGAACTAGTATTTACGAAGATCCTGTTATTCGTTCTGTGAAAACAGGAAAAAAAGTGATTGCCCTTACTTTTGATGATGGCCCCAGCCCAAGCACTGAAGACGTATTGGCAAATTTGAGATATTACAAAATACCAGCTACTTTTTTTATGGTAGGCAATAAGCTGCAAAAATTCCCTGACATCGCTAAACAAATAATGAAAGATGAGCATGAAATTGGCAATCATACTAATACTCACCCTTTTACTTGGATGACTTTTTTGATGAATCAAAAGAAAATTAGTCAAGAGATTTTGATAGCCGAAGAAAAGATTTATGAAGCTACTGGAGCAAGGAGTAAGATGATGCGCTCTCCGTTTGGCTGGTATACAGATAATTTATTTGCGGTGGTGGGAACTTTGCAATATAAAGTAATTGGCTGGGATGTAGATCCAGAAGACTGGCGTCGACCTGGTAAAGATAAAATAGTGGAAAGAGTTTTGACAGAAGTAAAACCAGGCAGCATCATTTTATTACATGACGGCCCCTATACCGCTGACAGAAGTCAAACAATAGCTGCTCTGCCAGAAATTATTCAAGGCCTTTGGGATAAAGGCTATCATTTTGTGACCGTGAGCGAATTGCTGAAGTATGATAATAAATAATTTCTCTCCAGAGAGAGAAAAATATTAACCCCAACATTCTTTAAGTGCTGATTATTAAAACTATTGTATACTAAAACATATCATGTCCCTCAAGCACTTGCTAAACAAACTACTCAGCCTTATTCCTGGTACTCGCCAATCGCGCGTAAGGCGAGCCGCTACAAATAGCATAAATAAATTTCAAAAAACTTTGGAACTGTTAGATAAATATGACAAAGGTGAAATCTCCCTCAAAAGAAAAGGTAAAACTGTGGCTAGATCTAAAAACCTGTGAAGTTGTTTATAGTAGCTTCCGCAGTGAATATGAAAAAAATGGCGATGAACCTTTGCCTCCATTTGACTCTCGTTACCCAGGCAGACTTGAATCAATAATAGAATCAGTTAAATTGCGCTACGGGCAACTTGAGTCAGATGCTAGTATTTCCCAGATTGCTAGCGACTACTTTGTAAGAATTACCAAAAGCCAATCCCTGGTAAATGGTAATAAGCGCATGGGCGTACTTTTTACCTCCGTATTTTTATATTTAAATGACTATGATCTGCAGTTTGGACAAACAAAGTTGGCAGAGTTTTCTCTATCTGTAGCTAGCAGTAAGAAAAAGATAGACAAAGTGCAAACAGAAATTCAGAAAGTTTTTACAAAGAAAATTAAAAAGAGAGAATATGGTTTTAGAATTTCGTTTAATAAATTTGTGCAATATTATGTAGAGAGAATTAGAAAAATTAAGCTGCCTGGCCGCAGCAAAACCCAAAAAAAATAACTACCCAAACATTAATAACTCTGGTTTGAAAACAAGCAATAATCCTATCAATATCATTAATATGCCACCAACTAATTTTGAATATTTGGCATATTTTTGACCTATCAAATTACTCTCCAACGTCATCATGGCGATAGCAAAAATTGCTATATCATCAATCATGAACATGAGAATGTACAAAAATATATACCAATAATATTTCCAAGTAGCTAAATCTGACATGGCCAACACAGAAGTGAAAATAGCTGGAAATCCAGCCGAACACATTAGCTCAACTAAATTTACAGCAAAAGCCAGGGCTATTAAACCCGCCAGAGCTATTAAAACATTGGTGTGCATTACCAATTCTTTGAGCTTGGCAAAAGTTCTCTGTCTCTTTTCACTACCGGTTATCTCACATTGATCACCGTGTTTTTTATAATCATAAAGCTGATAGGCACCTACTCCCAAAGCTAGTAGCGCTATGCCTACTCTCACCATTGGCGCCACGCCTAAAAATAAAAAGGCATTCAGCCAAGCAGTCATGAACAAAAAATAAACAAAGGCTGAAGCTACGATAAAAGTAATTCCAAAGATCCACATTTTTCTACGATCATGTAAACCCAATAACAAACTAATTAAAAAAAGCAGTACCCACATAGCGCAAGGGTTAAAGCCATCTAAGAAGCCAATGGTTAAAGCCAATGCTGGCAAAGAAAAATTTTGCGCATCATAACTACCTAAAAATGGAATAGAAAAATTAGTAGATACATTTGTCGCATTTTTTTGATCTTCATTTTTTATTCTTTTTTCTGCTGATCCATACTTATCCATCAGCTCAGCAATAGCTTTTTTATCCTTTTTTATTGCATTTTTAAAAGTAATTTTTCCAATTTCTAATTCTTTTTCAGTTAATTTAGATTCTATTAATTCATCACAGTCTGCCTCTTCTACAAGGCAAACATCCAGTTTATCTCTTATAGCCAAACCACTAGACTCATGATCTGTGTAACCCACTACAACCATGTCAGAAAGTATGGTAATGGGCACAGAGCCTGTTTCGAGACCAACTACAGGAGCGATTTTTTGTAATGTTTTTACGCTATTTCTACTACCCACTTCAAAAGCATAAACATTCAGCTTATCTGCATATTCTTCTTTTAAGAAACCTAAGAAAGGTTTTTCTTCTTTGCAGTGAGAGCAGCTATTAGAATAAAAAAAGTAAATATTTTGTGCTTGAATTTCTTGAGCATTAGCAGTGCTGGGGGTAAAAAATGCAAAATTAAAAATAAAAAATAAAAATACGAGTAATTTTTTCATACCAAACCATTTTAGCTACTTATTGAAAATCTTCAATATGATAAATCTTAGTTTTTCTTCTTAACTCCTACTGTTTCTAAAACTTCAAAGTTTTCTCCATCGTTTTCTAAAACAAAATAACCCAAATTATCAATAGAACCGCCTCGCAACTCGCCATACTGATACTCTCCCAACCACATAAGGAAACTTCTTAGTAAGTCGCCATGAGCTACTAAAAGTATTTTTTTATTCAAATGCTCTTCAGTTTTCTCTACTAGAAATTCAGTTAATCTTTCCATTAATTCTTTATCATTTTCTACACCTTCAGTTAATCTAAATTTTATCCTCTCATCACGAGATAGACTTTCCCGTAAGGCAAATCTTCTTGCAAATTGGGTCTTCGCCTCCGATACTATCATGTTTTCTAAATCAGCATATCGACGTTCACGCAAGCGCTTGTCAGCTATTACCTCCAAACTATTGGCTACCAAAATCTTAGCTGTGTCTTTTGCTCTTGATAAATCAGAACTATAAGCAGCAGTAAAATCTAAATTAGTAAAGTCCTTTGCCCTATCCTGAGCTTGCATTTTTCCGAGCTTAGTCAAGCTTGATTCGAGCTGACCTTGTATCAGATCTTTCACATTAGCCTCAGTCTCTCCATGGCGAACTATGTAGAAGCGTGTTTTCATAAATTGAATCCCTCCCCTTTAGGGGAGGACGCAAGTTTTTGTCCTTTAGGCAAAAACCTGCCAGGAGAGGTTTTATTCCAAATCTCCTAAAATAATAATTTGATCTAATACTAGATTTATATTTTTGTTAATTTGATAATTCCAGAATCTAATTACTCTGAGCCCCTTTGATTCTAAATACAGTGTTCTTTCTTCGTCATACCCTTTGACTTCTTCTTCGTTGTGATGACCACCATCTAGCTCTATGATTAGTTTCTTACTATGACAATAGAAATCTACTATGTAGGGACCAATGGGTTCTTGTCTCTTAAATTTCAAACCCAAAAATCTGCCTGCTTTTAATTTATACCAAAGCGCTCTTTCTTCATCAGTAATTTTCTTTCTTAGTTTGCGGGCATATTTAGTTGCTTTTATTTTTCTAGCTTCGTACATTTACCTTTTTTTATTACCTCTCTTCTCTCGTCCCGCCATGGCGAGACTAGAGTTTCTCCCCTAAAGGGGAGAGGTTTTATAAAATAATACTCTCCAACTCCCCCAAACTACTCACCTTATAAGTAGCATCTAGTTCTTCTAATCTACTAAAATCATAATACTGCTTATTAATTTCATGCAGAGTAAGTACTTGATTCATACCAGCATTTTGACCAGCAACAATATCTTTACCTGTATCACCAATTATTATTGCTTCATCTACTTTGTTTTTGGCGTCTAATTTTTCTAAAGCTTGAAACAACATTTCTGGATGAGGTTTTTCATTTTCCACATCGTCACTACTAACCATAACGTCTATATATTTATTTAAATCATGATGTTCTAGTGATGGCTGCACTAATTTTGTTGGAGAAGAAGTCACTATAGAAATTTTTTTACCAGCAACCTTTAAAGAATCTAGTAGCTCTTTTGCATTTTCATGCAATTTTACAGTTTTTAAGCCCTTGCCAACTTCTGTAACTATTTTCTCCCAAAATTCTTGATGGTTTTTTATACCAAAGTTTTTTGGGCCCTCTTCTAAATTTCCCCAGGATTTCTCAATTACATCCTCCACTTCTACTTTTATTCCTTCAGCTCTATATAATTTCAAGTAAGTCTCTAGCCATACACCCGGTGTGTCAGCCAAACACCCATCCCAATCGAAGAGAATATAGTTATAAGTTTTATTTGACATTAATTTGCCTCCAAAGTTTTTCGTCTACTTCTAATAGGATTTCGGCGCTTAATTCACCACATTGATTGGTTCACCTGCAATAAATTTCTCAATTCCTCCAGCAAAAGCCTCCCATCTATTTTTATCAGCTTGCTTTGTTCTAAAAGCCACAGGCGGGTAGGTAATACAATTTGGAGTTGCTAAAAATTCTTTAGCAAACTCTGTGTCATCAGAGTGATCAAATATAAAAGTTAACTTTCCAGCTTTTGCTGCTGCCATCATGGCGTGTTCGTCAATCAAGTGAGGGGGAGACAAATTAATAAAAACACTATCTTGCTTGATTAATGCTATTTTTTCTTCAGAAATGATATTTTTGGTTTCTGAATTAAGAACTAAATTTAGAGATAGAAAATCGCTTTTAGAGAGAACCTCATCTAATTCAACTTTTTTAGCTCCTATTTTTTCTATTTCTCTTTTATTTTTTCTAGAAAAATATAAGACTTTCATACCAAATCCCAAACCAATTTGAGCTACTCGAGATCCAATTTCGCCAGCACCAATTACTCCAAGTGTTTTTTCTTTTAATTCTAAACCCATAAAATCTCTAAAACCAAAATCAGATTTCCTAGCTTGTATTCTTGCTCTTTCAAGCTCCCTTGTTTGTTCCATTAACGTGGCAAAGAAAAATTCAGCCACTGCCTCTGTACTGTACCCACCCAAATTGCAAACAGAAATTCCTTTCTCTCTAGCATATTTTGCATCGATAGCATCAAAAGCTGTGGAGCAAACCCCAATATATTTAAGATTTTTGGCAGCATCAATAACTTGTTTGTCAATTTTTGAAAATATCTTAACAAATACTGCGTCAGCGTCTTTGACTTTATCAATCTTATTTTTATCATCACTCATAACGAATTCAGTTTCATCAAAGTTTTTAGCTATGCGCTTAAAAACCTTATCACTTAATTCTCCATCCTTGTGGTCAATAAAAACTGCCTTTTTCATATATCTCCTTTTGATATTTTCTTAATATTTGTAATTACTATTTTTCCTCCCTTACTATGCTCACCGCCAACGGCAACACCGTTACCAACGACAGTATACCAAGTAATGTGTAAACCATGCGCACACCACCAAAGTTGACAATCACAGGGCCAGAAATAAAAGTGAGAATAATGTAAAAAAGACTAACTAGCATGCTGAGCGTAGAAATAGCAGTGGAGCGGTACTTAGAAGAAAATTCTTGATTCACCATTTGACCCAAGATTACAAATCTGGCAGTTCCCAGCATCATCACCCCCGCCAAGAAAGGCAAAGCATTCCATTTGCCCAAAATAAATCCTGGCAGATATGAGATGGCCATGAAAATTGGAAAAAAGAAAATTGATTTCTTTTTAGTAAATAGCCTTTTGTTCTTCATGAGCGCTGTGAGTACAAAAACAATTATCACTCTAATAATGGCGTCTATGACTCCGCGAGTGTTATCTGCAAAACCTAATTCGACTAATAAAAACTTATTAAAGTAAAGTATGCTCGACCAAGTAATGGCTCCTACTATTACATAAAAACTACTGAGCTTTCTTAAAAACGAATTCTTGAAAATCTCTCTTGCACCAAAATTTATTTGCTTAAGATAATTTTTAAGTGTAAAAACTTCTGTGTCTATACTTGGCTCAATAAAAAGCAAGCAAAGTGCGGCAGCTATGTAATAAGCAAAAGCAATGGCAATAAATGGCAAGTAAAAATTATATTGATACATAAAACCACTTAATACGGAACTGATTATCAGACCTGTTTGAAAAACTAAATTCTTATTTAATTTTATTTTGGCATATTTATTTTCTAAACCATCTTGCTTAAGACTGTCATAAATAAGCGCTTCTTTAGCACCACTCAAAAAAGATTCACCGATGGGTAAAACAAAAGAATAAAGAAAAGCTATAAATAAAAAATTGTTATTAAATGGCAAAAATGCAAATGCAACGGCAGAAAAAATGTAACCCAAAAAAACACTCCACTTCTTGCCCAGCATGTCCGCTACTGCGCCTGTAGGCAACTCTGCCAATACTATCGTCAACATGCGTAAAGAAAAAAGTAGCGATATCTGAACTACTGACAAGTGTAATTGAAAAAATACTATAATTATCGCAATAGTGAAAATAAGTGAGCGCAAAAACTGAGTCAGGTAATACAACTTAATATTGCGTGGGGAAATAGTTTTCTTACTCACCCTAGGATTATACCAACTTCTTCGCCGCCTTCACCCTCTGATCCTTGGTCAAAAGTTTTTTCCTGAGGCGTAAATTTTTGGGAGTAATTTCCAGCAGTTCATCTGGTTCTAATAAATCTATTTGCTGCTCTAGGCTAAGATCTAAAATAGCGTCCAGTGGCACACTGATGTCGGCATTGGATCTAAAATTAGTTAGCTTTTTTTGCTTAATAATATTCATCTCTATGTCTTCACGACGAACATGTAGGCCAATAAGCATGCCTTCATAAACTTCAGCACCAGGTTTGACAAAGCTCTGACCACGCTCTTGCAAAGACTCTAGTGCATAGGCTGTAACAGTGCCGGCCTCACTGGCGGTAATGGCACCACTACGCAACTTTTGCAAGTCTTTGCCTTTTTCTTGATAACCAATAAATACCGAGTTAAATAATCCATTGCCTCTAGTTTTGCTAAGAATACTAGTACGAAATCCAAGTAAATTTTTGCTGGCAATTTCAAATTGCATTCTAGCTATGCCCTTACTATCTGTTTTGCTGTCCAACATAGTGGCGCTTCTTTTACCCAAATCTTCAATGATCGCACCCATATATTCTTGATCAATTTCAATGGATAATTCTTCATAAGGCTCTTGCAATACAGCATCAATTTCTCTAATAATTACCTCTGGCCTACCAACCTCTATTTCATAGTTTTCTCGCCTTAGTGTTTCAAGCAAAATTGCTAAATGCAATTCACCCCTACCAGCAACCATAAAACCTTGACCACTGGGATTAGTTTCTATTTTTAAACCAATATTAGTTTTGATTTCCTTTTCTAAACGCTCTTGAATTTGCCGTGCCGTGGCAGCATTGCCATCTTTGCCAGCAAAAGGAGACGAATTGGGGCCCAAATACATTCTGAGCGTTGGCTCAGTAAGCTTTATGATTGGATAACCAGTTGGATCACTAGGATCTGCCAATGTCTGACCAATGCTAACTCCCTCTAATCCTGTAATGGCAATAATATCTCCAACTTGGCTTTCTGCTACTTCAACCCTATTTAAACCTTTGCCGGTAAATATAGAACTAATTTGTTTCTCAGCAACTCTTTCATTTTCGTTTAAGATTGCCAGTCTTTGACCCTTGCTGACTTTTCCCTGAGTCACTCTGCCAATAGCATAAACACCTTTGTAGTCATCGAAGTCTAGATTGGAAACCAACATTTTAAAAGGTAAATCGGAATTATTTTCTGGAGCTGGAATTTCAGAATTTATTTTTTCAAATAAGGGAATTAAGTTGCCATCATCAGAAAAACTACTTGGTAATTCTTCCCAAACCTTGCCATCTCTAGCTACAGCAAAAAGCACAGAAAAATTTAAAGCTTCTTCATTTTCTGCTAGAAGTAAAAACAATTCTTCGATTTCTGCTAAGACTTCTTTGGGTCTAGCATCATGCCTATCAATTTTATTAATTACTACTATGATTTTTAAATTTTGTTTAAGAGCCTCTTGTAAAACAAATCTAGTTTGCGGCAAAGGTCCTTCAGCTGCATCTACTACTAGCAGTGCTCCATCGGCCATACCAATTACTCGCTCGACCTCACCGGCAAAGTCAGCGTGACCCGGGGTATCAATAATATTGATCTTTGTGTCTCCATACTGCACAGCTGTATTTTTGGCCAAAATAGTAATACCCTTTTCGCGTTCTAGATCATTGCTGTCCAAAATAGTTGTCTGACTCATCTCGGCCTGATTCGCACGAAAAGTATCAGTTTGCTTCAACATAAAATCCACCAACGTAGTTTTACCGTGGTCTACATGAGCAATGATAGCAATATTTCTAATAGGCATAGTCAAAGACGTGCTATTATAGGGTATAACTTACAAATTAAATAGGAGATTATGCATACTCTACCCAAACTACCCTACTCCCTGGATGCTCTTGAACCTCACATGGATGCTAAAACTATGGAAATCCATCATGGCAAGCATCATGCTGGCTATGTAACCAAATTAAATACTGCTCTAAAAAAATATCCAGATTTGCAAGATAAAAAACTTAAAGATTTGCTAAGTAACTTAAACGCCATTCCAAAAGAAATAAGAACGGCTGTAAGAAATAATGGCGGAGGCCATGCCAATCATTCACTGTTTTGGAACATTCTTTCTGCCGATAGCGGTGAACAACCAGGAGGCAAACTCGCCCAAGCTATTAAAAATGAACTAATGAGTTTTGAAGAGTTTAAAAAACAATTTAGTAATTTGGCTGGAGCTAGGTTTGGTAGTGGCTGGATGTGGCTGGTAGTAGACAAAGAAAAAAGACTCAAGCTTTATTCTACAGCCAATCAAGATTCTCCACTAAGTGGAGGCCACGTACCCATACTAGGACTAGATGTTTGGGAACATGCTTATTACCTAAAATATCAAAACAAAAGACCTGATTATATTGCAGCTTTTTGGAAAATAGTAAACTGGTCAGAAGTAGAAAAAAAATATGAAAAGGCAACAAATAAGTAAAAAAAATCTACAGAATTTGAAAACAAAGTTTTTTGCCTTTGAATTCTCAAAATTTTCATATTATCTTCTTTGACATCATACTCAAGAAGCGTCTATACTGGATGTCATCCAGAAATATGAAAATTTTAGTCCGACTATACCTGTCGTTAGAAAAACTATTTACAAATCCCGTAGCTTGGTCTGCTGAGCAACCATGGGGAATTAGGATGATTTTTGTGCTTATTACTCTGCCCTTAATTGCTACTAGCAGCATTGTAGTACACGAAAGTTTGGAAGGTGGATCTTCAGAACAAATCAGAGAACTATTAAGTGACAATAAACAGCAAATCAGTAACTTAAAAGAGGCCTATAAAAAAGATAGCGAAAAACAATTACAAAAAATCGAAGAACTCAATCAAGATATTGATAAATTAAAAATGATAGTCAGTCAATCATCTCCCAGAGTACTTGGCAGTAGTGAGGAAGAACAAACAAAAATGATTTACGTTTCTAGCAACTTAGAAGAAGTTGAGGTATTGGCCCAAGCTCAAGAAGGAGCTGAAAAAATTGGTGTTCTACCCGCTAATTCACTTTATTTTTATCTACAAAAACAAGATAGCTGGTATCAAATAGAAATTGATAACAATATAACTGGATGGATAAATGACAAATTTGTTATTAAATTTCCCTAAGAGGATAAGTTCTTTTCCTGCTAAAAAGGCAATGAAGCTGTGTTTGTTGTTTTACAACTCCGTTCTAATTTTTATTTTTATCACTGTGGGCATACTGGGTAATAATTTTGACAATTTTGCTCCAGCGCTATTACTACTACCAGTAGGAATTTACTTCGCAATTTCCCTAAGCAGCAAAATTAGCAAAATCTCCGTAATTGCAAAACACCACAGCTTGGGAAAAATAAAAAATGCCCTATATTTTTATAGTTTGTTAATTACTATCTTGCTGATAATTTCTACGGTAATTTATAGTTCCAACTTTTTACAGCTGTTATTTACTCTCATATTTTTACCATTTTTATTCTACTTCCTCAATGATTCCTACGATCATAAAAAAATAAAACAAAATTTTCTTTTTCTAGTTAACAATAAGAGTCAAAATTACCAAGCTCCAGTGAAAGATTTGCCTACTATAATCGATAAAGAAAATCAACAAATAATAGCTACAAACACCAAAAGTGAAGCTGTTCAGCTAGAAGAAATTACTGAAGACAAGGCTCAAATCAGAGATTATAGTAGACGAAAATTTCTGAAAATAGTAGGCGGTAGTGGCTTTAGCCTGGTAGTAATGATGTTTTTAATGCCACAAAAAGCTAGTGCTTCATTCTTTGGCAGTAATCCTGCCCCTGGGTTAGTAAGTATCAAGGATAGTAGTGGCATAAAAATAGACCCAGCAGAAAAAACTCCCACTGATGGTTATACTATTAGTGAAATTGATGATGCTAGCAGCCCTAGCTATTATGGGTTTATTCATAAAGATGGAGCCTGGTATATTGCCAAAGAAAGTAGTGCTGGCGCCTATAGATATATAGCCGGATCTAGCGATTTTAGCACTAGTTGGACGGGCAGAGCTGGCCTAAGCTATGACTATTTCGACACTGTTTTTTAAATTTACTGCTTGTCTAATATTTAATATTTAGTAAGATAAAAATTATGAAAATTCCCAAGGAGTATTCTCTTATTTCTATAGTGGGATTATTCTTATTGGCGTATTTACTAGATGCAATAGTTGATCCACTCACTTTGCCATTGAAAACTCCCTATCATTTTCTTCAGTCTGAATACATGCTGCAATATCCATTTACTTCAGCATCTTTAATTATTAAAAGCATTGCTTTATTTTTCTCACCACTTTGGATAATGTCTCTTGTGAGTCAGCGTAGCGTGGCCAAGGCTAGCGTATTACTGATTTTAGCTAGCTTGATGCAACTATATGCCTTGCAAGAAGTAGCCACCAAAGCTGGCCTCATTCCTCTAGAGTGGTCACTATCACTATCACTAGCAGGAGTAGCACTACTGCTACCCGCGATTATTTTCTTCATTAGGGGCTTACTACTTACAGCCCACCAAAATATCAGCAATGTCAAAATGGAAGAGGCAATAAAACAAGCTCAGCGAGAGGAAGAATAGAGTAAGTATTTTTTGATTATTTGTGGACTTTGAGAATTTCCATCATGTCTTGGTGACGAGTTTTACTAGCTTCTTTAGACTTCACAGTTTCGTACAAAGATTCTAAGCTTTGTTTATTTTTAGATATTTCTGCAGAATCTTCACTCTCAGCAACAATCTCTTCTTTTTTTCTAATAAGCTTAATGAGTAAGGCTATTTCTTGCTCATCTTTGCTAACTTTTGCTTTTAATTCACCTAAACTGTGCTGTTGTGCTTCCTCAACAGTGACGGGGTTGGTAGGTCTAGCCATACCACCATTCCTTATTGCAGTTAATTTAGCTGCAGAAACACTTTTAACAGTTTTTACCTTAGAAGTAGCTGTCTTTTTTTTGGATTTACCAGATGTTGATTTAGATGATTTTTTCTCACTTGAAGTAGGTTTGTCTTTAGCCGAAACCTTGGCCTTGCTAGTTTTTAGCTTGCCAGGCTTACCTGAAACAGAGTCTTGAATCGGAGCAATAAATTTTTTTAATAGTTTGTCTTTCAATACCTCAGACAATTTTTCTCTAATATTTTTGCGCGCAACATCATCTGACTCTCTTAAACTAAAATCATTAGCACTAAATTCTTGTTTGACTTCATCATCGCCTACCTTAATAGTCCAACTTATCTCATGTATATCTTTATTTTTATCCGTTACAAGCAGGTATTGTGCTGAGGCGATAAATTTTTCTAAAATTCTTACTTCAATTAGCTTTTTTATTTTTTCTCCGACACTTTCCTCTTCCAATTGATCAAAGTTCTTTATTTCAAGATCCTGAGCAGTAAATTTACGAGTAATTTTAGCGTCCCCAATTTTTATTGTCCAACTGATTTCACTAATAGACTTACTCATGAGTCAACTCCCTTTGAATCTATAACTATTTTCTTGGAAATATCGGCCTTTTTTTTCAAACCCTTGATAAGTCCTTTATACTCGGCTATAGTGGCTTCTTCTTTTTCTATCAAATCCTCAAACATTTCAATATTTTGCCGGCATTTTTTTATGCCTTGTTTTAGTGCTTTAGGATCGTACATGATTAGATGTCGTAGATTGTATCAGTTGTTCTGATAGTTGCAATAGACTGACTAGTTCCAGTAGTCTGACCATCCACCTCAAAAGGCTTTATTGGTGTGGTATTAGCAACATTTCGCACCCTAGTCCTAAAATCCAGAGTACTTACATAGACAATTGAAGCACTAGCAGTAGAAGTGGCAGCATACTGATCAATTAGTGGTACATAGATATAGTCACTACTAGCAGCTGGCACAATTGGTACGCAATTTATCTCAACTGTATTACCACTCGTAGCACTTGTAAAAGCTTTAGTAACGGTTATTTGGGTATCACTATCGACTGACGCCACATACCTTACCTCACTTTGAGTAGAATTATATACCAAATCTCCTCTTTTTAATGCCGCAGTAAATCCACCAGTACTATATTGCACTGTAGTGGTAGTGCCGCCTGTGGCTGTAAAAGCTGCAAAGTTAGCTAGAGTAAAGCGACCAGTGCTACCCGCACCACCATTGTTTGCCCAAGAACTAAACCTGATTCGATAATCTTGGTTATCAGTGGCATCTACGATTCTCACTACCCCCCCAGCAGATTTACCTGGAGTATCAGCAGTAGCAGCAATAGTAATATCTAGAGTGGCATCACCAATTGCTTCTCCGCCGTAAGCTACGTATTCAGTTTTCTTCACACTGCCACTAGATGCAGTTAGCCTAAACATTGCCACCCTATCATCGGTGGTAGTCGCCTCACTTGTCCCTGTCAGGTTAGTAACTGTGAGGGTAATAGTAGTTGGCCTTTCCCGTACCGTACCTGTAGCGTCAATTAATTGGAATGAGTTCTCATCTGCACTTAGATAGTTTGTTAGTAATACTCCTCTAGCACCAAAGAAGGTCCCACCAGCAAAGGTGCCAAAAGGAGATTGTTTACTAGGTGTAAAGGTAGTAGCCGCTGTATCTGGAGTGAGACTTCCTGCGCCAGCATCCTGTGAGGTGATGGCGTAAGAAGTACTAAATGTCCCCCTGGCATCCCTCAATAAAAGAACTTTATTGGTAGTATCATGAGAAATTACTACTCCAGTGGCTCCGGAAGTAGCTTGCACCACGTTATCTCCTTCAGCGATGGTGCCTCCAGAAACAGTACCTGAATATTTCAGATAAACTTCAGCCCCAATATATGCTTCCCCATTAATTCCATCTAGATCATTAGTGGTTTCACCATTTCTGGTAGCGTATTTACACCACTCATAAACTTCTGTCAAAGGATTCTCTTGACAATCAATGGTGACGCCATAATACTCATTAGTCCCATCATCATCAATATCAGCAGTAGCAGCCGTAAAACTCACAGTGGGCACAGTGTTATTGGTGTACCAAGTTGATAAAGCTGGACCTTGATCGGCAGGCGCACTTGTATTTTTGGTGGCTGAGCCAGTTGCATCTACATCTGTTATCGTCTCTGCCGCTGTACTAAAGGCAGTCTGCGGATCACCTATCGGATAATAGTGAAGTGTATATGTTGGACTAGAACCAGAAATTAAAGTAAGGATTCCTCTTGCTTCAGACGTTCCCCCCAGAATTTCATTGCCAACAGTAAAATCGTCTGTGGCTACAGCTGTGGTAGTAATAGATTTGGTCCCAGTGGTGTTATTTAGATCAGAAGAGGCTGAAAGAGGCACAGGATTACGTCCACCGGATGTATTAGAAGCTTGCAGCTCAAAATTATCATAAAGAGTATTGCCTTTGCGCACAAAAGCTGTCACATAACCGCTATCAATAATAGGATTAGATGCAGTAGTGTAATCTCTGATAAAAATACACCTATCATAGGTGCTCTCACTCCACCAATCTTGGGTAGTGTCATTGATGGCTGTTACCCTAGTTCTATCACCATCGGTGGCAACAGTCCCTTGATAAAAGTAAACGTGAGTGTCGGCTTCGATAGGAGTCACTGTGTAGAAATTAGCCCAAATTTGCTCACCTGTGGTGGCAGTAGCAGATTGAGCAGATGTGTGTACATTACAAACAAGATCTTGTGCACTATCAAATGAATTGGTGTCAGCATTACTGTCAGGTCTAATAACTAGATAGTCAGTGCTACCACTAAAATTAATCACCTCCAACAAGGTCCCTGTGTCAGCAACGGTTTGACCTACAATGTCATTACCTACATCCGCTGCAACAATGGCACCACCGGAAGTAACGGGAGCAACCACTATCCCGATCGTTCCACTTCCAGTTCCAGTCAGAGGATTTCTGGTCCAACCACTGGTTTTTAGAGCTCCACCAGTAATGTGCTGCATGCAATCGTAAGTGATATACCAGGGATCTAAGTCACCAGCATCGATAATACCAATGGTGTACTCCACTGGAGTCTGGGCAGACATCACCGAACCATCATCCATTTGGATACTTTCATCCATCAAGTCCGCTAGGGCAGAGTAAACATCATTGATATCTTGAGTCCCTGTAGTGCTACCCGTCCAGGTAAGTGATTTTTGTCTATTTTCTCCAAGGTATGAAACGGTAATATCGCCACCGAGAATTGTATCAGACATAATTATTTCCCTCTTTAATTTAGGTCTTTAGATAAATTTGATAATTAAATACTATCATTTCCAGCATACTAAGTGCAACAAGCTAGTTTGAATTCTTTACCACAAGATATTGGTTTCAGTTTGGTAGCTAGGTGACAAGTCTATTTACCCAAACTCTTCTCGCAATTTTTTACTTTCAACCAATCCGTCAAAGCCTTCACTTGCTCTTTTCCGGTAAAGTTTTTTGTCTTTTTTTTCTACTCCCTTGCCTTTGCCAACGGCCTTTTTGTGATCTACTTCCATCATAATGGCATTTTCGGCATAAACATAGGCCCTTTGCTCTTTGGCAATTTGAGTCAGCTCAGTATCAGCGTAGTGAGATCCATATCCAGGATGAAATAAATTTCCACCATAAAGTTGCTTGTACCAACCTCGTTGTACCAAGCCAAAACTAGCCAGTCTACCACTCCACTTACCATCATTAAATCCTACTAATCCAGCACCAATAAGTAACATTTCAGTCAGGGCATTTTTTAGCCAACCTTGTCCTACCAAGGCGTCTTGTGCGGTGTAAACAATTAATTCAGGTTTATTTGCTTTAACATAATCATTAATAATTTTAATGAAGCCTTCTTTTTTATCATCCATAATAATTTTAATTTGACATGAGATCCCGGCTCTAGCCACCATAGTTTTGGCGGCTTGCGCAGCTTGACTTTCATCAGTAGCAGGCATGAGTACATGCACTTGGGGTATAGATACATTCTCAATTCTAAAAATCTTTCGCTGCTCAGCTAACCAATCTTCCTGGGTGATAAGCTTCTTGGTGAAATGCTTGGCTCTGACACTTCCGTGCAACTTGATACTCAAACCTATTTTTTTTGCTTCCAAACAAAATTTTAGATCATGACTTTCTTTATCAGAAATATTCTTTATAGGTATGTGAAAATTAGAGCCGTATGCAGTCCATTTTTCATCACCTAATTTCTTGTAAGTATTCATGCTCACCATCATCCCACCATAACCGACAGCTGCAACTTCATAAATATGATTAGACTTAATCAAGGGAGGATGAATGGTAGTAAAAGTAGTATCAGTATCATTTCTTTCCTCATAAGCTGCAGGCAAATATGGCTTGCTGCGTTTGAAATAAAGACAACCAATAATATCTAAGTTTCCACCTAAATTTGGAATTTCTAAATATTTTTCAATGATATCGACCGGATAGATCATGTCAGTATCCAGCCACAAAATATAATCCACATTCCCAGCATCTAAGGCTTTTTTTAGAATATTGTTACGATTAGCATCAGTTCTAACACCCTGACTATGTGAGACAGAAATTTTTAGATCAGGAATTTTTGCTCGTGAATAGTCAATAATCTGAAGAAGATTTTCCAGAGCGAAATCGGGGTCAACAACAGCTGGACTGGGCAAACCAATAAGTATGTGCATATAAGCTGATCTATATAATTTTAAGCATTTGGGTCTTCTTGCAAAGTTACTGCCAAATTCAGACCTGTACTTGAAGCTATAGTGGCAGTAGTGCTATATGAAATATATTTAGTATCTCCTGTAGAACTCTTTCTAACTCTCACATAGCAGGCAGCAGGAGTTGACCCTCCAAATGACCCCGAAGCAACTCCAGAAGCATTAGTATCAGCATTAAGAACCTCAGAGTCATCGGAAGTTAAATGCACAGAAGTCTGAGCAGTGGCAATCGGATCTGTATCAGCATCAGTAACAGTAATGGTTATGGAGACAGAGACATTAACAGTAGTGGTAGCACCTACACCATTTCTAATCGAAGGGCTGTCCCCCCCAGTAATATTCAAAATCAAAGCCTTGCCAGAATTATTGTAAATCATAGCATCAGTGGAACCGCTGCTGGAAACTAAATTTGATCCAGGAGTACCTCCAAAAGCACCTGTGTAAGTAAGGCTCGTGACTGCATGAGTAGTAGGACTAGCTGCATGAGCAGAAGTCAGCTCAATAGCGTGGCCATCACTAAAAGCAAAAGTTGAGCTCGTAATCTTAGTGATGTCATCACAAGTAATAAAAGCTACCCCATCAGCTGTAGTTGAACCCGCAACGACAGCTCCGCTAATAGTTGCACTGGCTTGGGTTAAGCTTTCACAGCTATTTAAGGTATTACTAGAAAAAGTAACTCCACTGGTTAATACTATGGCATTAAAATTGGTAAAGGCACAGCTATCAACTGTTAGGGCACCAGAGGTCCCAGTCACCCCAAAATCAGGCCTGGTATCGGCTGTAGCTCCATCTGCTCCATAGGAGCCCTTGCCTACCATGGTGATAGTAGTAAGAGAAATGACAGAGTTTGTGTTGGCTAGTGACACATCAATCCCGCAAAAACCAGTATCAACATAATTATCAGGAAAAATTATAGCTTGACTAGAATCAGTAAAGTCGGTTTCGGTAGATGAGCCAATGGTCAGGACACCCACTACAAAGTAAACACCCTCTACAGAATTGCAGAGGCCATAGCGATTAGTGGAAGTACCCTGGTCAAAAGACTGAAAGTCTGCGAAGGTGCCATCGGCATCAGCTCCATCGCCACCAACTAAAGTCAGACCAGTACCATGAGTGATGTAATCGATAGCATCCATGGCGACGTTTTCTGACTTAGCAGTAGCAACGGTCATAGTGGCCATCCAAGCTACCCAATTTATAGCTGTTTGAGAAACTGTGTTAGTTTCTGAGAAAGCATGACCCTCAACATTAGGGTCCACCGCAATTACTTGCCAACTGCCTGTAGACGGATACTCAGGAGTTCCTCCGGGACCATATAAATGTCTGTATTTAAAATAAGCACTTCTTCTACCACCACTACCCACTTCAATATTAGCCCCTGAACCTGCTGTGGTTTCAAGAATACCAACTGTTGTAACAACACACTTGAGAATAAGCACCCGCTTGGTAGTAGCCATATCTAATGCTGTATCTGGAACCCAACCAATACCTAGTTCGGATCCTTTGACTTTTTCTGATACTGAGTAAGTATTCTGGTAAACAAAATCAGGTTCTTGAGCTGCTGCACCACCGCCTGTATCTTCCCAGTCCCCCCCATAAGGAGAAGTTGGAGCTAGTGCTTCTGCGTCCGTCCATCTGGTGCCATCAAAAGAGACTGATACAGCTGCCATATTAGTTGTTGTTTATTTTCAATTTATAAATTTCCATGTTTCCCAAGTTTCCCATAAAGTCACCCATGATTTGTGATGATCTTGATTTTATTTTCTGATTGAGTACAACGTAGTCACCTTTACCCTTTTTTAGATTATCGTAATCGACAATTATAGCTGGCAAATTAAATTTATTGATCATTTCCATGATAATTGATTTGCCAGTGATTTTGTGGGCGTCTTTTCTGACATCAAGCACAAATATCCACTTGCCGCCATTAAAGTCACTAATAGTTAGCATGACTCCGCTTTTATCTGGTCTACTTTCTACGGTACCAAAACCTCTTTTCCAAGCGCATTCAAAAGTACTACAAATTTTTGGTCTTTTTTTGCTGCCAAAAATACTACATCTTTTTTTACCACTTTTCGTTAAATACTGACAAGCTACACAAGCTGGTTTATTAAATTCACCTTCTTTGACTTCAGCCACCACGCAACAAACACCACATTCACCGCATTGTCGCCTGCCGTTCTTCATAATTTTTTTATACAACGAATTATAGATGTTTTTATAGGGGTAAATTGTATTATACTGAAGAAACATGAGGATATCTATCCAATCTTTTTTGCTTATATTTTTGCTTGCAATAGGCCTTACTGTCTTCGTGAGCGGGCTCATTGTTCAACCGATTGATGCAGCAGTGACTTCGTGCACTGCTAGCGTTAACATTAGCTCTGCACAGCCAAATACGAGTGCGACCTTCATCTTCACTATCAACAATACTGACTCTGTTGATATGCGGTGGTTTAAAATCACCCAGCCATTTACTGGAGTTAATGCTACCTCCATAGGAATAGGTGGATGGACTAAAGAAAACAATACTACTAATAGCGTTATCTATGGAGGAACTCTGAACCCTAGTGGAAGCATTAACCCAGAGGTAACAAATACAATTGGCGACATTGCTGGCTCTTCAGGAAATTGGACAATAGAAGCCTCAGACGATGTGAGCGGAGCTAATCCTTTTACTTGCAGCGGTAGCTTGGGACTAACTATCACTAGTGAAGCTGCTGATACAACAGCCCCAGTAATTTCAAGCATTGCGGTAAGTAACATTACTACTTCTCAGGCAACCATAACATGGACGACTGATGAAAATTCAAACTCATTTATCGGGTATGGAGTGGAGTCTGAGATCTACTCTTTTTCAAAAAGTGATGACACCATGACGACCTCGCATAATTTAACTTTAGACACCAGTATTGCGGCTAATACTACTTATTACTACTATCTTTGTAGTAGCGACACTGCGGGTAATCAAGCTTGTTCAGGCGAGGGCTCGTTTACTACTGCTAGTGCTGGCAGTACCACCACTACTACTTCCACCACTACCACCACTACTGTCACTGCTACTCCCACACCCACTCCCACACCCACCCCAGTACCAGTAGATAAAACTCCTCCACGAGTCACTATTAAAACTGATCTGTCAACACCATTTGAATTGGCACCTGTTATAACTGGAAGAGCAACTGACAATAAAGCTGTTACTAGCATTGAATACTCCACTGATGGAGGTAAAAATTGGCTGCCAGTAGATGAAATCGGGTCTGTAGGCACTAGTAAAACTGATTTTGAATTCGCACCCTTCTTAAATGAAGATGGTAACTATCCCATTCAAGTTAGAGCTCAAGATAAGCGAGGAAATACCGGTAAATCTAAAGAAATAATTCTAGTGATCGACCGTTTGCCACCGTTGGTAGGAGGCAATTTGATTTCTATGGGACCTCAGCCATTAATGCCAAATAATGGCGGAACAGTAGTAGCCTTAGCCGGATTAGAACAAAAAATTACTTTGTCAGCAGTCGGCGGACCTACTGCTATCGATCTATTTGTAGGTGAACAAAAAATTCCTTTAGAATACTCACCAGAAACTAGCCTTTGGTCTGGCTTTTTAGATCTAAATAAAGTTGGCACTTATACTTTAACCACCAAAGCTATAGATGGAGCCAAGAATAAAACCACTCGAAATTTAAACACTGTTCAAGTGGTTAAAGCTGGGAAAATTATCGACCAAAAAACTGGCTTGGCAATAAATAAAGGCAAAATAAAAGTGTTTACTCAGAATGCTCAAACTCAACTCTGGAATCTTTGGGATGCCAAAGCATTTAGTCAATCAAATCCGCAAACTTTAGATAGTGATGGACGTTACCAATTTTTTCTACCGCCTGGAACTTACTACCTTCAAATTGAATCAGCAGGTTTCACAACTGCAAAAAGTCAAATTTTTATTTTGGGTAAATCACGACCAATCAATGCTGATTTTGCATTAGAAGATGGTAGAGCTATCAGATTAGGACCACTGAAATTAGCCTTACCAAGTTTTTTACAGAAAACCTTAAAAATTGATTTAACTCTGCCTGAAATTGAAAACTCAGTAACAAATAATTCAAATCTAATAGGAGAAATAGCTGCCAACTTTTCTTTAACGGATGAAGGAGAGCAATTTGATTTGTCAAATTTACGAGGTCAAACTAGTATTGTCTCCTTCGTTAGTACTTGGTCACCTCCAGCAATTGAACAGATTTCAATTATTAACCAACTTGCAAAAAGCCGTTCACTGCCAGTTGTGATGGTAACTACTCAAGAAACAAAATCAAAACTAGCTATTTTTCGCCAGCGAGGCAATTACCAAACTCCTATTTGGGTTGATCCAGATGGTGAGCTAGTAGAAAAATATCAACTTGCCACCTTACCAACTCATTTTGTCTTAGATAGAAGAGGCAAAATCGTCCAAATCTTAACTCAAGTTTTGAATGAAAGTCAGTTTTCAGCACTTTTATTGGCTGCTTATTAGGAGATATGATTAAGCTTATCTTTAAGTTGACAAAAAGATAAAAAAACATGTTTAAATCAAAATCCGACCTTACTATTTTCCAGTTATCCCCAGAAGCCATTATTATCATTGATGACAAGGGCAGAATCACCAATGCCAACAAAAAACTAACAGAATGGCTAGGATATACGCCTCAAGAAATAATTGGCACGAAGATCAGTAAGTTGCCCTTCCTTTCCAAGAAAAATAAGCTTTTTGCTCTTAGTCAATTTACCAAACGAATGGCCGGTAAAAAAATTCCTCCTTATGAGCTAGAATTTATCGCAAAAGATAAAACAAAGACAATCGGCTTGGTTCAAGCAGCAACTATAAAAAATGAAAAAGGTAAAAATACTACTGATCTAGTGATGGTATCTGATATTACCAAGCGAAAAAAAGCTGAGAATCAACTAGTGATAAACCAGGAAAGACTCGAGAGACTCAATAAATTAATGATTGGCCGAGAATATAAAATGGCTAAGCTAAAAGAGAACTGTAGAAGCGAACAAAACAATAGCCAGACAAAAAAATTCCTAGGCAAATTGGATTTAGAAGCGAAAGGTACTAATCTTAGGTCTAGTTCTTTCTTTAACCTAAGTAAAGAAATAATAAAAAACTTGTTGAAAAACTCCTTTTTTCAAATACTATTAGCAGTAACCTTGGGTATCTATGTCAGCTTAATCATTTTTTTGTTCCTGATTATTACTCCATTTTTGGCATCAGTTATTACTAGTTTTGTAACCTTTTTGCTTTGCTTTACTATTTGGGTCTTAATTCTCCTACAATCTGAATCACACCTCACTGAAAACACAATAGATCAAGCCATGTTGAATCTGTTAGAAGATATTAATGCCGAGAAAATCTATGAGCAAATACGGGGCAAATCAATTCTGGAAAATATTGGTGAGAGCATTGTTATCACCAATGAAAAAGGTTTGATCAAATATGTGAATCCAGCCTTCGAAAAGCTTTTAGGAATTTCTGCTAAGAATTTTAACAACAAAGACTTTGCTGAGGCAATTAAAATGTTTTACTTAAATGGTAAGGAGATTCCTATTCACGAGAGAAGTGATAGTGCGGCCATTACAGCTAAAAACCAAAAAATGAAGGTTCTACTTGAATGTGGGACTAATAAACAAATAGCAGCTTTATTGCACACTACCCCAATAAGATCTCATGATCAGTTTCGAGGAGTTATTAGAGTAATCCATGACATATCAGAAGATTTTAAACTTCAACAACAAAAAGATGATTTCTTTTCTATCGCTTCTCACGAACTTCGAACTCCCTTAACAGTAATCGCCGGTAACATTGATATGATTTTGCAGGGGTATGGTAAAAGTCAGCTCAGCCCAGAAGATAAGCAGCTACTAAGCGATGCTGAAATTGCCACTGATCGCTTGATCGCAATGGTGAATGAATTCCTAAATGTCTCAAGACTAGATCAGGGTAGACTTAAAACGAACATTGTTGAACTAAACGCTTGCAAGTTAACAGACGAAGTAATCAAAGAAATCATGCCACTTGCAAAAAAGAAACAGCTTACATTGACATATAATTGTATCGGTACTCGTGAGCAAGTGAGAGCTGATGAAAATCTAGTAAAAGAGATTTTGATCAATCTGATTGGTAATAGTATTAAATTCACCAGGCAAGGTGGCATTAGAATTGATCAAACTTTTCAAAAAGGTTGGTTAATAACCACTATTACTGATACTGGCATAGGTATTGCCAAAAACAAGCAAGATCGCTTGTTCACCAGATTCCAACAAGCAATGAGTAGAACAATGTCTCGTGAAGCAGGTGGAACAGGATTGGGACTTTATATTAGTAGGGAGTTTGTTCGTCTGATGGGGGGCGATTTAAAACTTGTTTCCAGTCAAGAAGGTAAAGGGTCAACTTTTTCTTTTTCACTGCCATTGATAAGTAACACCAATTATATATCGTCTACGTAAAACATACATACGGATTATATACAAATGTATTTTGTGCTTGACACCAGGCTTACAATTGCCATAGTCTATTACACATGTTAGACAGGTATTAACCGATTAAGGAAGTGTCATTATATGAAAATTTTAATCGTTGAAGATGAAATTTTAGTCGCCAGAATGTATCAAAAAATGGCTAAAAGTGAAAACTTCAAAATTGAGCTAGCTACTAATGGAGCAATGGGTATTGAAAAAGCTAAAGAGTGGAAGCCTGATGTAATCTTGATGGACATCATGATGCCAAAAATGAATGGCATCCAAGCTTTGGAAAAACTTAAAGCTGATTCAGAGACTAAAGATATACCTGTTGTCATATTAACAAATATGTCAGGAAAACATGACATTGAGCTGGCAATTTCCAAAGGAGCTATAGATTTTTGGGTAAAAAAAGATCTAGAGCCTAAGAATTTCAAAGATAAACTACTAGCTGTATTAAAAAAGTAAACTTTTTCAGAATCTGTCCATAATGAGTACTATCAAGTCAGAACTTGTACAACATGGTCTTGCCATAGGTTTTGACAAACTGATGGCGAAATACGATCACAAAGTTAAAGATCCATATTGGGAATTAAAAAATGAATTAGGTGGTCAAATCTTTGAACACTATCTGCGCGGCCCTTTCAAAGTAGAGTTGGGTAAATTAACTTCTTTTAATACCGAAATATTAGCTACGTTTGTGCGTGGCATTATCACTGCCTATTTATCAAGTAATATTTATAAAAGACCACCACAAGAAGGAAGAGAAACCTTAGCTTTACTTGCGCATCTATTAGGTGGGTTTAGAGAACAACAAGCAGCAGTTATTGTTACAGATAAAAAAACTAAAAAAATAGTAGGTGGTTGCACATTGGTGCAAGGAAGTAACGAAAAACCAGTCGGTGAAATAATAGGCACTCAAACAGCTACTATTCCTACTCTGATAGATTTGTTAATCAACTTACCCAGCACTGAACTACCTGAATTTGAGCTAACTCCAGAACATAAAGTAGTAGGATTCAACAGATTCTGGCGATTACCCAACGATCAGATCGATCAGTTAACTAATGGAGAACAAGTAAGTAAATATTTAAAACATTTTAGTATGGAAGTGTTAGCAGCCATGGCAAGAGCAGCTTATTATTTGGCAAACGAACAGATAACACATGGAGTGCTGGACACTCATGATCCAAAAGTGGTAAAAACTTTAACACAATATTATGGGGGCGTGACATTAGATGATCAACCGCGACAGACAGAACATACTAGACGATCTATCGCTCGATTGCATTACGATAAGGCAGATCAAGGTGAAATAACTGTAATAGCTTTCCTACTAGCGAAACAAATTGAATTAGCTCGTCAAACAGATCAAGCACTGGGTCCAAAGGAGGCAATCCATGGCTAAAGTAGACATTTTTAGAGAAGAACTGACTGAACAAATTCCAGATAGTGAAAGTGGTCCACCAATTGCTGAGACTGACACCAAAAAGTTGTTCTTGAAAATGTTCAATTCAGGCGGACTGCTACCTATCGGGATCAAAGTGGACACTCCAAGAGCACAACAAGAAATGGCTAAGTTTGAAAAAACAGTTATGGTTCTGGATGGGAAAAATGAAGAAGGAATGCTAGAAGCTTTGCGAAGTTTATATAAAAGATTTCCCAAGCTAGCAGAAGAACTAGGACTTCAGTGTAGTAATGATCTTATAAATATTGCACAAGAACTAGGAATTAATGTGAAGCAAGATGCAGAAGAAGATTGGTTGCAAGCCCTAAAAAGTCATGGCTCTGCAGTTTACTTCCCCACTGGAGTCATTGGCGAGAAAATAGTTTTTGAAAAAATGAGATACTTCTCTCCTGAAATTGAGAGAGTCATCCTACATGCCAGTGAATGGAGATTAGCCTCAGAGTCAGAGAGAGCTATGGCGGATAATTCCCATCTTATTTCAATAGGTCTATCAGTAGGTAGTGAATTAGCACACGCTGCTCTACTAAAAGGAATCACAAGTTTTACCTTGGCAGATCCTGGCATCTTACATGCTGATCTAAAAGGCAGATTAGGACTAGGATACGACGAAAGATGGCTAGGAGCCAATAAGGCAGCTTTTGTTGCTCTACAGATTTTAAGGCTGTATCCCTATGCAATAATAGACTTATTCCCAGACGGGATAATCCCAAGCAATGTATCACAAGTTATGAATCCTCATAATCTAACTGCAGAGATGATATCTGGGGAGGGAAGATTATTAGTAGCTGAAGAAGCTGATGCGTGGGACGCCAAAAAATCTCCTAGAGAACAATTACATACTGTCATCAAAGATATAGTGCCGTGGTTATTGGTGACACTAGGTGATGTAGAAAACAGAGTAGTGGGTGTTGTGGAAGATGTTAGTACCCTCCCATTCCAAGGCTGGATGGAACAATTTGGTGATCCATTTGGTGATCAATTAGTACAAAATAAAGGGGAATTAGCTGGTTTATTAGCAGTAGTGGGCGGATTTGAAAGCATTCCTTTGCGGTTACTACAACTTCTAGCTGATGGTGAAATTGGCGGGGGACCCAATGCTGAGATTTCAAGAGTTCCTCAATCCAGAGAAGCTACATTACTAGCATCAGCCATTTTCCTAGGGATACTACGAATAGTCGGCAATGGTGGGGAAGTAAATGGATTCTTTAATCTGGACGTTGATGCTACTATAGATGCTCACCGCATGAACGATGCAGCTAAAAATCGTCAAGCCATAAAAACACTGCGTAAGAAAATGAACCAAGAAGTGTTTGGAAAACCTTCTATCACTGGTTAGAGTAAGTAGCTAAAATGTATTGGAGAATAGTAATTTTTATGCCATACTGCTTATATGAATTGGGTTGAGTATCTTATTGTTTTTCTAACTTTTCTAGCTAACGCAACTATTGGAATTATTTCTATCAAAAAAAATCCTAATTCATGGACTCATCGTTTTTTGACTATTTTGGCTTTTGTACTGGCCCTATGGGCGGTTGTTAATTATATTCCTTGGATTACCACCAGTGAGGCAGTGCGCTTATTTTGGGTAAGAGCGACCATGGCTATAACTTCTTTTATTGGAATAACAACTTTTTTGTTAGCCTATGTCTTTCCTGGTGATAAGTTCAAAATGAAGAAGTTGTTCTTGTTACCTTTAACATTAATCGCTTTGAGTAATTTTTTACTATCTCCTTTCACTTTTTCCGGATTGAATAATACTCCTGGTGGTGAATTTCTTCCTGTTCAAAATTGGCCAATGACAATATTTGCACTAAACCACTATGGATTCACACTCTTAGGAATAATAGTGCTCATTGCAAAGTTCAGAAAAAGTACGGGTGTAAAAAGAAAGCAATTAGGATGGATGTTAGCAGGGCTGTTGTTGACTTTATCGTTGATTACAGCAAGCAATTTTATAGCAGTTACTATTTTTGAGACCGTAAGATATACCTTCATTGGTCCAACCATGACAATTTTTGAGGTAGGCTTCATATTATATGCTATCGCACGACACAGATTTTTGGATGTAACCGCACTGATTGCCAGAACTGTTTCTTACACTTTGTTACTACTAAGCACTCTGAGCCTTTACATTCTACTAGTATTTGCTGCCTCAGAAATTTTACCAACTAGTACTAACAAAATTCTAATTTACTCGATTCTCACTTTATTAGTTGCACTTACTTTTGGTCCTTTAAAAAACCTACTAGAAAAAATTACTGACAAGGTATTTTTTAAGGGACGCTATGACACTGAAAAATTGCTCACCAAGCTAATACAAATCATGGCTGCTGAAATTGCAATTACAAAGTTGAGTAACAAACTTTTGACCACACTCACCAAAGAAATGCGATTGACTAAAGGAGCTTTTGTCTTGATAGATGAAGGTAAGATTCAGGGAATAGAGCAATTGAATTTTGAAGCAGAGATTTTAAAAAATGAGCAACTAGTTCCTCTACTTGAGAACAATCAAGAAAGTTATATTTTTGAAGAGTTGGCTGAAGAAAAAGTTAAAGATTTGTTTAGAAAATTAAATATCTCGGCAATTTTTCCACTCAAGGTCAAAACCAAAGCTGTAGGCTTATTAGCTTTGGGTCCCAAGGCTTCAGGAGATATTTACAGCAATCAAGATCTAGAACTCTTGGAAATTTTTGCTCCTCAAGCAGCCATTGCTCTCCAAAATGCTGAATCGTACAGACGAATCCAAAGCTTCAGTCACACATTGGAAAGAAAAGTACAAGAAAGAACTAAAGAACTCAAGGAAACTCAGGCGAGGGAGCTATCTAAAGCCAAACAACTCCTGAAACTCAAAGATGAGTTTGTATTTATTGCAACTCATGATTTAGGCACACCGGTGACAGCTATTAAAGGTTTTGTTCATTTGCTAAAAAACAGTAAGAATAAATTATCAAAAGATTCTTTAGAAAACATTGTTGCTTTAGAGCAAGCCAGTAATCGATTGAGTACTTTAACCAACGATCTTTTACAGGTAGCCAGATCAGAATCAGAAGCTATTAAAATAGAAGTCGCAACCATTGATATTATCGCCTTGATTAAAAATATTCTCAAACAGTTTGGTGCTCAGGCTAAAGAAAGAAAAATAAAACTTAAAAATAAATTTCATGTTCAAAAATGCTTAGTTTTGGCCGATAAAGAAAAGTTGTCTGAAGTGATAGAAAACCTATTGTCCAACGCAATCAAATACAATAAAGAAAAAGGCCAAGTAAGCATTGGCACACATTGGGTTAAAAATGGCTTGCAAGTTGATATAACTGATACAGGTGTAGGTATTCCCAAAAAAGACCACGCTAAAGTTTTTCAAAAATTTTCTAGGATTCAACAAGCTGGAAACGAAAAAATAACTGGGACAGGCTTGGGTTTATTTGTAGCTAGAATGATGATTGAAAAAATGAAAGGAAAAATCTTTTTTACATCTACTGAGAAAAAAGGTACTACGTTTAGTTTTGTCCTGCCTCTGACTACCAATCAATCATTGAAAGAAAATAGCAAATAAGGTAAATTTCTACTTATGCCTAAAGTCCTAATCATCGAAGATGATACTTTGATTTCTCGAATGTATCAACAAGTTTTCTCCTTTGAGGGGTTTGAGGTGGTAATGGTTGAAGATAGTTTATCTGGAGTAGAAAGAGCTAAAGCAGAAAAACCAGATATCATTTTCTGCGATATTATGATGCCAAAGATGAATGGCTTAGAGATCTTGAGCACTCTTAAGAGTGACGCTCAGACTAAATCAATCCCTGTGGTAATGTTAACTAATATGTCTGGCACTCAAGATTCTAAAACTGCAATGGATAAAGGTGCTTATGCTTATATGGTAAAAAGTGAATTCAAACCTAAAGAAATAGCCCAGAAAGCCAAAGAATTTTTAGACCAAATATCTCAAGCTCAGTTGCAAGCACAAACGCAAACGCAAGTACAGTCTCAGACATAGTTAAACATTAGACACTCATGCATAAAATTCTAATTATCGAAGATGATCTGTTAATTTCCAGAATGTATCAATCAGTTTTCAAGTTTGAGAAATTTGACGTAGAAATTGCTAGAGACGGGGAGCAAGGATTAGAAAAACTCAAAGAAATGCCACTTCCCGTGATCATATTGCTAGACATTATGATGCCAAAAATGAACGGCATTGACGTCCTCAAAAAAATTAAAAACAATCTTAAAACCAAAAACATCCCCGTAATAGTTCTCACTAATTTAGCTGGTAAGCAAGATGCTGAAGCAGCACTTAAGCTGGGAGCAGTAAAATTCATTGTTAAATCTGATCACAAGCCCAAGCAGGTGGTAGCCGATGTAAGAGAAATCTTAGCTGCTTCCACTAGAGAGGCAATACCTGAAACTACTCCAGATGACAAAGATTAATTCTAAATTTGGTCGATAATGTATCTAGAAATGAAATAGGCTGGAACTATAGAAAAAGTCAAAAGGATTGCTGTTACTATAAAAGTTTGTTCTATTAGTTTACTAGCTGCTTGCAAGGTAGAAATTTGAGTTCGGCCAACAAACAACATTCCAAGTGGATTGTTATTAATGTCTTTTAGGGGCATGTAAGCAGCTAGATAAGGCACATTGAGAATGCTTGCGGCACCTGAGTATAACTTACCTTCTTTGAGAACATCCTTCTGGATTTGAGGAGATACTTCCTTGATCCCAACCCAACGACTTTTACCATCAGGAGCAATAAAAGTGGTAGCTGAGCGAATATTATCAGCATAAACACTAGCATCCAAGCCAGTAGCCGATTTAAGACCATCTACAAAAGCATTATCGATTCGAGTACCAATTACCAAGGCTCCTACTAGCTTATCACCATCATAAATAGGAGCAGAAGCACGAACCGATAATTCTGGTGCCATGACTCCCTCCTTGGTGATTAAATCAGCGACAGCTTCGTTAGCCAAAGCTTTTTTTACCAATCGATCATCCGAGAGCGATCCACCTATTTTTTCAGGATCATCAGCTCTAATCAAAACGGCTCCATTCTCATCAACTACTGTCAAAAAAGACTGTTTCTTAGTCAAGAGCATAGAAGAAGTCAAATCAGCAAGTTGCTTGCGCTTTTGATCTTTAGCAGCCAAAACTACATCGCTATTTTGAGATATAACTTGAGCATCAGATAGTACCTCAGATTTTTTACTATCGATACTATACTGCAAAACTTTAGCGCTTATTTCTAAGTTGTGCAAAATATCTTTTTTTAAATTAGCCAAAGAGACAGATGTAAAGAAAATCGCTGTCACTAAAAAAACTGATAAAGTACTGGTGGTAAAAATGATAAAAAGCTGAGTCTCCAGGCGCTTAATTAAATAACCCCAAACCCATTTTCCCAACACCAACATGGCTATCGCTAATAACAAATTTTCAATAACCCAAACTGATCCATAGGGTGATACCAACTTTAATAAGTCTATGTTGGTAGTAGTTCTAAAAATGCTAGCTAGTGAACTAATTTCCTTGATAGCTAAAATAAAAAAACTCCAACTAATTGGTTTTAGATGATGCTCTAAACCAACAGTGGCTCTTCTAAGGTATAAAAATGCTGTTAAGGTGGCCAAGATCGGATGAATAAAAGCAACAACCTGAACCAAGGGAAAACCAACTAATGGCATGACTAAAATTGCTGCAGATTTCTTGCGACGATAGCTGGGTAGTTCTTGAATTGGGTTGATCACCTGACCAACAATTAAAGTTAAATAGCCAAGGGTTTTGGCAAAGCTAACTATAAACCCTAAAGTCTCAGCCCCTAGTAAAGGCTGTTCTAACAAAGATTGCTCAATAATGGTTGAAGCAACTACAAAAGAAATAGAGAGTAATAAAAAACCTAATGATTTTGTACCCTCGATAGCATTTTTCTGAATCAACCAAGCATCATAATACAACCAAGCTACTGCAAAACAAACTAGAGCTGCTAACAAATTTAAAGTGAAGTGAGCGTTAAGTAATAAAAATCTGAATTCTAGCATAATGAGTAAATTAATCTTATCAAAAAACCAAACTTCTTTCTTTCCCACTTTGCAAAAAAAATTATCATGTGAGATCATGGAAGGCATGAAAGATGAATTAAAAACACTCGCTGACAAAGCAAAAGCGCTCGCTATTGTACTTGATAACATTCCACTACATATCGTAATCACAGATCCAGATGGAAAAGTTATTACTGCCAATAAAGCAGTAGAAACAATTACTGGCTTCAAAAAAGAGGAAATAATTGGCAAAACTCCTAGGTTGTGGGGCCAACAAATGGATAAATCTTTTTACGAAGAATTCTGGAAAGTGATTAAGGATAATAAGAAAATTTATGCTGGAATCATCACAAATAAGAAGAAGAGTGGGGCAAAGTATCATGCTGCTGTCAAAGTTTCCCCTATTTTAGATAAAAACAACGAGCTAATTGGTTTCTGTGGAATAGAACAAGACATTACGGATATCCAAAAATTGAGCGATGAGCATGATTTAAGCGCTAGACGCAAAGATATACTCAAAAGATCAATGTCCTTTAGTTAGTAATAGATATGAATACTTCAGCTTCAATAATTCCTGGTTATACCGCACCTATTCCTCCGGGCAATGTAACTCCAACCCAAGCAGGTTCTGTTCCTGCTACTCCAACTGTTCCTAACACAACTCCAGCGACAACTACCGTTGCCGCTCCTACTCCCCCCACCCCTACTCCTGCCTCCCCAACTGTTCCTGCTCCCAAAACAACAAATACTCCACCAAACAACAAACCAGATAACGAGAATGAGGTAATTCCCTTGGAAAAAAAGAACTCTAAGCTCTATAGAATAGGCATTATCCTGTTGATGTTGATTTTGGCTAGCACTGTTAGTATTTTTTACATAAGAACGCAAACTCAAACTACGATTGCTGAGAAAGAGGTTAATTCTGACCCTACACCCAAAGCTAGTCTCGCACCGACACCTGAAATAAGCTCTCTAGAGAAAAATGAAATTTCACTTGAAATCTTAAATGGCACTTCTACAAAAGGTTTAGCAGGTAAAACGGCTGAAAAATTTGAAAAATTAGGATATGAAATAAAGAAAATTGGTAATGCTGATGATGCCGAAAACCATGAACTACATGTTAAAACTGAATTTGCAAACCAATTATCCAAACTACTGAAAGATGTAAAAGAAGAATTAGAGATCGAAGAAGTCACAGAAAAAGTTGATGATCTAAGTAGCACTGCCAGAATTATCTTGGGCAAAAATTAAAAAAACTTCACTCAAGCTTGTTAATCAATTGAACAATTTGATCTCGATGATTATCGATAACTTCTTGATCGCGAAATTGTGTAGAGAAATTTTCTAAGCCAGCTACTACTTTTTTAAGAATCTCTTTGTTTGGATTATCGAAATCCCCCCCCGCATCACTAAAAGCCTTTCTTATGAGTTCTTCGCAATATTCTACGGGTGCTTTTTTTCCAAAACCAGCATCATTGCAATGAGCCTCATAAAAACATTTAACCACAGCATCTCTAACCATTGGAGCCGTAACTTTGCCGTCAAGACCTACTCCATAAATTTTTTTTGACATATTTTACCTAATCTTCTTTAACATCTTTTAGAGCTTTATCAAACTCTTTTTTTGCTTTTTTTAACTCTTTGCCAGATTCACCTAAACCCCTAGCCAATTCAGGTAATTTTTTACCCCCAAACAAAAACAAAATCACTAAAGCAACCACGATCAGCTCAGTAGAACTAACACTATTTAACATAATAAGTACTCCTTATGGGTTTTACTTATCTTCCAAAGCCTTGTTAAGATCTTTCTTTGCTTTTTTTAACTCTTTGCCAGATTCACCTAAACCTTTAGCGATTTTAGGCAACTTTGCTCCTCCAAACAGAATCAAAAGCAAAGAAAACATAATAAGGATTTCCATCCAACCAATATTTGCAAACATTACAACCTCCAATTTTTCATTTAGTATTAAAATTAATAGTAGCTTAGTTTTTTAAATAAATAAAGTCTTATTTATTATTTTAGCGAAGCTAGAGTTGCCTTGGTCTTGATATCTTTGATAGCTTTTCCTGTAGTACCAGTATTTAAGTGACTGGCTAATATTTCTTCCCACACGGCTGCTGGAACACTAGTATCAAGCCCTGTCATTAATTTATCGTGCTCTGCAGTGGTAAGAGCAGAACCACCTGTAACCAAAGTAGAAGCTGCTGATTGAATTAGTTTAACTTGAACTCCGGCAGTGTAAGCAACAGGCCCATCGGTAGTGTGACCACCTACCAGGTTACCACCAACAATTGAAGCAGTATAACTACCCGACCAAAAACGCAGTTGCCAATCTGGGTCCAGAGTTAAAGTAATCCCAGTAGTAACTCCACCACCCAAGTCATCTTTACCTGTGGCATCACAAATTCTGGGAAAAGCCATTCCTCTAATGGATTGCTCCTCTTCTCGAATAGCATTGAACAAATCCTGCACATCTACATCCACTTGCGGACTGACAACATCAATAATCTGGTTAATATGATCAAATGTATATGCCATGACAAAACTAATTAATTACCTTATATCTTAATAAAAGGTAGTTGGTATCAAAAGTCTTAATCGAGATTAAGTTCAAAGGTCTGGCAGTAAATAAATCAGACTTTATTAGCATAGGGGTACCATTATTGCTGACTAATAACGGATAAAAAACCACGGTTAAAAAATCTACCAAACCAAACTCAATCCAGCGACTATTAAACAAACCAGATGACTGAATTGTTAATTTTTTGACCTTATATTTTTTCCACAGCATCTCTGCCAAATGATTGATATCTATTTTTTTCTTATATCTTAGAAAATGACAATTAGAAGGATAAGATTTGCTAGAAAATTTATTTTTTTCCGTAGTAACTATAATTAACTTGGTCACAGATAAAGCTAAGTTCTTAATTCCTTTTAGACTAAGCTTATTATCTTCATCAAGCACTATCAATCTCACATCTTCTTTTTTGGGAACAAAAGTAGTGTTCTCAATACCAATTCTGATAACGGTCGCTACCGATACTAAGTTGAAAACGTCTGAAGTATGGGGAGAAAAATCAAAAAACTGCTGAATAACCCCTCTAATATTCTTTGAATGCTTCCAGCTTTTATTGGAATCGAGATCATCAGAATCCCTGCCAACCAAACAACCATCCACAGAAGAAGCCACAATTAAAGTCGTTTCTGGTTTTTGTAAATTATCCACAAAAATAATTGTATCATCTTTAAGATGAGAAATTATTAAGCAGACTTATCTGACTTGTCTTTTTTTTGAGATTTATCCTCAAAGCTTTTTTTGAATTCTTTTTTTGAGTCGACTAAGCCTTTGGCGAACTCGGGTAATTTCTTAGCTCCAAAAAGCATCAAAATTACCAAAGCAATGACAACGATCTCAAAAGTGCCGATGTTCTGAAGCATGGTTCTCCTTTCAAATAATTACTAACATAATATAGTTAGTTGTGTTTAATGTCCAGCAGAATCACTAAAAGAACACTGCTATTTTAGTGTTGTATAAATAGTGAATCACTATGGCAAATAATAGGGCAAATAAAGTTCGCCCTTTTCCAGATTTAACTCCAAAATAAATTATAATCGAGGTAGTTAAATGCAGCAAACTAGTTAAAATAAGCCGTGAAAAAAGATTATCAATATTCCACAATAAAAAAAAGTTCATCAAATAAAGAATACTCTCAGAAGTAGAAAAAATTGCAGCAGCCAATATCAGGTAAATAAAATAATTCTTTTTATTTTGATTTTCAGCTCTAACTAAAAATACTACCACTATCAACTTAAATAATTCTTCAAAAATATGTGGCCATGGTAAAAACTGTTCTAAAGGTAACAAAAAAAAAGGTCCGAAGAGAGAGAAGATTAAAACTAATACAATTATCATAAATTTTTAATCAAAACTATCTCCTAAAATTTGCTCTGTTTCTTTTTCTTCGATGATAATTTCTGAAACTTTTCTAGATTCACCAGAAGCCTCTAGTTCTAGAATAACGTCAGGAGCATCTTGCAGTAAAGTATTTTTTTCCAATTCTAATGAACTAATAGGACTAATCAGCTCAGCATTTCTCCTAGAGCTTAAAATTAGATAAATAAGCAAAACAGAAAACAAAGAAAACACTAGCCCTAACAGCAAACCCAAACTCACCTTAAAGTTAAGAACTTTTTTTCCACGACTGAGCAACTTATTAACATTTCCGTCATGCTTCTTTTCAGTTTTATCTTTATCCTGATTTTTTGCAACTTTTTTCTCATCTTTATCCTTATTTAATTTCAGTAGAGATACTTTTTGTTCGGTATTAGAACTAACTAGGCGCATATATATGGCCAAAAATACAAATCCAGCTATCAAAATAACAATTAGCCCCCAAACTGCCAAAGTTTGTACCCCACCCACAAAACCAAAAACAGTGCCAATAGAACCAGCAGAAGCCACCAAAGTTTTCAAATCAGACAACTTAGATTTAGCTGCATCTAATTCAACCATAGCCTGCCTGTGAGCTCTAATTTTTGTTTCAGGAGTATGACTATTGCGTTGAAGAATTTTAATCTTGTCTAAATTTACATCAATATCAGCTTTAATGGTAGAACCCTGAGCGAAATAAGAAGTACCCTTAAGAGGCTCAAATAAGGTATCTGCCTGTTTTCGTAAAGAAGAAATCTCGTCATCGGGAATCACCCAAATGTCTTCTACTTCAACAGAAAAAGTTTTTGTTTCACTTTTATCAAGATCAATTTCTCCAAGAACATAAAATGAGTCTTTTTCAGCGTCATATGCCACAGACAAACCTTTATCAAATTTAATAATATTACTTTCTTCAACCTCATAGGGCAAATAGTATTTAATTGGAACCGTCTGGCTAATAGTACTGGAAGGGTTGCTTACCAGCGAACGAAAAACAATACTGCCATGTTCCAGCCAAATCATGTCAACAGTTTCATCGGCATCTTGAGCCAGAAGTCTCAAATTGGTCTCAATTAACCCCGCCAGTGCGAGAGCTAGGTTTTCTCGGTGCTTATCACCTTTAGATTTAAGTGTCAGAATCTGTTCTGCTTGAGGAACCTGATTAATTAGTAAGACATTTTTCTGTATTTGAGTTAGTCTTTGGTCAATCTCTTTGGGCTCATAAGACTCCCACCAAGCAAATAAATCATCAATTTCTTGAGAGTAACGTATCATATCTTGATTAGCCTGCTCCAGCCATTTGATAAAACCAAAAAGAGTCTCTTGATCAAGATTATCTTCGTCTTGGCCAATGGCATCTCCAAGCTTGTCAAGGTGACCATCCACCAAGGTCAAATATTGCCTGGAAACCGCTGTTTTACCGCTGTTTTTTATTTCCCGACTCATATTACTTGTATTAGCTAGTGTCGAGGCTGCTTGGTCAGACAAATGAGAAATAACGTCATTATTCCAACTTTTAGCCAACCAGGAAATTTTAGAAACTATGTTTTTTTCTTCGTTTTCTTCACTATCGACAGTGGTTGCTCCTAGAATTCTTGAGGTGCTGCTTAACTCACTCAGAGCAAGTTGTGAAGAAACTTCATCCCAATCAATGACAACTGTTCTGACTTGTTGTTTTAAATTTTTGGTATCGAGCGAAAGACTCTCGGCAATATCTCTAGTTTTCTTAACTTTACTCTGAAAATCCGACTGAGTATCTGGTTTTTCTTCAATAAAAGTCTCAATAATTGGTTTATTAACTAATTGTTCCAATAAGGTTCTGTTAACTGCTATTTCATCGGAAAGATCTTCTGTTTGGGCAACAAGCGTATCAGTCTGATTAACAAGTGTAGTAGTGTTGTTAGCTAAAGTAGTAGTTGATGAATCGTTAGTTAATTCCCTATCAGAATGTCCCCAAATACTAGAAACCAAAGAACTAACACTATTTACAGAGCGAGAAGAATAACCCCAAATATCAGTTATTAAAGTACCAAAACTACTCAAACTCCTATCTGGATAATCCCAAACATCGCTAGCTGTTAATGCGGCGGAATTCTGCAAATTTTCTCCAAAAGTATCAGTAGTAGCATGGTCCGTTCTAGTAGCATCCCAAACAGCATCTTCTACTTGATCAGAAGTCAAAGTTGATAATGCATTGCCAATAACAAAACTTTTATCAATGCATAAGTATTCAGTATCAATCGTGCAACACATTTGACTACGATATAAACCTTCAGTCTGAGAAGCTGTCGTAACTCCTATCGAATACCAGCCATCACTTTGAGAATCCATGACCACATCATCCAAATACAGACCGTCACTGGGATTCCTGCTAGTCAGAGTACAACTAGCCGTAGCAATCGGGGTGTATTCATCATCGTACAAAAACTCACCAATTAAACAAGGATCTGATGGAGGACAAAGCCTATAATCCGTAGGACCAGCTCGAACTGGTTTTGCCAATATCAAAACAAATGAAGATAAAAACAAAAATAAAATAGCTACTCTTTTAATCAGCATGACGATGGTTGTTTATAATTGCCTCCTTTCATGATATCCCAACTAGAAATAAAAAAAAACTGACCAATCTATATAATCGGTCAGTTTTTATATCAAACTATGCTACTTATCTTGCTTTTTAAATTCACGAATAGCATCAGCTAAACCACGAATAAACTCAGGAATCTTTTTGCCTCCAAAAAGAAGCAAGATTACCAAAGCCACTACTACTACTTCTGTAGTGCCAGCATTTCGAATTATCGACATATTCTTCCTTTTTATTACTAACTTTCAATTACTTATTCAATAATAGCGCAATCTCAAAAAGAAATAAAGGGATCACCGCTAGTAGAGCCAAAGAAATAATATCCGTAGGAGGTAAAATAGCCGCGAACAACACCAAGAATGCATATACATACCTGCGTTTAGCAACAACATCTTTGTGTTTAACCAGCTGCAAACGCAATGCGACAGTTAATACTACTGGCAGCTGAAAAATAAATCCCAATGAAATTCCTGTAACAAGAATTTGTGCCAAAAAACCACTTAAATCCCAGATATTACCTATAGCAAAATCGCTTGAAGTTTGAGAAAAAATATTTATTACATACTGAATTACCCAAATACCAAAGCCAAAACCAAAAATAAAAAGAAGTACGCTGACGGGCAACATTTTAACAATCATTTTATATTCTTTAGGTTGCAATGCCGGCTTAATAAATTTGAGTACAAAATAGATGGCTATTGGAGTAGTCGCAATAATACCTATTGCCATCCCTGTCCGAATAGACAAATCAATAAATTGGTACGGAGAAGTGAGAACCAAGTTGATATCATCTAGCTCAAATAAATTGATGAGCAAAGAAAGAATTTTCTTATAGTAAATAAATCCCAAAGCAAAGGCCACAAAAAAAACGACTAACACCTTGGTAGACTCTTTTTTTATCTCTTCAAAGTAAGGCAAATATTCTGCCACTAAACTGGAATCATCACCTGGACTCAAACCTTCACTCGGAGTTTTCTTGCTAAACATCGCTACAAAATCTCCAAATTAATTATTGGATTTATCACCCTTAGAGCTTCCCTCATTGTCCTCTCCCTTCAAGCCCTTGGTAAACTCCTTACTTGCCTCTGAAAGTCCTCTCGTTAGCTCTGGAAGTTTTTTACCACCAAAAAGCAACACCATAACTAAAGCAATAATAATAAGCTCAGTGGTACCGATATTTCTTAGCATTTCTAAACCTCCCTTTATTTATGTGCACTCAAATAATATCTGTGACTCAAATTTAGTGCAACTGTTAGTTTTAAGCTAGTTGGCTTTTTAAAAAAGTAACAACAATTTTTATAGTACAATTAAGTAGTGACCAAAATCCTTTCAAAGTTACAAATCTCTAAATCTTTTTTAATCTTCTTGTTGCTAGGGATATTTTCCAGGTTTTATAATTTAACAAATCGGCTCTATTTTGTTTGGGATAACGGCAGAGATGCTTGGGCTATAGACAAAATCGTTCACGGCGACCTGGCTTTAATTGGTCACACTAGCGGCATTGCAGGATTCTTTTTGGGACCAGCCTGGTTTTATTTAGGCAGCATCGGTCACATTTTAGGAAAAGGAAATCCTTGGGTAATTTCGTATTGGTATATCTTAGTTACTGCTAGCTCTATTCCTATCTTTTGGCTTTTGAGCTCTTCCCTTTTTAGGGACAAATCATGGCAGCTGCTATCTAGCTATTTATTACTCTTGATACCTGCCAGCATTCACTGGAGCAGCTTTGTTTGGAATCCTATGATTACTATTCCACTCATGGCAGGAACTTATTATTGCCTCCTAAAAGCTAGAAAGTCTAGAGTATTTTTAGTGACTAGTTTTTTCTTAATTGCCTTGGCCCTGCAATTTGAATTCGCCTATGCTGTATTCTTTATTCCTCCTTTATTTTTATTAATTCCTTGGATCAGAAAAAAAATTAATTTAAAAGATCTTTTATATTCTGCTATTGCGGTGAGCGCTACTTTAGCTCCCCAAATTTTATTTGAATTGCGAAATAAATTTATTATGACAAAATCACTGATAGCAGCTCTGACTGACAAAAGTAAATCGCTGTCATGGATAGATCTGTGGCAAAGCAGACCAGAAGCTTTATTTACCACTACTCAAAATCAAATATTCGGCAACTCTGTAATAGCAAAGCTCAGCATGATGCTTGTTTTAATAATTTTGGGAATAGGAGTGTTTTTATTATTAAGTAAAAAAATTAACAAAAAAAATTCTTATAAATGGCAAATTTCTTTTATCCTAACTTTAATTCCTTATTTTTTCTTTATGCTATGGCGCGGAAACAATGGCAACTTCTTTGATTATTACTTAACTCCACACTTTGTTTTTGTTTTGCCCACGCTTTTGCTAATAATCCAATATATTGTTAAAGAAAAAATATTATCTTTTAAAAAAGTTAACTTTGGGCTGGCAATCCTGGGATTTTTACTAATCACTGCTAACCTGGCTAGCATTAAACACATAAAAGATACTATTCTCTTTGTTGACAACCAAGCTGGCATGAAAACCATGAGCATCGCCATAGCTCAACTTTACAATTGGCAAGATCAAGACGGTATAAATCAAGGAGTTTTTAGAATTTTCACCCCAAATAGAGAAACAGAGCATTATGATTACTTAATCCACTGGCAAGCTAAA
>JBDLIL010000002.1:0-44406 GCA_039714855.1 Patescibacteria group bacterium
TTTGAAGACCTGGTTAAGCTAATGGTAGAGGCTGAATTAGAATTAGAGTCAAAGACGGATAATTAATATGAAAACAGCCACTATTATTATTCCTACCTATAATGAAAAAGAAAATATCAGCAAGATAGTACCGGTATTGCAAGAAGTTTTTAAAAGCATCAAAAACTGGAATATAAACATATTGGTAGTAGACGATAGCTCACCAGATAAAACTGCCGATGCAGTAAAAAAACTGCAAAAAAAATATAAAAATCTTCATCTTTTGCTAAATAAAAAGAAAGCGGGTTTGGGTAGTGCCTATTTAAAAGGTATGGCACGCGCCTTTGGAGATTTAAAGGCTGATGTGGCATTTGAGTTTGATGCTGATTTTTCCCACGATCCTAAAAAAATTCCAGAATTACTAAAGAAAATTGATGAAGGATATGATCTAGTGTTAGGTTCTCGCTATGTCAAAGGTGGCAGTATTCCTGACAATTGGGGCTTACACCGCAAGCTTTTGAGTAGAGTTGGCAATTTAGTAATAATGCTAATTTTGACTGATTTTAGAATTCGCGATTGGACAGCAGGATATAGAGCTATTAGTAAAAAAGTTTATGAGGCAGTTTATAAAGAAATGAGCTCTGAAAGATTTTCTGGTTACACTTTTCAAATAGGGTTTTTGCACAAAACAGTGAGAAAAGGATTTAAGGTAGCTGAAGTGCCAATCAATTTTATAGATAGGACAATAGGTGAATCAAAATTAGGAGCTGAATATATAAAAAATACCTTGATATATATTGTTAAAGTTAGGATTCAGGAAATAATTAAAAATAGAGTTTTTAAATTTGCTTTTGTAGGGGGTATTGGTACCTTGGTGCAATTGCTTAGTTTGATTATTTTTCGTGCCATATTACCAGAGTTTTCCTGGTTTTTTTGGACAAAGTTTTTGTTGGCTACTTTGATGGCAATAGAAATGGCAATTATTTCTAATTTTATTTGGAATAATTTATGGACTTTTTCTGATCGCAAGCTAAAAACTTCTCAAATACCTAGCAAATTTATTCAGTTCAATTTAGCTTCTTTGGGCTCAGTATTGATTCAGCTAGTGATAAATTCTAGTGGAGAGTTCCTCATAGGCTTGCACGACCTTTTCAAATTGCCAATATTGGGTTTTATGGTTGATACAGGTTTAATTTTTGCAATTACCGGGATCATTATTGGCTTATTTTGGAACTTTTTTGCATACAGCAAGTTTATATGGAGAAAAAAATAACTAAACTGCCCTTATCTAATTATTTAGCAATAGTAATAATTTTAATTGCGACTTTTTTTCGTCTTTACAATCTTCCCAACACATTAATGTTCCAAGGTGATCAGGGCAGAGACGCCATCATTGTAGTCAATATGCTTAGGGATTTTGATCCTGTGTTTATCGGTCCTGTAGCTAGTGTTGGCAACCTATATTTGGGTCCTCTTTATTACTACTTTATGTTGCCATTTTTATTTTTGAGTTTTCCTAGTCCCTTAGGTCCAGCTTATGCAGTAGCAGTGCTTGGGATAGCAGCTGTTGCCTTGGTTTATCTGTTGGGCAAAAGAATGTTTGGAACTGTGACGGCTTTATTTGCAGCTACTTTTTTGGCATTTAATTCCATCGCTATAGAATATTCTAGATTTTCCTGGAATCCCAATCCAGCTCCATTTGTGTCAATTTTGATGATTTATTTTACTTTTATGGCTTGGAAAAAATCTCCTAAATATTGGGTTGCTGTAGCTATTTGTTTTAGTGTTCTCATTCAGTTGCATTATGTATTTTTACTTTCGGCTGCAGGAGCAGGCATTATTTGGCTTTTGCAGTTATTTGAAATAATAAAAATTAAAAACAAAAAAATAATGCATTTAATATTAGCGACTTTGTTTTCGGCTCTTATCTTTCTTTTATTTTTGTTGCCTCTGATTCTTTTTGATATCAGGCATGATTATCTAAATACTAAGGCATTTTTGGCCATGTTTACCCAAGAAGAAGCTATGAAGCAAACAGGCGGCTTACTTGCCACTTTGAAGGAAACTCATGGCAGGGGCATGCATATTTTGTTTGAGATTAGTATCGGCAAAAATAGGGCACTAAATAGCGCTTTATATTATTTGGCCATAATAAGCTCGCTAGTCATAGCTTTTGATAAAGTTATGAGACAGGGTTACAAAAAAAATAAAGCCTTAATAGTTTTACTGAGTTTTCTATTTACTGGAATTTTAGGAACAGCTTTTTATAAACATAGTGTTTTTCATCATTATATCCTGTATTTATTTCCAGTGACTTTTTTGCTGTATGGATTTCTATCAGCCCAGCTTTGGAAGAAGAAAATATTAAGAGTTTTGCCTTTAGGTTTTTTAGCTTTTTTTATATATTTCAATTATTTCAGATATCCTTTAGAAGATTTAGGTTGGACTATTAAAGATTACAAGCGTAGTTCTCAAAGTATAATTGATAGAGTAGAAGTAGGAGAAAAATATAATATTGTTTTACTTTCAGAATCCAAAGATTTGTATGGACAGAGTTATAGATATTTTTTAGAAACCAGTGATAGAAGGCCTGTAGATCCTGAAGAATTTTCTCAAGCAGAAACTCTTTTCATAATTAATGAAAATCAAAAAGGTAAAGATATTTTAAATTTACCAATATATGAAATTCAAACTTTTCCCAACAAAAAAATATTTGAAGAGTATAATATTACAGATGGGCCAGAAATTATCATCTTAAAAAGATAAAGTAGTTTTATGTCAAAAATTTATTTATCAGTCGTAATTCCTTCTTACAATGAAGATAAGAATTTTAAAAGAGGGGTTTTGGATGAAGTTTTGGCTTATTTAAAAAAGCAAGATTATACTTGGGAGCTAATTTTATCTGATGATGGTTCAAAAAAAAGCTTTGTAGAAAAGCTGGAAAATTTTGCCAACAAAAACAAGCATGTAAAATTATTGAAAAATATTCACGCAGGTAAATCTGCAGCTGTAAAAAGCGGTATTTTAGCTGCTAATGGAGATTGGAGGCTTTTTACCGATTTTGATCAATCAACTCCTTTGAGTGAAATTGAGAAGCTTTTTAGGTACGCCAACAATTCCTATGACGTGATTATAGGTTCTAGAGAGATGATAGGTTCCAAGAGGGCTAAAGAGCCTTGGTACAGACATTTGATGGGTAGAGTTTTTAATTTAGTGGTGCAAACTCTGACCATTCCTGGAATTCTTGATACTCAGTGCGGTTTTAAGCTTTTTTCTAGAGAAGCTGCTGAAAAACTTTTTTCTTCTTTGGTTGTTTATGGCGATCAAGGAGAAAGATCCAATGCTTTTACTGGAGCTTTTGATGTAGAGGCCTTGTATTTGGCCAAAAAATTTGCTTATAAAATTAGAGAAGTACCAATAATCTGGAAGCACTACGAGACCGACAGAGTAAATCCAATAAAGGATTCTGTTCTTATGTTTTTTGATATTTTGAAAATTCGTTTGGCTGAAATGAGAGGCTTATACAAACAAGCATGAGATTATTTATTCTATATTTTTTACTTTTGATTTTTTATGCTGTTTTTTCTTATTCTCTTACTGCTCCAAATTTAGTTTTAAGCTCTTGGGAACCTTATTGGAATTTTCAAAGCTTTATGTGGGAGACATTTTTTAATAATAGACAACTGTTGACATGTTCATACTTGATTTTAATTTCATCCCTATTTTTAGCTTATTTATTGTTAGTAAAAAAAATTAAAGATCAAAAAATAAAAGTTAAAAGTTTTGCTTTCTTGTTTTTTATTCTTTGTCTTCCATTGTTGTTCTCTAATAATGCTCTTTCTTATGATGTCTTTAATTACATGTTTAATGCCAAAGAAGTGATTTTGTATAGAGGCAATCCTCACATTCAAATTCCTCTAGATTTTCCTCAAGATGATTGGCTCAGGTTTATGCACAATACTCACACTCCAGCTCCTTATGGCTATGGCTGGACAGCGATATCACTAATTCCTTATGTATTGGGAATGGGGAAATTTCTACCCACTTGGGTTATATTTAGACTCACTAGTTTTTTAAGCATAATTTTATTATTTTTTGCTATCAAATATTTGGCAAAAAAACTAAGTTTAAAATTAGATACCTATCACTACGCTATTTTATTTTTAAATCCACTATTTTTAATAGAGATTATTAGCAATTCCCACAATGATCTTTGGATGATGGCGCCGGCACTTACTTCGCTAGCGCTTGTAAATAAACAAGAATCACCAAGCACAAAACAACAAACAAACTTTAAATTTCAAATAGCAAAAATATTTATTTCTTTGTTATTATTAATCTTTTCTATATCTATTAAGCTGTCAACTCTGGTTTTAGTGCCGATATGGTTATTCTTAATTTTTAAAAATTTGGAAATTAGTAATTGGAAATTGTTTGGGTTTTTGGATTTGTTATTTGGAATTTTAAAAAAGCATGTAATTTTACTTAGTTCTATTTTGCTTTTTATACCTCTTTTTACAGAGCGCTCTAAACAATTTTTACCCTGGTATTTACTCTGGTCTTTGGTTTGGATTCCACTTATAGAAGTAAAAATTCAAAATTCAAAATTCAAAACACTGTATTTCATTGACAATTATTGGGTAAGTTTGCTTTTAATTTTTAGTTTTACTGCTATGTTGCGCTACACAGCATATTTGTGGTTTGGAACTTATGAGGGTTTTGTGCCACTGTGGCAAAAGTTTATCACTTGGAGTGCTTTGCCAATTTATTTAATTTGGCTTCTAGTTTTTAAATACAAAAAGAGTTTAAAGACTGTGAGAGATTTATAGCACCAATTGCTTTTTTAACATTTGTTAGCTCAAAATGAATCTCACTCTTTAGTTTATTGCAATCCATGGCAGTGTTTTTTTGCAATGGCCTGCTAGCTGTTTTTAAATATTTTTCTAAACTACCTTGCTTAATTTCAAGATCAAGATTCAAAGTTTCATTAATTAATGTTCCAAATTCGTAATCACTAAATTTTTCGCCACTGCTAGCGTGGTAAAGACCAGTAGTATTTGTTCTAATTACCCAGTCTATGATTCGTGCAAAGTCATCGATATAAGTAGGGCCAAAATAATGATCGGTAAATAGTGGAATATTATTTTTAATACTCTGAATAGTTTTTCTCACTTGGTCGGGTTTTTCAAAACTATCTGATCTAAATGGTGTGTCTATTCTTAAAATAGTATGTTTAATGCCTGAATTTAAAATAGCCTGTTCTGCTAGATATTTTGTTTTCCCGTACCACTCTATGGGGTTAGGATTATCTTTTTCTGTATATAGATCTTCTTTTTCGCCATCAAATACGTACGCGGTGGAGATGTGGATTAAGTGCTTGCCAGTAGCTTCAGCAGCTTCAACAACGTTGCTGGCTCCATAAACATTAACTCGATAAGCGCTGCCATCTTTGTCACCAGCTTGCTTCCAGGCTTCAGAAACGTTGGTAAAAGCGGCCATGTTTATTACAAAAGGAGCGCTGAACTCTTCAAATGCGTTTCTGAGTTGAATATAGTCTGTTATATCTACTGGATTTTTAGGATCATTACGATCAAGATTTATAAAATCGTATTCATGAGAAAAGTCTTTTATTAGCTTGGAGCCAACCAGGCCATTGCCGCCAGTGATTAGAATCTGATTTTTTGTCATAGCTTAATTTGAATAATTTTTTTTAAAAAAATCACCGGCTTTCTCTTTAAGTGGTTTCCACCAGGATTCATTATTTAAATACCAATCAATGGTTTTTTGCATTCCTTCTTCTAGGCTTACTGATGGCTTCCAGTCAAGTTCCTGGTTAATTTTACTCCAGTCAACGGCGTAGCGCCTATCATGACCAGCTCTATCTTTAACAAAATCAATCATATCTTCCGATTTATCCATAAGCCCAATCAGCATTCTTACTAAATCTAGATTTGAAACATCATCACTTAGGCCACCAATCATGTAAGTTTCACCTATTTTGCCACTCTCAAGGATCAAGTCGATAGCTCGACAATGATCTTGCACATAGAGCCAATCGCGGACATTTTTACCATCACCATAAACTGGTACTTTTTTATTTTCCATCAGATTTGAGATAGCCAGAGGGATGAGTTTTTCAGGGTGTTGATATTCACCATAATTATTTGAGCAATTACTCAAGGTAAATTTGAGACCATAGGTTTCTCCATAGGCGCGCACCAAGTGATCGCTACCAGCTTTGCTGGCAGAATATGGACTTCTGGGATCATAAGGAGTAGATTCAGTGAATTTTTGATTTGACCCCAATTCTAAGGAGCCAAAGACCTCATCAGTAGAGATATGATGGAATTTATCAATCTTGTTTTTTAATGCAGATTCCAATAGCACTTGAGTGCCTAAAACATTGGTGTTTACAAATTGACTTGGATTGAGAATAGATCGATCTACGTGAGATTCGGCCGCAAAATGAACGACAGTATCTACGTCGTCCATAATTTTATCTACTAATTCTCTATCAGTAATATCACCTTGAACAAAACTATAATTGGCATTATTTTCTATTGACTCTAGAGTTTTTAGGTTGGCAGCATAAGTTAATATATCCAGATTAATAATTTTAGCATTGGGGTGCTCTTTAAGATAATAAAGAATAAAGTTAGAGCCAATAAAACCGGCACCTCCAGTAAGCAAAATTTTAGATGAATTTTTCATAATATTTAATTTTAATTTTATAAATTATCGTTTCTTCGCGAAATATCTATTAATTCTTGAGTTTTTTCTACTCCCAAAGAACTTCTAACTCTAACATATCTGTCTTCCAATCTTTTGTATCTCTTTAATTCAAGTTCAAAAAGGTTTTTATAATAAGCAGCAACAAAAGACAAGATAATTACTATTACAATCAGGCTACGAATAATGTTTTTTGAAGATATGATTTGTTTCATAAATTTAGTTTATTTTTTACTTCTTCTTTAAATTTTAATTCATCTCTTATGATATAAACCCATTGATTGTTATAATTTTTAGTATTTGGATGAGTTATTACACCCGTATTTTCATCTGGGTAAATTGATAGTGATTGGCCAGAGAATTCGATATTATTTCTTTGCGGAATTAGAGTTCTGATGATGTTAGTTAATTCAATGCTGCTTAAATATTGATCAAAATTATTTTGATAAAAAACATAAAGTTTGCCAAGAGTACGCATGTTTTTGAGAGTGTTTGCACTGCTTAGTTGAGAGATTAAGCTAGAAATTACTTGTTGTTGACGCTCGCTGCGAGCCAAATCTGTTCCTTCGTCTCCTTCTGAGTGTCTACTACGAATATATTTTAGGGCTCTTTCACCAGACATTCTTTCTTTGCCTTTTTCAAAACTCACAGTTTCGTAAAGCTCTTCTTCATTTTTTGAACTAATGTCAGCATTAGTTCTAGGAAATTTATTATCAATAAAACTCTCTTTAATTTCAATATCAACACCACCGACCAAATCTATCATTTGAGCTAATTGATTCAAAGTGAGAACAATACTATTATTAATTTCCAGATCAGCTAATTGAGAAATCACATCTTGAGGAAATTTTTCAGGTTTTTCTAGATCCCTTTCTTGACCGTAAATATAGAGAGCATTAATTTTTGTTTTATACTCCTCTGACCACAAATCCCTAGGGATAGGCAAAGTATATATCTTGCCTGAATTTAAATCGATGGAAAGCAGCATCATGCTGTCAGTAAAAACAGGATGATCTTCTCTGTTGGAAATCTCATCTGAGCCAAGTAAAAGTATATTTTTTCTAACACCTTTAGCAATTGGCTCTTGTTTGAGTGTTTTTGTAGCAATTTCTTTTAATTCAGACCAGCTAAGATTGGCAGCAGTTCGAAATTGATTTGTTTTGTATAGAGCAATTGATCCGAGAATTATAATGCTGCCGAAAAGAAAGATAAACAAAAAAAACAAAGTATATCCCAATGATTTTATCCAAATTTGAGATGCTAATTTTTTATATCCAGATTGAAGTTCTTCAGCTTCTTTGGTATCACTTGTAGTTGTGTTCATATCCTACACTAGAGTATAAGTTATCGCGCTACAAAAACAAAGCTTTTTTAGTACAATGAATAAATGTCCCATCTTAAAAAAGCATATGTTTTTTTGCTTTTGCTGACAATATTTATTGTATCCAATTGGTCTCTGATTGATTATACAAAATTTTATCGAGGTCACGATCCCACCCATTCATCACGCATAGCTGAGATGAGCCGAGCTCTAGAAGATGGGCATTTTCCTGTTCGTTGGACTGAAAATTTTGGATTTGGTTACGGCATGCCTCTATTTGAATTTTATGCACCATTGCCATTTTATTTGGGATCATTTTTATATTGGCTAAATTTAGATATGTCTTTGGTGATTAATATTTTGTATATGATCTCTGGCCTAACTGCTTTGTTGGGAAGCTATAAACTTGCTAGCAAACTTTTTGGCAGTTCAGCAGGCTTGGTTGCTGCAGCTGCTTTTACATTGGCTCCATATAGGGCTGTGAACATTTTCGTACGAGGGGCTATGAGTGAAGCTTGGGGGATTATGATAATGCCGTGGATTTTGCTAGAAATAGTCTTAATTTTAGAAAATAGAAAAAATAAAAAAGCTTGGATTTTGCTAGTACTCTCTCTATTGGTTATGATGTTGAGTCATAATTTAACAACATTGATGTTCGTGCCAGTTAGCTTAATATTTGCTGTTTTTTATGCCCTTTACACGGGAGCCATTAATTGGAAAAAAAAGAGACTCGTCAATTCAGTGTTTAAAATTATTAGTGCCTATTTGTTATCAATAGGCTTGACTGCCTTTTATCTTTTTCCTGCATTTTTAGAAAAGGATTTCACTAAAATCAGCTCTATCCTGGAGGGATATTTTCACTATTCTCATCACTTTTTATATATTAGACAATTTTTAATACCTAGTTGGGGATATGGTGGTAGTGCATGGGGTCCTGATGACGGGATATCTTTTTTCTTGGGCTATGGTCAGCTATTGGCTCTAATAATTTCTGTTTTAGTTTTGATACAAATATTCGCCAAGAAGATCAGATCTAAAAAAGAAATAGTTAGTTTTTTTAAAAATCACTCTATTTACATATTCTTTGGATTAGCTTTTATTTTCTCTCTTTATCTTTCATTATTAAAATCACAATGGATTTGGAACAATCTTCTTCTAATTAATTTTATTCAATTTCCTTGGAGGTGGTTGACAGTAGCTATCTTATTTTTATCTTTAATAAATGCTTATGCTGTTACCCTAATAAAGAGCAAGGTCAGGCGTTATTTATTTAGTTTTATTCTTATTTTTGTGTTACTGCTTAATGGTCGATATTTTAGTTTCGACGAGTCTAAAAAAGATTCATGGGAAATTGCTTGTGTGAGTGAGGAATGTATTAGGGAAAAAATGAGCCCAATATTGCCCGATTATATCTATATAAATCAAGAACCTGATATTGAGCCAGTAAAAGTGGGGGAAATTACGGATCATGATACAGAGATATTAGTTAACAGGGGCCACGAAAAATTATTTAGAGTAAGATCTGAATTTGATGAGAAAATTAATATTAATATTGCTGCTTATCCGGGCTGGAAAGTGGAAATAGATGGAGAAGGGGTGGATTGGGAAACTCCACTTTGCCAAGGCTTCGGAAACATCATTGTAGAAGTGCCAGCTGGCGATCATCAGGTGGGAGTTTATTTTGGCTATACTCCAGTTAGATTTTGGAGCGATATTATCAGCTTCTTGAGCTTGTTGATATTCTTATATTTAATTTTAGATATAAAAAAATAAATCATGATAAATAAGACAGCCATAGATACCAATCCAGACAGTGATGAGGTTTTGCCCACTATCGAAACAGGTATGGGTGAAATTGAAGCCAAAAGGTTTAAAAAGAAGTCTGTTTCTGGTGCTATTTCTTATACCCTCAGAAGTTTGATTCTTTATGGCATCAGTATGTTTACTGCTGTTATTTTAGCAGGCTATCTTAGCGCAGAGGAGTTTGGTGTTTACGGCATAGTTACCCAAATAGTGGCTTTATTGCAATTTTTCTCTGACATTGGTTTGGGATACGCACTAATTCAGCAAAAAAATAAGCCAAGCTTAAAGGAATATAGAACGGTCTTTACTATTCAACAAATTTTAGCGTTATTAATATTTTTGACGACTGTTTTCATTGCCATGAGTGGTGTTATGCAAGAAAAGGTGGGAATTGCCGGTGTTTGGGTTCTGCTAGCCTTAGGAGCTTCATTTCCACTTAGTTCATTAAAGGTTATTCCGGCCATTATCTTAGAGAGAGATCTTAACTTTTCCAAGTTGATAATTCCTAATGTTTTTGAACAACTTGTTTACAATGCCATTTTGATTTATATGGTTATTAATGGCAAAGGTGTGTTTTCTTATGCATACGCTGTAATTGTCAGAAGCATAGTGGGGGTGATTGTCATGTATCTGGTTCAATCGTGGAAGATCGGCTTAGCATTAAATTTCAAAATTATTAAAAAAACATTGGGTACAGCTTTGCAATTTCAGGCCACTGACTTTTTAGCCAGAATTAAAGATCAGTTATTTTACCTAGTATTGGGTTGGTGGTTGCCACTGAATCAGTTTGGCTATATTACTTGGTCAAAATCTTGGTCGCAGATGCCGTATATGTTGACAGTGCAAAATGTGGTGGCTATTACTTTCCCAGCTTTTTCACGGCTTCAACATGATAAAAAACGTTTAGCAAAAGCCATAGAAAAATCATTATTTTTTATTACGCTTTTAATATTCCCCATGTTGGTGGGCATGAGTGTTTTTATTATTCCTTTAACACAAATTTTTGAGCGTTACCAAAAGTGGCAGCCAGCTTTGATTACTTTTATATTTTTTACTCTCAGTATTGCTTGGTCGGCTGTCTCCACTCCACTAACTAACACTTTAGCTGCCATAGGTAAAATCAGTATTACTCTTAGGCTAATGATAATGTGGACTAGCTTAACTTGGATAATTACGCCAATATTATTGTGGAAATTTGGTTTTAATGCGGTGGCCTTTTCAGCCTTTTTAATCTCTTTTACGTCAATATTGCCAGTGTATCTTACAAAAAAATATGTCAAGTTTAACGCCTGGGATAATGTTTGGAGACAATTATTAGCAGCAATAATAATGGGGGTTGTGGGTGTATTGGGTTTGCAATACTGGGGTCAAAGTTTTACTAAAATGCTTATCGGTATACTAATAGTTGGTTTTTCATACTTGCTAATCTTAGCGCTAATCGCTAGAAAGAAAATTATTTTAGAACTAAAAAGCCTCCGCTAGGGAGGCTTTTAAAATTAATTTTAGCTATTTGCTTTTATCACCAGTTTTTTTAGACTCTCTTGCTTCGTGCAACATCTCGGACATTATATTATTAATAAGTGCTTCAACATTCATATCATTAGGAGTTTGTATACCAAGAGGTTCTGAAAGGCTGTCTTTTACTAAAGAAATAAATTCTTCTTTTTCTGCAACCGTACTTCCCGTATACTCAGATATTTGAATCATTTTTCTAATCATTTCTGAAAGTGCATCGTTTGCAATTTTATTGAAGTTTTCTTCTTCCATTTGCTCAATAATTTCCTCTTTTAAAGAATTGACACAATTAAGCACATCAATAACCTCCCTATTTAAGTCAAGCCTGTTCATGGCTTCATTATCAGCTAGAATATCTTTTGCTTGTTCGTGGGTAAATTCCCAGCTTAGTAGTGCCTGGACAATCTGAGAAATTGCAATATTTTGATTTTCGACTGTTGTATAAAAAGCTTTGTGCGCATCAATTTTAGACAAATCATGAGTTTCCTTTGGCATATATTTCTTTCTGATAGGTATAAATAATATGTAATGATGCTGATTTTCTCTGTCTTTTGAGTTTTTGTCAAGCTGGCGCAAAGACCTTTCGGCAGAAAAAGCTTAATTGGTATTAGGAGAGTATAGTTTATAATCTATTAAATTTCCCATTGCCACTATAATAAAATCACAAATGAATTGATCCATTAATTCAGAATTTTCTACCAAAGATGCTTTTAGGTTTTCATTATTGCTGTACAAGATGAGTGATTGTACTACCACTTCAATTTCTTTAATAAGAATCAGGACAAAAGGATATTCATTGCTTATTAATTCGCGATCAAAAAAGCATTCGATTAATGACTTAGTAGATCTTCGAAGAAAAATCTCAACGTACATTGTGTATTCACTACCCACGTTAAGCCCGTGTGCAAAAAGTAAAAAGATCTCAAGGGCATCAACTGAATTTTGGATATTATCTGAATTCAAGTTCTGATATTCTGCTGCCAGTTGCTTTGGTGTTTTTGGACGGGAATAAATATCCACAACAGTGTTTTTTGTAAATATAAGTAGCAAATAAGTAATTAATGAGATTTTCTCTGTTTTTTGAATTTTTGTCAATATCTTTAGCAACAGCAAAAATGATAAAATGTTAGCATGAAACTATCCGTCGTTATCAATACCAAAAACGCCGCTAAAACTTTAGAAAAAACTCTGAAATCTGTCTCAGACTTTGCAGATGAAGTAGTGGTGGTTGACATGGAAAGCAGTGACAAAACTTTAAAAATAGCCAAAAAATACAAAGCTAGAATTTTTAAACACAAGGATCTAGGTTACGTAGAGCCGGCTCGCAACTTCGCTATTTCCAAAGCTAAGGGTAGTTGGATTTTTATTTTAGATGCAGATGAAGAATTGGATGACGAAATAAAGCGAGTAGCCAAGTCAATAGTGAGTGACGAGGTAGGAGAAGCTTTTAAGGCAGACTGTTACTATATTCCTAGAAAAAATTTAATTTTTAACAAGTGGATTAAGCATACAGGTTGGTGGCCTGATTATCAGCTTAGATTTTTTAAAAAAGGCCATGTAGAATGGCTGGACGAAATTCATTCTTTTCCTATTACTCAGGGAGTTGTTAAACAATTGCCAGCTAAAGAAGAGTTAGCCATTTTGCACCACAACTACGAAGCCGTATCAGATTTTATTACTAGATTGAATAGATATTCAGAAATTCAGGCTAAAGAAATAATAAAGTCTGATGGGGCTAAGCATGACATTTTTGATAGTTTTAGTGGAGAGTTTTTAAGTAGGCTTTTTGCCCAAGACGGCATCAGAGATGGAGCTCATGGGTTATCTCTTAGCTTATTGCAAGCCATGAATGAAGCCGTGATTCAGATGAAGGTGGGTTTCGAAAAGAAAGAAGATGATTTTGATAGTAGAAACTTAATTTTTTCACTCAGAAAATTTCAAAAAGATCTAAATTATTGGCTTGCTGACTATGAGCTGTTACATTCTTCAGGATTTAAAAAAATTTATTGGCGACTGCGACGAAAGCTCAAATTGTAAATTCTGGATTCTTGATTTTTGATTCATCATTTATAATAAGTTTATGGATCATGTTGTTATCGTTATAGTTCACTACAATTCCCAGAAAGACAGCTTAGATTGTTTGGAATCACTAAGAGACATTAAAACTCCAGATTTTAAATCTAGCATTGTGTTAATTGATAATGGATCTTTAAAAAATTTTATTCTTCCCAAAGCATATAAAAATAACAATGTCGAATTGATTCGCAGTGAATCAAACTTGGGTTTTACAGGCGGCAATAATTTAGGTATCACCTATGCTAGGGAAAAATTTGACCCCGATTATTTTCTACTTTTGAACAACGACACCAGAGTGGATACAGATTTTTTAAATCAACTTTACAAAAGAGCAAAAAGAGAAAAGTCTTCTTGCTTGATTTGTCCCAAAATTTATTTCGAAAAGGGTTATGAGTATCACGCTATGAGCTATTCTCCTCGTGAGAGGGGTAAGGTTTTTTGGTATGCTGGTGGTAGTATTGATTGGCCTAATTTGACTGCACACCACAGGGGTGTTGATGAAATTGACAGGGGTCATTTCGATAACCAAAAATTAAGTGATTTTTGTACTGGCTGTTGTTTATTAATTCCTCGTAGAGCCATAGAAACAGTAGGTCTATTGGACAAAAGTTATTTTTTATATTTGGAAGATGTTGACTATAGCTTGAGAGCAAAAGAAGCTGGTTTTAAGCTGTGCTTTGAGCCCAAATCAATTATTTGGCACAAAAACGCTGGTTCTAGCGGTGGTGCTGGCTCTGGTATCTCAGTTTATTATCAGAGTAGAAATAGATTGTTTTTCGCAATAAAGCACGGATCACTCAAAACAAAATTTACAGCATTGAGAATTTTGTTGCAGAATTTAATTTCCAAAAACAAATATGAGCGAAAAGCCTCTTTTGACCTTATTTTTGCTAGAATGGGGAAGCAGCCAATAATATGAAAAAAAGTCCCAGCATTTCCGCAATTATTATTGCCAAAAATGAAGAATCAATGATTGCTAACTGCATTGACACAGTTGCTTGGTGTGATGAAGTTTTATTAATAAACAATAATTCCACCGATGGCACTACTCAGCTTGCCAGAAATATGGGGGTCAGAGTAGTAGATTTTCACTCAGATAGTTTTGCAAAGATAAGAACAGAAGCTTTGCTCAAGGCTAAGACAGATTGGATCTTTTATATTGACGCTGATGAAAGAGTGACTCCAAAACTAAGTCAGGAAATCTTAGTAAATATAGAAACTGCCGAAGTTCCAGTTTTAAAAATTAAGCGTAAAAATATGATGTATGGTAAATACTTCAATCATGGAGGTTGGCAAAATGACTGGATAGAGAGAGTATTTTTGCGCAGCAGTTTAACTGGATGGAAGGGTGTTGTTCATGAAAGTCCTCTATATAAAGGGGAAGTTAAAAAACTACATCATGAATTGATCCATTTAACCCACCGTAACACTCAATCAAATTTTATTAAATCTGCTCAGTGGACTAAAAAAGAAGCAAAGTTACTTTTTAAAGCTAAGACTAAAAAAGTTACCTTAGTGACCTTGTTTAGAAAAAGCACAATGGAATTTCTTAGGAGGACAATTATTTTTGGTGCTAGAAAAGATGGAATGGAGGGTTTGATAGAATCCCTAGTTCAGGGCATGAATAAATTTTTAGTTTATCTTCAGCTTTGGGAATTACAACAGAAACCCAGTTTAGAAGAAAAATATACTGCTGAAGAAAAAAGAATTGCTAATTTGTGGAAAAAAACAAAATGAAGATTCTTGTATATTCACCTTACATGGGCAAGCATTTTGGAGGAGGGGAAAAATACCTACTTGATTGTGTAAGTATTTTAAAAAAGCAACATCGGGTTTTTATTGGTGTTTCAGAATTCAAAAGTCAAAAAAAGAAAAAAGAAAGAAAATCAATTAAAGAAAAATATGAAAAGTTTTTTGATATAAATTTGGATAAAGTTAAATTTATAAATTCTCCCCTATTTACCCAAAAATCATTTTTTGAAAAACTTTATTGGACCAAACAATTTGACCTAATTATTTATGAAACAGATGGGAGTTTATTTTTTAGTTTGGCGAAAAAAAACATTCTTCATATTCAAACCCCACTAATACTGAATAAATCCACATTTTTAGAAAAATTAAAATTAAAAAATTGGCAAATTAAGAACAGTAATTCAGAGTTTACCAAGCAAGTAATTGAAAAATACTGGAAGACAAAAGTTGATTTGCTTCATTATCCGATGGTTGATATTAAGAAAACAAAAAACTGGGAGATTGGAAAGAAAAAAATAATTCTCAACGTGGGTAGATTTTTTTCTCACCAGCATAGTAAAAGACAGGATATTTTGGTAAAAATCTTTAAAGATTTAAACAAAAAATATTCAGCGGAAATGAAAGGATGGAGACTGATTTTAATAGGTACAGTTGAAGATAGGGCATATGCCAGGAAAGTTGAAAAACTAGCAGAGGGGTCAAATGTTAAGATAATTCATCAGGCAAGTCGCAGGGAAATTATTAACTGGTATCAAAAAGCAAGTATTTACTGGCATGCCACAGGCTTTGATGTTGACCAAGAAAAATTTCCAGAAAAAGTAGAACATTTTGGCATCAGTACAGTTGAAGCTATGAGCTCTGCTTGTGTGCCTATAGTAATTAATAAAGGTGGTCAGCCAGAGGTTTTAGGCTCTGAACTTGAGCACTTACTGTGGTCTGATAGCAAAACTTGTGTTGAAAAAACAATTGATCAGATCCAAAATCCAAAAACTAGGATTCAGAATGCAAAGTTAGCTCTAAAAAGAGCAGAAAAATTTAGCAAAAATGAGTTTGAAAAAAAATTGATGAATATGATAAAGAAGAAAGTATGAAATCTGTTTCAATAATTATTCCTAGCTATAATGGCAAAAAATTACTAGAAAAACATTTGCCAGCTGTGACTGCTTGCATGCGAAAAGGTGATGAGTTGCTCATAATTGATGATGCTAGTAGTGATGACACTGTCCAATGGCTGAAAAATAAAAAAAACATAAAAGTTATTAGTAATAAGAAAAATTTAAGGTTTGCAGCTACCGTGAATAAAGCGGTGAAATTAGCAAAGCATGACTTGGTTTTTTTAATTAACAATGACGTAGCGCCGCATAAAGATTGTTTAAAATATTTATTAACCCATTTTGATGACAAGAAAACTTTTGCTGTTGGTTGTCAAGAAATAGAAGAAGCGGGAATTCTAGGTGGCAAAAATAAGCTAGAGTTTAAAAGAGGCATTTTTGTTCATTCTCGTGCCAAAGAATTTAGTAGTGGTGAAACAGCTTGGGCTAGTGGGGGTAGTGCCATCTTCGATCGCAAGAAATGGCTAAAGCTAAAAGGCTTTGATTTGGATTATTATCCCGCTTACTGGGAAGACATAGATTTATCTTTCCGAGCTCGAAGAAAAAACTGGAAAATATTTTTTGAATCCAAAGCCAAGGTTGATCACAAGCATGAAACTACAAATAAAATGGCATTTGGAATAAGAAAGATGAGAATAATGTCAGTTAAAAACTCCCTAGTTTTTCTCTGGAAAAATGCTAGCTTTTTACAAAAGTTAATGCACTTGCTGTGGCTACCATATCATTTAACTGTGACAAACATGAAGATGCAAGGAATCTTTTTAGCAGGGTTTATAAGTTTTTTTCACAAAGCTGATCTTGAAAGTGGTAAATTTTAAAATTTGCTTGTTTGGCAATCAATTGTTTTTTTACGTTTAGCTTATCAAACCAATCTCCTTCCATCGCTATCAAATAAAAATCCCCAAAGTTTTCTTGACAGGTTTTCTGATAATCATATTTATTGATTAGCAGTATTGGTCTATCTAAATCTGCATAAAATATAAATGAAGTATAGTATTCTTCGTTACTGATAAATACGTTGCGATCAGTAAGTAATTGGGGAGCAAGAATGGCAATATCAGAAACGCCATTGCTATTTTTAATAAATTCAAACCAATAAGAGTGTAAAAAATAAGAACTCATAATTATAATTCCCGTAATTAAAATAATTTTTGGCAAAAATTTACTGGAAAAAAACTCAATCAAAGTAAACAAAAATACTGAAATAATTAGTGACAGTGGAGCTAGAATAGGAATTAAGTGCCAAATTTCGGTTTTACTGGATATAAAATATGGAAAAGATGTTAGCAGTAAGTAGCCCAAAAGCTGCAAATTATTCTTGTTTTTTGTAAAAAATGTCAAAATTGATAAGCCAACTGTGGAAATTAAAAACAATTTAAACCACTTATGACAAGCCGCGTGTAAATAATTCAAGGTTTTGTTTATGGTTTTTAGCCCGACACCATTGGATGATCCTTCTCTAAACCCAATTTCAAACAAGTTTCTTTTTAAAAATTTTGCTCCATATTGCCCAGTGTTTACCAAATACCAAGGTGACAATATAAGAACAAATAGGGCCGCACTCCTATAGATATCATGCTTGTTTATTTTTTTTTCTTGCAAAAGTTGCCAACTAGGATATATGAGTAATGGTGCCAAAGTGAAAGAAATAAGAGACTTGGAAAGCAAGCTAAAGGCAAATGCAGCCCACAGCAAGTATAGATGTCTTTTGAATTTAGGGTTTAAAACAAAGTAAAAAACTAGTATTTGAGAGCATGTGAGCAATATGTCCAAATTTCCAGTTCGGGCTCTAAATAAAAACCATCTAGAGGATAGTAGTATGAGTGCTGAACTAAAGCCTACCCAATTGTTTTTGATTTTTTTGCCTGTTAAAAAAATCAAAACTATAGTCACTATTCCCAACGTTGCTTGGGAAAATCTAGCAGAAAAATCATTAATTCCAAAAATTAAAAAGGCCAAAGATTCAAAATAGAAGCCCAAAGGAGGGTGGTCCCAATAGGCAAAAGTATTAAATTTTAGGTCAAAAATATTTTTTGACTCAATTATGTTTCTAGAAATACTTGCGTACCAAGCTTCATCCCATGGATGCAGTGATTGCTTGCCCAAATCATAAAAAACAAAAAATGCTGAGAAAACTATCAATATAGATACTATAAAACTAGTAATAATTTTTTTGTTTTCATCAGTCATAGATTTCGTTCGGGCAAACTTTGTTGTATGATTAAGCTTGTGTTAAATAAGATACTAGATCACAATAGCTATATAGCGAAAGTACTAGTTATTATTGTTTTAGCGATAATTCTCAGATTTTACAAATTAGGAGCGCTTCCCCATGGTATGACTTGGGATGAAGCTGCTATCGGTTATAACGGATATGCAGTTTTAACTAAGAGGCGCGACGAGTGGCTGACTAGGTTTCCCGTTTCTTTTAAATCATTTGGAGACTATAAGGCTCCTTTGGCTATATATTTGAATGGACCATTTACCTACTTTTTAGGAATGAATTTACTAGCTGTTAGGTTGCCTTTTGCCCTATCTGGCATTGGAGCAATATTGGGACTAATTTTGCTTTCCAAGGAATTATTTTTATTAGTAGATGAAAATGAGAAAAAAGCTGAATTTTTTTCGATTGCCTCCGGATTTTTAATAACTTTATCTCCTTGGCATTTCCATTATTCTAGAGTTGGTTTTGAATCCGGCATGTCCTTGATGTTTGTGCTTTGGGGATTTTATTTCTTAATTAAGAGCTTAAGAAATAAGACTAAAAAACTATTATTTATGATTATTGCCTCTTCTTTGTTAGTTTTTTCCATGTACACCTATCATAGTGCAAAGATTCTCGCACCTGTTTTGACTACAATCTTTTTGCTCTCTTTTTGGAAGTTGTTCAGGTCTCAGTTATCAGCAGTTTTATTGTCATTTTTTTGGAGCTTGCTGCTTTTGTGGCCCATGCTAAGTGATATGTTAAAAACTAGTGATAGCCAGAGATTTGAACAAGCATCTATTTTTGGACAAGATCTTAGCAAAAGTCAATTGATTTCGACATTAATTGCAAACACAGCCAATCATTTTAATTTAAACTTTTTGATATTTGGGGCAACTACCCATTTGAGGCACGGTGATGGCAAGTGGGGGATTTTATTTTCAACAACTTTAGTACTAATAATTACAAGCATAATATTTTTAATAAAAAATATTAAAAAAAATAAATATTTTAAATTGTTTATTTTTTCTTTACTTTGGATAATTGTAGGTTTTATACCTGCTATTATTGGCAGAGATGTACCACACTCAAACAGAGCGCTGTTGGCGTTGCCTGGATTTTTATTATTAGCTTCGTTGGGAATTGTTGAACTTCTAGATTGGTTAAAGAAGCTGAATATTAATAAAAGAATAAAAGGCAGTCATGCTGAGAAGAATATTATTCTTAAAATTGTCATTGGTCTTTTCTTCATTATCCACACATTTTTATTTTTAAGTTTTTATAAAAATTATCATTCTAGTTTTGCCAGAAACTCAGCGAAAGATTTTAAAGATGGTTATTTAGAAGTTTTTGAGTATCTTATTCCTTACGAAAAGGGAAAAAATGGAAAGCAACAAGTAAATCAAATAGTTTTTTCAAACGAATATGGCCAAGCCTACATTTATGCCTTATTCTCTAGAAAAACTGATCCGATTTGGTATCAAGGGGGATCTCTTAATCGCTATCTTTTTGTCGATGAGGTTAAAGTTGGAGATTTGGCCAGAGACAATTCTATTGTCGTAGCTACAGGAGAAGATTTAGTTGAAATAGCAGCTGATAAGTATATTTTGGGTAGTGATGGCTCTGTTAGATTCCGAATTTATCACACAAAATGAAATTTTATATTGCAATAAATGTTGAATAAATTTTTATACAGACATAAAACAAAATTTCTAATTATAGTTTTGCTTTCATTAGCGATCTTTTTAAGATTCTATAAGCAAGATTCTTTGCCGCCATCTTTATATTGGGAAGAGGTAGCTCTGGGCTACGATGCTTACTCCATTTTAGAAACAGGAAGAGATCATCATGGAAATTTATTTCCAATAGTAGCCTTCGAATCCTTTGGAGATTGGAAACCATCGCTTTATTTTTATGCCATTATTCCCTTCATTTCCAGATTGGGTTTAAGTGATTTAGCAGTAAGATTGCCTTCAATAATTAGTGGAATTTTTATAGTTATTGGAACAGGAGTCTTGGTCTACCAAATTTCAAATAAAAAAAGGGCAGGCAAGCTTCTTTTGTTGGCGATGCTTCTTACAAGCATTAGCCCTTGGGCTATTCAATTTTCTCGAGCTGCTTGGGAGGTAAATTTAGCTACGGCTCTTATTTTATGGGGAGTGATTTTGTTTATTAAATTAATTAACTCCAAGCGATCTGTCATGCAATGGAGCTTGCTTTTTGGCTCAATATTGCTATTGAGTCTATCTATGTATGCTTATCATGCCGCTAGAATAATTGCTCCTTTATTGGGTCTTGCTTTGGTAGTTTTATGGCTGGCTGAAAAAACTTATTCAAATATAAAAAACAACTTATTTCAAATTATAGCCGCTGTCCTCCTATCATTGCTTTTAATTTCTCCCCTCATCAATGGCTTAAGGCAAAGCAAAACTACTCAAAGATTTAAAGAGACTAGTATTTTTTATAATCTAGACATTATTGAAGAGAGCAATGCCAGAATAGAAACTAATAATTTTAGTTTAATTTCCAAGGTTTTTTATCATCGCTATGTTTTGTTTTCCAGAGAAATATTAAAGAATATTTTTTCATACTTTGATATCGATTTTCTATTTATTAGTGGAGATCAAAATCCCAGACATTCATCTCAGTATTTTGGAACTTTTTATCACATTGAGTTTATATTTTTACTATTCGGAGCTTACTATCTTTTTAAAAATTGGAATAAATATCATGCTTTTTTAATATTTTGGCTATTTATTGGATTGATTCCAGCTAGTATTAGTAAGACTAATCCTCATGCTCTTAGGATTTTGCCTACTCTACCAGTATGGATTTTAATAATTTCCTTGGGCACAAATCAGCTACTTATAGGTTTTGGGCAATTATTTTTAAACAAAAATATCAAAAAATATGCTTTAACAATTTTTATCTTAATAATTTCTTTAACTTATCTATTTGAATTCTTGGCCTTTTGGCAATATTACAGCAATGTTTATCCAAAGCAGTGGGGAAGCGAATGGCAATATGGATATAAGGAGCTAGTAAGTGAAATTTCTTCTTTGACTAAAAATTCAGAAAACAAACAAGTATATATAACTCGCGAACAAGGTCGACCAGCAATGTATTATTGGTTTTACTCGAGCACTAATCCTGCTTTAGTACAAAATTGGCAGTTGCATGCAAAAAAAGATCAAGGGGAATTTTTAGAATTTGAAAACATTAAGTTTGAAAACCCACCTGAACAATCAGATGAGCCTATGATTATAGCCTCAAGTCTAATTTTTCAAGAAAATTACTGTGAAAAAATACAAAATAACACATGCAAAATTAAAAATGAAATTCTCGGTTTAGATGGCAAAACTATTTGGATAATTTATGAACTTAACTAAGAAAAAATATTTTATTTGTTTTTTGATAATTATGTTTTTGGCTTTTTTGTTGCGTTTCTATAAATTAGGACAAGTGCCAGTCTCACTATATTGGGATGAAGCGGCTATTTTAATTGACGCCAAAACGGTTGCTCAAACAGGCTTAGACATGCATAGTAGACCCTGGTTTCAATTGCTTTATCCCTCTTATGGAGATTTTAAACTTCCAGTATATATTTGGCTCAGCTCTATTTCAATCAAATTATTTTCTGTGGGTGAATGGCAATTGAGATTGACAAGTGCCCTAGCTGGAATGGGGAGTATTTTATTTGCTGGTTTAATAGCGAAAGAGCTCTCAAATTCAGAGTCAGAGGCTAGGAATTTTAGCTTGGCAACAATGTTAGTAGTTACAATTAGCCCATGGGCAATTATGTTTTCTCGCACGGGGTTTGAGGGTCATTTGGCTCAATTTTTTGTAGCTGTTTCAATATATTTTTTATTGCTTTCTAAACGATTGGATAAATATTTAATCTTGATAACAGCCGTATTATTCGGATCGTTGGCTACTTATACATATTTTTCGGTTCGTTTTGTATGGCCAGCAGTTTTCTTAATATTTCAAGTTTTATTAGGTAGCAAAATCAAGATTGATAATAATTTGCAAATATTTTGTTTTTTCCGATGGGTGATTGCTAAGTTACTGTTACCAATTCTTTTGTTTTTTATTTTATTGATTCCCATGTTTAAATCCCCTTTTTATAAGACCAGTAATCAATATAGATATAGTGCAGATTCTGTATTAAATTGCTGCGAATATGCTTTAGATTCTAATAAATTAAGAGAGCTAGCTAGCAATAATTTTTTTGACAGATTAATTTTTCATCGACACTTGCTTTTGCTAAAAGAATTAGCTAAAAATTATTCGGATAATTTGTCAGCCAACTTTTTGTTTTTAAATGGAGATCCTAATTTACGCCACGGAACTGGTGAGCATGGCTTGTTTTTATTACCACTGTCATTAGCCTTGATTTCAGGATTTTATTATTTAGCAAAAAAAGATTGGAAGGTTTTATTTTTTCTGTTGGGATGGTGGTTCGCAGCCTTGCTACCTGCCTCAGTTCCAGAAACAACACCTCATGCGCTCCGATCTTTAAATGCTTTGCTTCCTATTTCATTAATTATGGGTTTTGGATTAGCTAAAATCATCAAAAATTATTTTTTCAAAAAAACTAAATTTATTATTTTTAGTTATTTTTTACTAATAGGTATTAGCTTTGTAAATTTTTCTTATCACTATTTTGTTTATTATCCAAAAGATAGTGCCAGAGATTGGCAAGATGCTTATAAAGAAATTGCAATGCTTATAGAAGAAAAAAAAGATAACGTAGATATTCTATTAGTGGAACCAAATCACAATAGATTATTTATATGGTATTTGGCATACGTAGTTGATGCTGAAATTATTCAGTCTCTACCAAGCAAAAATTTTAAATTTGAACAGATCGAAAGCATTTATTTTACTGACAATGATTGGAGTAAACATCTGAGTTCAGCTAAAAAAATAATTTTAGTGGGTGAAAAAAAATATATTGAAAATCAACTAAGCGAAATTGAAAGAATTCCTATCCAAAATATTGAGATTAATAATTATGCTAGTACAAATTTTATCTTAGTCGAATTATGAAAACGAAAATAATCTTGCTGTTAATAATTTTGCTGGGTCTAGTTTTAAGATTTTACAAACTATCTTCTTTGCCTGCTATTTTGAATAGAGATGAAGCAGCAATTGCATTTAATGCTCACTTATTAAATCAAGTACAAAAAGATGAATGGGGAAAATCATGGCCGGTAATCCTTGAATCTTTTGGGGATTACAAACTTCCTGGATATCCGTATTTCACTGCCGCAGTGTTTAATCTTGCTCCTGCCAATGACTTATCTGTTAGATTAGGATCATTTTTGGCAGGCGTAATTCTTATATTGGTGGCTTTTCAAATAGCTCAGCATTCAGAGCTGCTTCATCGTCAATCACTGCACTTTGCTTTATTGATTGCAATTTCTCCGGTATTTTTTTTCTATTCCAGAATAGCTTTTGAGGCTAATTTTGCACTCATGCTTTTTGTTGCTAGTTTGTTTTTCTTGCTTTTCATCGAAGCTAGCAAAACTAAGAGGCTGTTTTTTGATGTTTTAGCGATTTTATTATTACTCTTAGCTGTATTTACATATAATAGCCCTTTTCTTTTGCTTCCATTCGTAATTCTTGTGATACCAGTGGTAAGAGGTATGAAAAAATGGCGAAAATGGACTCTTCCTGTCCTCGGACTTCTGGTGGTTTTTGTCACATCTTTGATAGTTTTTGTACCACTAACATCACAAAAAAGTGGAGTAACAATCTTTTCTGATGAAACTACTTGGACTAATTTGATTCAACATAGACAACAATATTCAGGAATCGCGCAAAATATTTTGGGGAATAAATATTTATTTTATAGTCAAATAATTTTTAAAAACTTTATTAGTAGTTTTTCAACGGAATTTTTGGTCACAAAGGGCAGCGCTCATCCATGGCACTCTTTAAATAATTTTGGACACATGCATTGGGGTGTTTATCTTTTTGGATTATTGGGAATTATTTGGTCACTAGTAGAAACGAGCAACTGGTTTATGCATAAGTTTATTTACAATAAAAAACATAAAAAAATAAACAAGAGGAGAAGTAAATCAATTAAGCAAGAGCTTTTATTATTATATTTGCTTTTCGCTTCCTTGTTTCCAGCTAGTGTTACTGTTGATGCTCCTCATGCTACCAGAAGCTTGCTATTCTTTTTTATTTTTACTTTATTTGCTGTCATTGCCATTGAAGATCTTTATCATTTAGAATTTTTTAAAAAATTTGATAAAAAACATTTACTTACTTGGTTTTTTGTTTTTATAAGCATATTTGAAAGTTCGCATTATTTTTATAATTATTTTACAAATTATCCCAATAAGCAGCCAGAATCTTTGGGAGTTACTTTTGATAAAACAATTCAAAATTTGGATAAAAAATATTTAAATCAAAAAATAGCCATAGTAGATCCCGATGGTTACCAGTATATTCTTACATCTTGGTACTTGAAGTTGGCTCCTCAAGTTTATTTTGATACCGTAGTGAGACAATTACCAGATCTAATCGGTTTTAGATATGGGGAACAAGTAAAAAACTACCACTTTATTGCAGACAGAGAAGACAGATCAGAAGATGAAAGAATCTTGGTAGAATGGAATGGCAATGAGTGGTTAGTAACGGAGTATTAATCTATTACAATATTGGTATAGCAATATGATCAGTGTAGTTCTTGCCACCCACAATGAAGAAAAAAATCTTAGCAGATGTTTGGAGTCTGTAAGGGCTTTTGCTGATGAAATTATTGTAGTTGATGGTGAATCTAGTGACGATACCGTTAAAATCGCTAAAAAATTTAAATCAAAACTTATTAAAACCACTAATAAGGCCAATTTTCATATTAATAAACAAATGGGAATGGATAGAGCTAGAGGTAAATTAATTTTGCAACTAGATGCTGATGAAGTAGTAGATGAAGCACTCAAGAATTTCATTCTTGAGTTAAACAATAAATTAGAAGCTTCAAGCTATAAACAAATTTTGAATTTTAAAATCTCAAGTTCAGAGCTTCCTGTTGCTTGGTGGATTAAGCGCAAAAATCTATTTCTTGGCAGATGGCTTAAAAAAGGTGGCCAATATCCTGATCCTGTTATTAGACTTTATATTAATGGCTATGCAAAGTTGCCAAAAAAAGACGTCCACGAACAAATGAAGGTAAATGGCAAGGTTTCTTGGGCAAAAGGCCATCTGCTTCATTATTCGAACCCAGAATTTAAAGATTACATGGAGAAATTTAATCGTTACACGAGTTTTAAAGCCCAGCAGCTAGAAACAAAAAAAGTAAAAGTTAATATGAAAAACAGTTTTTTATATTTAATCTGGATGCCACTCAGCACTTTTTTTAGCTTGTTTATTCGACACAAGGGCTTTATTGATAGGGTGGCGGGCTTTGTGTTTGCGCTTTTTAGCGGATTGCATCACGCAGTGGCTTATTTAAAACTTTGGGAAATGTCCCGCAAAGCGGGATAAAATAATGAAAAAACTAAAAATTAAAATTGATACCAGTCCTCTCTCTACGGGTCACGCCATCAGGGGGATTGGGGTTTACACAAGGCTTTTGACAAAGTATTTAGAAAAAATTCCAAGTATCAGGATACTCAAAACTCATGATTTTAAAGAAAAATCAGACTTAATTCACTACCCTTATTTTGACTTATATTTTAATTCACTACCCTTATTTTCAAAACAAAAGAGTATTGTAACTATTCATGATCTAATCCCATTGAAATTTCCAGATAAATATAAACCCGGAAAAAAAGGCTCTTTGATATTTAAGAAACAAAAACTAGCTTTAAGAAGAATAGATGCTATCGTCACCGACTCTCAGGCTTCAAAAACCGATATTGTGAACTTGCTAGATGTAAGTGCTGAAAAAGTTCATGTAGTTTATTTGGCAGGCAATCCAAATATCAAGAAAAAAAATAAAAAAGAAGTTGACAAAATTAAAATAAAATACAGTTTACCTAAAAAATACATTCTATATGTGGGAGATATTAATTATAATAAAAATATTCCCCAATTAATTAAAGCGACCAGATTATTGCCTGAAGATGTTTGCCTTGTTTGTGTGGGTAAGAATTTTCGCCCTCAAACAATTCCCGAATGGCAGGCGATTGAATCACAAATTGCTCTCAGTAATGTTGAAGAGAAGGTTAAATTTTTAACCCAAATTACTGGTGATGCTGATCATGAGTTGTCAGCTTTGTACACTGGAGCGTTGGCATACGTACAAGCCTCTTTATATGAAGGTTTTGGCTTACCGGTTTTAGAAGCAATGCAATGTCGAACTCCAGTAGTTTGTAGCAAAAATTCTTCATTAATAGAAGTAGGAGGAAAGCATGTTGTTTTTTCAAAATTTGATTACGAATCACTAGCTGAAAATATTAATCATTTACTATCATGGTCAAAAACAAAAAGAGAGAATTGGGCAAGGGACGCATATAAATGGAGTCAAAAGTTCTCGTGGGAAAAAACTGCCAAAAATACAATAAAAGTTTATAAAAAAGTACTCTTAAATCATGATTCATAGTTTAAGATTCAGGAATGTTTTGTTAGTTCTCGTTGTTGCTGTACTAACTTTTATTAATACAAGAGTTTTTTTTCATACTGGGTTTCCCTATACTCATGATGGCGAAAATCATTTAGCTCGTTTTGCCAATTACAAGATCGCGATCAGGGAGGGTCAGTTTCCACCACGCTTTGCTCCCAATCTGATGAATCATTATGGTTATCCTGTTTTTAATTATAACTATCCTTTAGCAAATATTTTGTCTTTGCCTTTTTCATTTCTGAAAATAAATTATGAGATAACGTTTAGAATTTTAGTTGCTGCTTTTCTCATATTTGGATTTTGGGGAGTTAATAAATGGTTAGAATCTTTGGGTTTTAAGCACAAATCAAAATTGTTTGGAATTAGTGTTTTTACTTTGTCGCCATACTTATTATCCACAATAGTTTTTAGAGGAAATATTGGTGAAATTATGGCAATGATGTTATTGCCATACTTATTCTATCTTGTAGAGCAAATTAAAAACAATAAATTAAAAATCAAAAGCTTGGGTTTTTTAATGGCAATTTTATTAACCAGTATGTTTATGCTCTCTCACAATGTTACTGTTCTTTTTGGCATATCGCTACTCTTTTTATACGCAGCTATTCGCTTTGCTAAGAATATTAATTTTTGGAAAATTTTTTTACTTTTTAATTTTTATTCTTTAGGCTTAACACTTTGGTTTTGGTTGCCAGCTATAATTGAAAAAAATCAAATTATTTTAGATGATGCCAGTCTTTCAAAGGGTTTTGCTGATCACTTTCCCACTTTAAGACAGTTGATTTTTTCGCCACTTGAATTTGGTTTTTCTCAGCTTGGTTCCATTGATTCATTTGGATATTCACTGGGATTTTTGCAATTAATAATTTTACTTTTAAGCCCAATACTAATGATTAAATTAATAAATAAAAAGAGATTTAAAAAAAATTATTTATATTTTACTTTTTATTTTTTAATCTTCTTTCTTACTCTATTTCAACTTAAGTTTACTCAGGCAATTTGGTTGAAGTTGCCGCTAGTTAATTTTATTCAATTCCCGTGGAGACTAAGCCTTCTTATTACTGTCTTAATTGCTCCACTAGCAGCATTTATTTTTAAAATTACTAATAACAAATTGCGTTTTTGTTTATTATTAATAGCTTTAATACAAGCTAACTACTTTGTAAAAATAAGAGCTGTAGATTACTTTCATAAGAATAATATTGATTATGATGCTTTTTCACAAAGCAGCACTACTGCAAATGAAAATCTGCCTAAAAATTTTAAATACAAGCAAATTGATTGGCAACCGGGTCCAAAAATAATTAGCGGAGAGGGTGAAGTAAACGTAGAATACTGGAAAGGCTCTGATCGCAAATATCAGTTAAGTTTAAATAAAGAAAGTATAATTGTTGAACCAACTATGTATTATTTGGGCTGGGAGACTTATACGAAAAACAACGACCAAAATAAAATAAAAGTTAACTATTTGGATAATGACGAAATTCAGGGCAGAATAGCTTATTTTTTGCCAGCTGGCAGTTATGAAATAAGATCAAAATTTACTCAAAACACTTGGGCCAGGATAGCTGGAAATTCGATTAGCATTTTTAGCTTTTTAGGAATAGTTGTTTATTATCTATATGGCAAAACCAGAACTTAAAAAGTTAAGCATATTATTTTTAGTTTGGCGAACTTCTTTGTTTATTATTGGATTTTTGGCACAAAAAGCTTTGCCCTATGATCCCAGCTTTCCTTATTCCGAAATCATTCTGGCAAAGTCAAATTTGCCTATTTGGCTTTATTCATGGGCCAACTTTGATGGAGTGCACTACTTAACAATAGTTAGGGAAGGATATTTTGGAACTGGATTAATACAAGCATTTTTCCCTTTGTTTCCAATTTTAGTTAAGCTAATCAGCTTACTAGTAACAAGTAAAGTTTTAGCTGGCTTAATAATCTCAAATTTATTTTTATTTTTATTTTTTTACATATGGTTTATTTTTGCCAAAGAGGAATGGGGTAAAAAAATTGCTCACTTAAGCTTATTTACAATCATGCTTTTTCCAACAAGTTTTTTTATGGGATCTTTATACACAGAATCACTATTTTTATTTTTAATTACTTCTTCATTTTTTTCAGCTAAAAGAAAAAACTGGGCGTTAGCTGGAGTATTTGCTGCCCTAGCTTCTGCTACTAGAGTAGTTGGCATATTATTAGTGCCGTCCCTATTGATAGAGTTGCTAAATCAAAATTATCAAAAACGAATTATTCCAAGCTTGGTAAATATCTTGAAAACTAAAAAGAAAGAAATGCTTTGGATATTTTCTGGTAGTTTGGGGTTAGTAATATACATGCTTTATTTAAATTATAAATTTTATGACCCACTTTACTTCTTTCATGTCCAATCAGAATTTGGCGGCGGTAGACAAGAGTCTCTGATTTTATATCCGCAAGTAGTTTTTAGATACATAAAAATTCTGCTTACTTATAGACCAATTAACTTAAGCTATTATGCTTATGTTCAAGAATTTTTAATTAGCACTTTAGGATTAATTGCCCTAATATTTTCCTATAAATATGTCAGAAAATCTTTTCTATTCTTTGCTCTAGCTGCTTTTTTTGTACCCACACTCACGGGTACATTTTCTAGTATGCCGAGATATATTTTAGTTTCTTTTCCCATTTTTATTTATTTGGCAAAATTATTAGAGAAGAAAACAAAATTAAAAATTTTATATTTCAGCATATCGACATTACTGCTGATTTTTAATACCATTTTGTTTATTCAGGGATATTGGGTAGCCTAATTTTTTAATAAGGAGAAATAATGAAAATAATTGTTACAGGGGGCTCTGGTTTTCTTGGAAAACACCTACAGCGTGCTTTAATAAAAGCTGGCCACAGTGTAAAAAATATTGATCTTAAAGAAAATGCTGAATTTGATACTACAGTCGCTGATGTTAGAGATCAAAATCAAATGTTGGCAGAAATCAAAGATGCAGATTTGGTTTTTCACCTAGCATCTCTTATAGAAGCTGGTGATTCAGTTAAAAATCCTCAAAAGTACATTGATTACAATATCACTGGCTCAGTTTCTGTATTGGAAGCCATGAGACAAAATGAGATAAAAACTTTTATATTTTCTTCTAGTGCAGCCATTTATGGTGAAGCAGAAAAAATTCCTATTCAAGAAGACGATAGAACCATACCTATTAATCCATATGGCATGACCAAGCTGGCTATGGAAGCCCTGCTTTCATCATATGTTCAAGCTCATGGTTTTACCGGCATAGCCCTGAGGTATTTTAATCTCTATGGTCCAGGAGAAGATCATCAGCCCGAGACTCATGCTATACCCAGATTTATAAAACAAATCCACGAAGGCAGTGAAGTAACTGTTTGGGGAAATGGCCAACATAAAAGAGATTATGTTTATATAGACGATATCGTAGATGCTCATCTTAAAGCAATAGATTTAGCTCAAAATCAGAGTCAAAAGTATCACTACATGAATCTATCTACTCAAAAACCAAATTCCGTATCAGAAATTGTTGGGTTAATTGAAAACATAATTGGAAAAACAGCAAATATAAGAAATTTCCCTGAAAGACCCGGAGACCCCTTGGTTTTAACAGCTGATGCCAGCAAAGCAAAAGAACTTTTAAAATGGGAAACAAAAATAGATATTTCTACTGGACTTAAGCAGACAGTGGACTATTTTCTTAAATTATGGGAATCTAATTAGTAATTCTTGCCCTCCTGAGTTTAAATTTATTTTATGAAAAATTCCATTTGGGTTGTCATGCCCGGATTTAATGAAGAAAAATATATAAAAACTATTCTGGGTAAAACAAAGGCAATTACCAAAAATATAGTTTTCGTTGATGATGGCTCTAGTGATAAGACTTATCAAATAGCTTGCAAACAAGTTAAGCATACTTTGAAGCACAAGATAAATTTGGGCAAGGGAGCAGCCATGAAAACAGGATGCGAATATGCCTTTTCTGAACTTGGAGCTTCCAATGTAATTATGATGGACTCAGACGATCAGCATGATCCCAAAGAGTTAAGTTTGTTTTTCAAAAAAATTAAAAATGGCGATAAATTGATCTTTGGCATTCGAAAAATTGATAAAACTATGCCTATCTTTAAAAGATTAGCCAATAGAGCTTTGTCATACTTACTGTTAATATTATTTGGCAGATTTATTCCTGATATACCTTCAGGATATAAAGCTTTTTCAAAAACTGTTTACAGACAAATTTCTTGGGGAGCCAGTGGCTATGAAGTCGAGGCTGAAATAGCAGCTAGATCGGCTCGCTATAAAATACCATTCAGCACTGTTTGCATTAGTACGATATATCATGATATGAATAAAGGCATGAGTTTTTTAGATGCTTTAAAGTTAGCTAGCCCCATATTTAGCTGGAGACTTACTTTATGACAATTTTTCAGTTAACTGCTGTTTTTTTTGCCCTGTTTATGTCTTATGTGGTAACAATAAAACACAAGAAGCAAGTTTTAAATTCTTTGGAATTAAGCTTTTGGCTTTCGATTTGGGGTCTTTTTGTAATTTTTGCCGCGTTTCCTAATTTGCTTTTAGATATGACTGATATTTTGCATTTTTCTAGAGTCTTTGATTTATTAGTAGTAGTAGCATTTATGGTTTTATCTATTTTGATTTTTAAAAGCTATTTTGATCAAAAAGAATTAAACAAAAAAATTGAAGATTTGGTTAGACAAGATTCAATTTCAGAACTTAAAAAAAGAACTGCTTAGTAATTTTTTATGCAATTTAACATAGTTACTCCTTCATATAATCAAGATAAATTTCTTGTCAAAACTATTCTTAGTGTTTTGAGTCAAAAGGGAGGGTTTAAATTAAATTATCAAGTGATGGATGGAGGCTCAACTGATGCTAGTAAAGAAATTTTAAAAATCTTTAAAAAAAAACTGAAGTATGAATCAAAAAAAGACAAAGGACAAAGTGATGCGATTAATAAAGGCATAGCAAAATTTAAAAAAATAAGTAAATCAAAAAAAGCTATTTTTGCTTTTATCAATTCAGATGATTATTATTTACCCGGTGCTTTTAAAAAAGTTATTGAGGTATTTAAAAAAAATCCAAACAAAATGTGGCTGATTGGAGACTGTAAAATAATTGATGAAAATAATAAAGAAATTCAAACTTTAATCAAAATTTACAAAAAACTTCTTCGCTTTTTACCACTTACTTGGACTTTGTCGATATTAAATCCCATTGCTCAACCAGCTGTTTTTATTCGTCAAGAAGCTGTAGAAAAAATTGGCTTACTTGACAACAAGTTAAATTTCACGATGGATTATAAATACTGGCTAGAACTTCTTAGAGAATTTAATGAACCCATTAAGCTGCGAGATGAATTGTCTGCTTTTAGAATACACAATAAATCTAAGGGTGGGGCTAACTATGAAGAACAATTTAATGAAGAGTTGCAAGTAGCAAAAAATTATGTAAAACATCCCTTGCTTTTAACATTGCATAAATGGCATAACAATATAATCATCAGTATTTATAAATTTATTAAATGAGAAATACCAAAAAATTTTGGAGGAAACAACGAGTTTTAATTACCGGTGGTCATGGTTTTTTGGGATCACATTTAGTTAAAATCCTTAAAAAATTTTCCCCCAAAGAAATAAACTCACCTCGTCATGTAGATTGTGATTTAAGAGATAAAAGCAATTGTGAATTGGCAGTAAAAAATATTGATTTAGTAATTCATTTGGCGGCTAATGTCGGTGGTATTGGTTACAATCAAAAATTTCCTGGCAGTCTTTTTTATGACAACTTAATAATGGGAACTCAGTTATTAGAAGCAGCTCGAAAAAGTAAGGTAAAAAAATTTGTTAGTTTGGGAACTATTTGCGCATACCCAAAATTCACTCCAATTCCATTCCAAGAAAAAAATTTATGGGCTGGTTATCCAGAAGAAACTAATGCTCCTTATGGTTTGGCGAAAAAAATGCTTTTAGTTCAAGGTCAAGCTTACAGACAAGAATATGCCTTCAACTCAATTTATTTATTACCTGTAAACATGTATGGTCCTGCTGATAATTTTAATCCTCAATCATCACATGTTGTTCCCGCCTTAATAAGAAAGTTTGTCAATGCTAAAAAAAATAAACAGAAGACTGTCACTATTTGGGGCACTGGCAGACCAACAAGGGAATTTTTATATGTTAAAGATGCAGCCAAAGGAATTTTGTTGGCTAGTGAACACTATGATGGGCAAGATCCTATTAACCTGGGTTCAAGCTTTGAAATTTCTATCAGAGAATTAGCTGAAAACATAAAAAAGCTTTCAGGGTTTAAGGGCAAATTAGTGTTCGATAAAAGCAAGCCTGATGGCCAAGCAAGAAGAAAACTTGATGTCAGCAAAGCTAAGCAAGAATTTGGATTTGAGTCAGAAATCAATTTCGAAACTGGGTTAAAAGAAACTATTGATTGGTATAAAAAGCATGGAAGTTGAAAAGAACATTGTAATTAGCATTGAGTCTCCTTGGAAACTTTATAATGAAGTTGTAAGGTTTTTATGTTATCCCTTAGCAAGATTACAGTTTGCTTTAGCAGGAATTAAATGGGGAAATAATTGGAAAATATATGGATTGCCCATTTTGCAAATTACTAGGGGCTCTAAAGTAAGCATTGCTGATAACTTAGAATTAAGATCGACCAAATTGAGCAACCCACTAAGTCCATTTCACCCTGTGTTTATTAGCACTCGTTCACCTCAAGCCAAACTTAAGATTGGGCATAACTTTAGCATGACGGGAGGCTCATTAGTGGCCGCAAAAAAAATTAGCATTGGTGATCAAGTAATGATTGGGGCCAATTGTTTGATCACTGACACTGATTTTCATCCACTTGATTCTCAACAAAGAAAAGAGCAGCCTCAGGCTGGAAAAAAAGCTGCTATTAAGATCGGCAATGACGTTTTTATTGGCACCCAAGCTATTTTATTAAAAGGTAGTCAAATTGCCGCAAAATCGGTTATTGGTGCTCGAGCAGTAGTGACTAAAAAATTTGTTAAAAAATCAACTCTAATTGGCAATCCTGCCAAAATATTAAAACCGATTAATGAAATTCAAAAAAAAATTAGTTAAAACATCAGTATTTTTATTTCCGTATACAGCTACCTTGGCATACTCTTTTATTTTATTGGAAACTTACACTTACCCCGGATTAATGCTGAAATCAACTTTTATAGATCTGAAAATCCTTATATTATTTTCACTAGTCTTAGGCTTTGTTTCAACTTTTCCAATTCCTTCGTACAATTATAAAAGTGAGGCAATAAAGGTTTTGTTTGTAGTCAATCGACTAATTTTACCCGTCTTAATATTTTTTTATTATATATTGCTTTTATCAAGTCAGAATAAATATCCAAACTATATTTTTGCAACCTATCACATACACACACAAAGAATTAAATTAATGATTGTGTTTAATCTTGGTCTGCTAGGCATTGATATTTTTAGTGGCAATTCAAAACAAATATGGAACTTATTACTAAAGCAATATAGAAAAAAACAATATTCTTTTTTTATAAGTATTTTGACAATTTTTTTAATCTTCTTATATTTTTTAGGCAACATTTTTATTTTTGCTCAGCATATAATGCAAAATTATCAATTAATATTGAAGCAACCTCTGGCTACTCATGAAGAAAAAAGTAGATATGCACTAAGTGATTATGGTTATTTTAATTTTTTAGCTGACTATAGTGATGACAACGCCATCATTGCCATTCCACCTCAAATGAGCCCTTGGTACACAGTAGGAAATGGAGGATATCTTAGATATTTTACTTACCCCAAAAAAGTAATTAACAGTTCTTTAGATGGTCCATTACCGGTAGAAGCAAATTATGCTGTGATTGCTAAAGGAAGTTGGGATCCGGGTGATGATGAGCTTTACGGCTGGCCAAAAATAAAATTCGAGGCAGAAAAAATTTGGTATTTTGATAGAGAAACTAACAAAATTACAGAATCTGAGAAAACATTTTTTGATCCTACAGATAAAAATAATAAATATAAATGGGGCTTAATTAAACTTAAAAAATGACATTACTCTTTGTTCTATTTGGACTTTTGGCTATTAGTTATTTTGGTTATTTGTTAATCCTAAACATAGATAATAAGTTAAATATTTTAGAATATCTTAGCTTAGGATATTTACTAGGGTTGGGAGTTTTTACTTATTTAATGTTTTTTAGCAATCTGGCAGGTTTTGCTTATAATTTTGTTAATATCCTTGGTCTTTTAATCATTTTGGTCTTACTCTTTGCTTTTTTACTAAAATTTAGAAAAATAAAATTAACACAAAAAATCAAATTTAAGAAATTAAAGTTAGATAAAAATGAAAAAATATTTTTATTTGCTATTCTTTTCGTGTCCTCAATGATTTTTATTGCCAGCTTGTATTGGCCGGTCAAAGACTGGGACTCTTTAGTATTGTATGATTTTAGAGCCAAAGTTTTTCTAGACACTGGTTTTATGGAAAAGGCAATCGAAGAGGGTTATTTTTTTGGATACCCTCTAATGACATCGCTTTCGCACCTGCTCGTTTACTTATTTGGTTTTAAGCAACCAGGAATTATCCACAGTCTTTTTTATATTTGTTTTTTACTAATCTCCTTTTCTCATCTGAAGGATGAATTGGAGCGCAAACAGGCCTTGTTTTGGACTATGATCCTAAGTTTAACACCTGAGCTATTTGGACCCGCAAATATGACGTATAGCAACCTAGCTTATACTGTTTATTTGCTAATTAGTCTGCTTTATTTGTTAAAATGGGCAGAGAGCAACAAAGATTCTTATCTTCTCATCTCAGCCTTACTTTTGGGTCTAAGCACATGGGTTAGAAGCTCCGAACCTTTTTGGTTAATACTCGTTATTTTTGTATGGATAATATCTTGGACAAGAAAAAAGTGGTATTTACTTATTACTTATCCCAGCATTGTTTATGCCTTTCTTTATCCGTGGTCACGGTTTGAAAAGCTGCACAACGCTGAAGTTGCTTCAGCGTTAAACAGAATTCCGCAGTTCTCAGCTTTACTCGTGAAAGGCTTTGATATATCTAATTTTATATCAGTAATCAAATACTTTTATCTTCATATAATTTTCCCAAACAAATTGATTTATTTGCTATTTGTTCTTATTTCTATTCTGCTTTGGCAAAAAAGAAGAAGGGCCAAGCTCACTCACTGGCTGCCAATATTTTTTGTCCTTTTCTCTTTAGGAATTACTTTTATGGGTATTTATTTATTCAGTTTATTTTATGAAGATTGGGGGAATATAGGAGGCTCAGCTACCAGAATGACCATGTTTATTGTTCCCAGCATTATCTACTCTGCAGCATTAATTATTAACCTGGCAAACAAAGAGCTCAAAATTTTAAACCTTATTTTACAGAAGATGCGAAAGTCATGAATCAGAATAGCTTTCTAAAAGCTGCTTTGTAATGCCCTCTATAGAGTATTTATTAGCAACAATTTTTTTTACATTTTTACCCAGGCTTTTTCTTAAACTCTCATTCTTTGCCAATTTATTAATCGCCACTCCAAGATTTTTAGATTTGGGAGTGACTATCAGAGCAGCATTATGGGTAGCAAGCTCGTTGAAATTGCATTTGTTGCTAATAATAAGTGGCAGACCAACACTAGCGGCTTCCAAAATACCTATCGAAAAACCTTCTAGATAGGATGGATAGATAAATACGTCGCTGGCTTTAAATAGTAAAGATTTTTCTTTTCCAAAACAAACACCTTTTAGTAAAACTTTTTTTGATAAATTATATTTTTTAATTTGATATTTTAGCTCATCTATGTATCCACTGTCAGAACCAGCAATCACAAAAAAAACATTGGCTATTTTAATTCTTTTAATTGCTTCTATCAAAATATCTATACCTTTTAATTGGCTAATTCTGCCCAAAAAAGTAAATATAATTTTATCTTTGGGAAGACTAAGTTTTGTCCTAGCTTGCATTTTGCTCATCTTTGTTTCAAATTCTTGCGGATCAACTCCGTTGCCTATTCGCAAAATTTTTTCACTATTAAAACCAAGTTTTTTTAAAGTGTTTTCTTCGTTATCAGAACTAGCTATTAGTTTTTTGGCTCCACTCAACATGAGCTTGCCAAACAAAAAATAAAATATTTTTTTTGCTAAGTCCATTTTCTCCAGTGTACCGTGTACACTAATAATATATGGCTTTTTATAAATTTTAGCTAAAAAACAAATCCAAACGTGTTGCAAAGTAAAAAAATCATGAAGGTGTAAAATGTCAAAGCTTTTTATTTCCCCAACTGCTCGAACAAATAATTTGGGGGTAAAAAACATATGATAATTAAACGCTAAATAATTGCTTAAATTAGCAAAATAATGAATTTTTAAATTTTTTGTCTTTTTGATTTTTTTAGCAGCTGGCATTCTCTGCTCTTTATCAAAACAGTCAGAAGTATAAACAGTGATCTTGTGCTTATTTTTGACAATTTCATTGCTTAAATCATAAACTAGTTTGGCTGGTCCACCATAACTCCACGCCGGATAAAAGTAGGGAACTACCTGTAAAATTTTCATACTAACTTGAGAGTGACTCCCAACACTTTTTCATGCCATCACTGATGTTTGTTTTTGCCTCCCAGGCGAAATCTTTTTTTATAACGGAAGCGTCTAGGACAATTTTTTGTAGGTCACCCACAATTTTATCTGAGTATTCAGTTTTAGCTTTCTTTCCAGTGATTTTTTCTGCAAGACTAAGTATTTCATTGACAGAATAACCTTTTGCTGAACCAATGTTATAAATACCTGACTTGTATTTTTTAATCGCCTTTAAAAAGAAGACGTTTAAATCATCGATGTATAAAAAATCTCTTGTACTTTTGCCATCACCCCAAATAGTTATTTTCTCATTCCTGTGAAGCTTATTTAAAACAGTAGTGATTAATCCATGTACTGCAATCTTTCCATATCCCGGACCATAGAGCACAGCAGCTCTAATAACAAGTGGTTCTATACCGTGAAGCAATTGATAAAGTTGTAAATATTTCTCAATACTAATTTTAACAATCCCATAAGAAGATGTTGGTTTTAAGGTATCTGTTTCGGTGGCTAAATTTTGACTGTCACCGTATACAGAACAGCCAGATGAAGGGTAAATTATTTTTTTAACTCCTGCTTTGACCATCAAATCAAGTAAGTTAATGGTGGGAAGCAAGTTTGCTTTAATGTCAGCACTGGGGTTTAAATTAGAAATACGCGGACTCGTACTCATTATCAAATGAATAACTAAATCAACTTTTTTTAGAGCTCTTTTTAAAAGTGTTGAGTTCTCATATGACCCAATAAAATATCTGACTCTCTTCTCATTAGATTTAGCTTTTTTTCGCTGCAAAAGATGTAAATCGTGATCCGTATTCTTGAGTAAAAAGCTCGTTAAGTGTTGCCCCACAAAGCCACTGCTGCCCAAAATTAATATTTTCATACGGCTTTCCTCAACATCTCTAACGCCATAGCATCATTAATAAAATCTTTATAAAAAGCACTCCAGTTTCTTTTTGCAATGCTATCAGTGGCAACTTTCAAAAAAACTTCAAAAGAATCTGAGGCTTTTATTTTTTTTATTTTGTTATTTACAAGAATCTTATTTTCTAAATCTGCAGGAGTAGTGAATACCCTATCTACACTTACAATCTTATCTTCAGCAATAAATATGGCATTGTTTATATACCCTGAATTAAAACCACAATTGCCTATAACTATCTTATTTTTTGGATAGCTTGCAAAAAAACTAAAGGCCACAGGAACTCCATTTTTGTTATCGGTAACTTCCAGCAAAACTTTTTTTGGCTGGCTAGCAAAGAATAATCTCCCTACACTCATGGCATATGGACCTAAGTCTTCAATGGCACCGCCGCCAGCTTTTTTGGAATATCTGTAATTATTATTTTCAAATTTTGGAAAAGAGAAATTGATATTAATCTTATTGGGATTTCCCAAGTTTTTTAGAAATTTAATTTGTGGGTGATAGGCATAAACAGTAGCCTCAGCTAAAAGTAATTTTTTTCTCTTGGCTAAACTGAGTAACTGTCTAGCTTGTTTTAAATTGCTGGTTGCTGGTTTATCAACGATGACATGCATTCCTGCATCAAGCGCTTTCTTAGCCCATTTGTAGTGTAAGCTATTTATTAGGCTTATATAGACAATATCTGCCTGACTTTTTTCCAAAGCCTGAGCATAATTACCCCAATCTGCTTTTTGGGAAATTGATGCAATCTCAATCTTTGTAATGGCATCTATTTTTCTTATGGCAAAAAGTATTCTTCTTTTAAATATAGAAGATTTCCCCAAAACTAAGATTTTCATAGAGTTGCAATCAAGCTTCTAGCTTCTACGTTAAAATACGATTTTTTTACTAGAGTAAACAGTTCATCTTTACTCATCCAATAAAAATTTGCTGGCACATAAGCAGGGTTTGCTTTTACTATCATATATCTATTTTGTGCATGGTAAAACCTCCCACCTTCTTCAGACAAAAGAGTGTCAAAATCTATCTTAGACTTCGGTGCATTTAAAAAGTATTCCATTAGAGGAGACATTCCTTCTGTTTTAAGCCTGTTCTTATAATCTGAAAAAGAAACAGTGGGAGCCAAATCAAATAAATTTCTATTTCCAGCTTCTATTTTTGCCTGAACAAGATATTTACCTTCGTGCTCTATGAATCCTATCAAGCCAATGCCGGCATCTTTAAATAGTGGCTGAGTCCACCTGACAACCTCTCTATTTTTTGCTTCAACTTCTACAGCTATGACAGAAAAATATTTTTTATCTTTGTGAAAAATTTCCCTCTCATTTCTATTCCATTTTTCGACGTTGTTTAATGATATTAGTTTACTTTCAAGCCAATATTTTTTCTTTAACTCATTTACCCAATGAATAATTTTATCTACGGGTGCTTTTCCGCTATGCATACAAGATAAGACTGTCCTGGCATCCATGTTTATCAAATTATCTTCATGAATTAATGACTTAAGGTTTTCCAAAGAAATCCAGAAAAAATCACTATCGACTTTTATATTTCCATCAATTTCCAAAAGGATATTTCTATTTTGCTTTTTATAAAATCTTGCACCCTGCTCAGGCTGTAAAATATCAAATAAAACTTTTGCTCCATTCTCTTTCGGATTTAAAAAAAATTCCAAGTATTTTGGAAACTTGCCATCATGGACCTTTGTATAGTTGCTTTTTGTTGCCTGCACGGTAGGCGAGAGCTGAACTAAGTTTATATTTCCAGGCTCCATTTTGGCCTGCATTAGCAAATGTCGCTTGCCATTTACCAATTTGCTAATAATTCCCAAAATGCCTTCTTCTGGCTGATGAATAATTGGCTGATTCCAATTAGTAACATTGGCGAAATTAGTTTTCACCTCCATGCCCTTCACCGTAAAAAATTTTCCTGATTTATGCTGCAAATCTCCAGTAGTATCATTAAAATACCAGCTCTCAAGCATATCAAAATTTATTGGCCTAACTCGAAACAGATCTTTTGTTGAGATGCTATTGAACCAATTAAAAAAGCTTGATAAAGTTTTACTTGTATTCACTTTGATAGAGAATAACAAAGTGTTAAATATATGAAAAGTATTGTTATTCTTATCAATCACTTCCAGCCAAAAATTGGCTATCAAGAATTTTTTCTTGCTAAAGAGTGGAAAAAGCTGGATCACAAGGTTACCGTAGTCACTTCAAATTACTTTTTTCCTTTTCCTAATTATGAAAATACGGTGCAATCAATTTTGGGAGAAAGAAAAAGAGAAATCGGTAGAAAAAAAGAAAGAGGCATAGACAGCATAAGATTAAAATCTAGTTTTCAGTTGCCAGGAGGGTTTGTTGCTTGGCTGGACAATTTGGAAGAAACTTTAGCCAAACTAAAACCAGATTTAGTATTTGCTGATGGCGTGTTTCAACCACTAGCACTGCAAATATCACTCATTAAAAACAAGCAAAAATTTTTACTCGCTTTTGACTCGCATGCTTCAAGCTTTAATACCGACTTACATTCTAGCTTTTTAAAAAAGAGCTATATGTTTCTTTTTCAGAAATTGCTAATTCCAAAAATAAAATCGGCTGCAAATGTTTTTACAGCAGTAGGAGAATCAGAGAGAAAAACATTAATAAAAGAATATGGATTAAAAGCAAGACAAGTAAGGCTAATTCATCTCGGAGCAGATACAAGTATTTTTTACCCAGATTTAAAATCGAGATCAATCATCAGGAAAAAGCTTAAAGTCTCTGATAAAGAAATACTTTTTGTTTATGCTGGAAAAATAACAAAAAACAAAGATGTTCATGTCCTTATCCCAGCATTTGCTAAGCTTTTAGAAAAACAAAGTAAATCTAAATTGCTAATCATTGGTACTGGTGCTGATAAATACATGAAAAAATTAGTCAATTTGGCGAAAGAAAGTAACTGCTATGAAAACATAATTTGGCTGCCGCAGCAAAAACATAAAAAACTGGCTCAATATTATAACGCCGCTGATATCGGCGTTTGGCCGGGTGACTTGTCTAATACTATTCAAGAATGCATGGCGTGCGGCAAAGTAGTAATACTAGCCAACAAAATTTCCAAACAGCAAAGTAGCAAGCACTTAACAAAAAGCATGGGGGTATTTGCTTTTAAACGAGGGTCTATAAGATCTCTCTCAAGAGTCATGATTAACCTCTGTAGCTCAAAAACAAAGCTTACTCAGCTGGGAAAAGAATCTCAAAAAACAATAGTCACAGAATTTAGCTGGAAACAAATAGCAAAAAAACATTTGGAGGTTTTAACTCATGATTAAGAATAAAATAGTTGTTATTTGTAGCTTAGTATTTGTACTTGTTACAAGCATTAGCGGCCATTTGTTTTTTTCTCACCTGGGTTTTAATCCTACAGACGATGGATATCCATTGGCAGCATCTCGCAGGATTCTAGATGGAGAAATTCCTCATAGAGATTTTGTTTCGGTTCGACCAGCCCTTAGCCACTATATACACGCCCCCATAATATCATTCAATAAAAAACATCTTCTTTTGCTTTCTAGATACTTTGTTTTGATAGAGTTTTCTCTCATTAGTCTTTCTTGGCTCTTCATAGCGAATAAATTATTAAAAATTAATTTTTTCAAAAACACAAAAAACTTAATGCTTTTTTTTAGCATTGGCCTACTTAGCTTTATTTATAATTTACACAACTTCCCCATCATGGTTTGGCAAAGTATTGATGCCATGTTTTTTTCTTCTGTAGGCATAGCTCTACTCACCCACGCAGATAAAAGAACGAGTCTTAAAATAATGGCTTATATGCTGATTGGTTGTTCTCCACTGCTTAAACAAAATTTTGTTTTAATTCCTATTTTTACTTTTATTTTATTTTTTAAAAAAAAGAATTTTTTAGATTCACTAGCTATGGCGATACCTGGACTGCTTTATCTGTTTTTTCTCGCCATTAATAATGCTATTGAGCCCATGATTGCTCAGTTATTTTATAAAAATAATTATAATTTTTTTACATATTTGAGAGTTCCAAACAGTTTTCTCATGGTCTTGCTAGGAATAATTGCTGGATTCTCTTTGAAGAGTAAAAGTATGTTTCTAAAAAGCTTTGCCTCCCTCTTAAGTTTGGGGTTTTTGATTTATATATCTATGTCACTTAGAAATGCTTCAGGTTTTTTGACAAAATATTCATTTTATTTATTTTATTATCTATTGGCACTCAGTATAGCTAGTTTGCTGTGGATCAAAAAAAGTAGAAGCTTGTTTTTGTTTCAGGTTTTATCATTGCTATCAGCTTTTACTATATCCATATCTCTTGGATATAACAGCCCCGCATTAGCCAGTGGAATCCTGATAATGACAATTCTCTTATCTGCGTACAAAGAAATAGAGAAAAAAAACATTGCTCTTGTTTTATCAGGATCACTTTTTTTGATCATGTTTTTATTAAGCTTGCAAAACTTTATATTTATGAGAACTTATGGAGTCTATAGAGACAAACCCGCAAAATTTTTGAAATATGACTTGGGAGGAGTTTTGGGAGGAGGAGCTGGTATAAAAACAAATAAGCTAACATACCAATACTTAAAAGACTTAAAAGAAATAATTTCCAAAACAAATAAACCATATGTTTTGTTGCCAGATAATTCTATACACTGGGTTACTAGCAAACAACGAAATCCACTCTCTGTAGATTGGCCTCAACCCATTGAGTTAGCCAATCAAAAGATAAGAAAAAAAGCACTGAGTGATTTAGACAAGCATTTTTCTAGTGGGGGAGTAGCCATCATCCAAAAAATTAATGCGAGCACCCTATTCATTGGAAAAATTAAATTAAACAAAGATGAATATGCCTTAGTAAAACACACAGTAGATTCTTATGAGAAATTTGATGAAACTGAGTTTTTTGCAACTTACAAAAAAGTATCAGAATGAGCTAATATGGAGACATTATGAAGGTTTTAGTCACAGGAGGATGTGGTTTTTTAGGTACAAATATATGCCTTTACTATATAAAAAAAGGTGCTCAAGTTGTTGCGTATGACAATCTGGCCAAACATGAGTTTTCTAGAAACAAATACATGAAGAAAAGTGCTAGAAATTACAATAGAAAAATTTTAAAAGAAAAAGGAGCAAAAATACTAATCAAGGATATTACAAATAAAAAAGATTTACTAAGAGCTGCCAAAGGATGTGATTATATATGTCACACAGCCGCCCAGCCAGCAATGACTATATCTTGGGAAGATCCAGAACTAGATTTCTACAGCAATACTCTAGGAACTTTCAACGTACTAGAGGTAGCCAGAAAATTAGATATACCCGTTGCCATATCTTCAAGCGTGCACACATATGGACCAAAACTCATCAACTCTCAATTAAAAGAAAAGAAAACTAGGTATGTCAGAAAACCTGTGTCTATTAATGAGAATGAACCTTTGCTTCAGGGCATGATTACACCACTACATGCTTCTAAAAGAAGTAATGAGATATATGCCCAATCTTATATAGATACCTACGATATGAAAATTGCCTGCTTTAGATTAACAGGTATCTATGGACCAAACCAGTTTGGCGGAGAAGATCACGGATGGGTTGCCAATTTCTCCATTAGAGCCTATTTGGGACTGCCCATTACGCTATTTGGAACAGGCAAGCAATTGCGAGACATACTTTACGAAACAGATGTAGCTAGAGCTTTCGATGCATTTTATAAAAAACAAATACCAGGGATATACACATTGGGAGGAGGGAAACCCAACATGATATC
>JBDLIL010000003.1:0-44213 GCA_039714855.1 Patescibacteria group bacterium
TCGCTGTTCTAGAGTTGAGCCCTAGGCTTAAACGAAAGACTTGCCAAACCGCCGACGGACGCTTTACGCCCAGTAATTCCGGATAACGCTTGCACCCTACGTATTACCGAAGCTTCTGGCACGTAGTTAGCTGGTGCTTTCTAGCGAGGTACCGTCAAAATTTCTTCCCTCGCCACAGCGGTTTACACTCCGAAGAGCTTCATCCCGCACGCGGTGTCGCTGCGTCAGGCTTTCGCCCATTGCGCAAAATTCCCGGTTGCTGCCACCCGTAGGTGTAGGCCCCGTGTCTCAGTGACCTTGTGGCCGATCATGCTCTCACATCGGCTAGCCGTCATCGCCTTGGTGGGCTTTTACCCCACCAACAAGCTGATAGCGCGCAGGCTCCTCCAATAGCGCATAAATGCTTTGCCCTTGCGGGATTATGCGGTATTACCCCTCCTTTCGAAGGGCTATTCCCCACTACTGGGTAGATTCCTACGTGTTACTCACCCGTCTGCCGCTCCCCGCCAAAGGCGGGGCGCTCGACTTGCATGCCTTAGGCACACCGCCAGCGTTCATCCTGAGCCAGGATCAAACTCTTAATAAAAATTTATTATTAAGTAAATTTGTTGGCTTATATAAAAAATTAATCCTCCTTCGCCTCGAATAAATTCTTGGCTTCGAAGGACGTTACGGAATTACACTAAATTTTCCAAATACATGGTTGAAATAGTGGAATTATTAGTTTCCACCACCATGTTTGAGTCTTATCACATTGCATTTGCTGTATGCATCTTCACTTGTTAAGGAGCAAGGTGCCCTGCGCCTTGCGACGCCAACCCTTCGAAGTCCCGCTAAGAGCGTGGACGAAGGAGGGTTAAAGGGCAAACAGAAAATATGTCTTAAACCAGTTTTCTAATATTTATTTACTAGAACTTAGTTTAGAGGAGTATCCATTCTAACAAAAATATTTCTAGAGTCGAGGAGGAAAACTCTCATACGATCATTTCTCCACCTAGACAAATAAGTAATTGATAGTGATTATAGCTTTTATAAAGTCTAAGTTTTTACTGCTGTTGCTAAGGCAATAGGAGGAGGATTAGTCCTACCAGAAGAAACAGTGTCGCTGAAAAAACAAACAGGCGTAGTGTCCAATAAGGCCCCCCCTCACACTTCCACGGCAAATTTTTAACCCATGAAGACGTTAGATGTGAAATGTTCAAAAGGATAATTGTCATTAGGGCATAAAAAACCAAAGGAGTCAGAAATGGTAGTGCTTTAGCTATTCCAAAAGGGTCGAATTGTTTTATGAATTCATAGGTTTTTTGGTGTACTTGTGTTCTTGAGGTGTAGGAGAAAATAGGAGTGAAATATATCTCCATTAATTCTCCAAACAAAAACCACAGAAAAATTTTGTAGAGAATCATGGCAAGACTACTGTCTGTCCAAAACGAATATGGTTTATGAGTAGTAATCCCATAAACTCTTGAACGGATAAAAACTGTTGTTATGTGCATGAGTATATGAAAGAAAAAAAAGGATGTAGATGCAACAAGGGGTAAGTAGAAGTTAGGCCAAATACTTTTTAAGATGATAAAAATTATGATTGAAGTGATTAGTCTAAATCGCATGTGTTGACGCTGAGTATAGCACTGATTTTTTGATACATATCTGTCATTTTTTCTAGCTGTTTGAACCTTTGGTCTCTGCCAAAAACTCTATCTCCAAATCCGGGAGCATGAATAAAACCTTTCGTCTTCGTGGTTACGCCAGTGATCATCTTCAAACATCTAGATAATTCTAGCAGATTAGTTAAAATTAACTAATCACTCCCCCGCCTAAGCAAATATAAGTTGGATATTGGACATCAGATACTAGATATTTGTTGGGTGTATAAAAAACAGCAAACTGACCAGCGGCGATGCCGCGCTGAGCTTCTTCTAATTTTACTTCCCAGCCAGAGGCTGGTCGGCCTTTGGCCGATATTTTCCTTACTTTGCAGGGTAATAATTTTCCAGTGTGCCTTATTCTCACAAAAAGTTTTTGTTTTATGTGCACTGAAGTATCGCCATCTCTTTTCTGCAGTCGCGGTGCAGCAAAGAAAAGAGCATGGTGATCTGAAGAAAAGTGCAAGTTTGTAACTTGAAATTCTGATTTGAGCGTTTCAGTGCCAAAGCCAACTACTAGCTGATTCTTTTTAATATCTTTTGCAATTACGTAAAAAGGTGGAATATTAGAATTTTTTTGCTCTATTGTAAAACCACTGCGTTGGCCAATAGTATAAAACCAAAGTCCCTTGTGCTTGCCAATAATATTATTATTGATATCAACTACATCTCCAGGTTTCTTACCAAATTTTTCACGTAGCATTTTTTGTACATCTACATCACCTATAAAGCAAATACCCACAGAATCTTTTTTGTCTGCTATATGCAATTTTAATTCTATGGCTTTGTTTCTAACTTCTTCTTTGCTTAAATTTTGCAGTGGAAATAGCGTATGTTTTAATTGCTCTTTTGTAATTTGATGCAAAAAGTAAGTCTGATCTTTATGTTTGTCTTTAGGAGTTAGTAATTGTTTGTTGTTTGGTGCTTGTAATTTGTTATTTGCAGCGATAGCTGCGTAGTGTCCAGTAGCAATAAAATCAAAACCATTTTCTAGGGCCCAGTCATAAAAAAGCCCGAATTTTATTTCTTTATTACACAAAACATCAGGGTTTGGAGTCTTGCCTTGTTTATATTCAGAGAAAAAATATTCTATGATTTTTTCTTTATACGCTTTTTTGAAATCTAAAGTTTTAAAAGGGATATTAAGTTTTAAAGCAATTTTAAGAGCATCTTTTTTATCTTGCTCGGCCCTGCAGCCGGGCTCATTCCAGCACTCTATATATATAGTGGTAATATCGTAACCTTGCTCTTTGAGCAGATGAGCACAGACAGCGGAATCTACTCCGCCACTGAGGCCTAAGGCTACTTTTTTATTTTTCATGGGGTAATTATACAACCAGGTTGTCATCCCGGCGAAGGCCGGGATCCATAGGATGAAAAAAGCAATTAATTTGAGATTTAAATTAATTTAGAAATATCGCTAAAAATCTGCTGATTATTTTCAAACAAAATAGTTTTGCAGCCGGCAGCTAAAGCCGCGTTTATATTTTTTATCTGATCATCTACAAAAATAATTTCACTAGCCTTTATCTTAGTTTTTTCAGCAATTACTTTATAAGTTTGAGGATCAGTTTTGCTTAAATTTAAATCTTGAGCCGAAAAAATATAATCAAAATTTTTTTCTAAAATTGATTTAATAAATGGTGTTCTTAGCATGAAGCTAGAATTTGAGAGAATTCCCGTTTTGTATTTATTTCTTAGCTCATCAATTTTTTTCAACAATTCTTGATTGACAATCCCTTTGCTGGGTTGACTTAAAAAAATTACATTAAAAAAGTCAAAGAGGAGAAGTTTTGTCATGGTGGGTGAACAAATTACTTACTATAAATATAGTCTATTATTTTTTTAGCTACGTTAACAGAAGGATTGACCTTATCAAAGCCCTCAAACCCCGGGCAGTCGTTAATTTCTAAAATATATGGGTTGTCGTTTTTATCAAAAATAATATCTATACCGGCAAGTTCTATCTCAAGTTTTTTACATACCGATAGCGCTATCTTGCTTAATGGTTTTTTATACTTAGCTTCAATTTGACTATACTTTCCTCCCTGATGAATGTTGCTAGTGAACTTTCCTTTTGGTTTGGTTTTTTTCATGGATCCCAAAACTTGGTTGTTGAGAACAATAGCTCGGTAATCACAATTGCTTTTAATTAGTGATTGAGCAATAGTTTTAGCTTTTCCGTAACGATTTTTTATCTTGATTAAATTTCTTATATAATTAACCTTAGACACGGCCTTACCATTGTTTTCTGTTGAATTTTTTAGGACAGTGGGTAAAGAAATTTTGTTTTCAAAGTTGCCAAAATAGGTTTCGGGAATAGGTAAATTTAGTTTTGCTAGTAAGGACATCTGAGTAGTTTTTGAGGCATAAAAATATTTTGAGTAGTATTTGCCGTTAAGTACTTTTTCTTTGTCTATTACTTGAAATAATGATTTATTGAATTCTCTAATAAAATCGGAAGTTTTTTCGAATGAACTTTTGATGATGATGCGATCGAAAGATCTAATATCAATATTATTAACGTATATGTGAGTTTGTCCCTTTTGAAAATGGCAAAAAAGCTCCTTTGTATTAGCTAAGATTATTTCGGAAAAGACCTTTTTTCCCTCAGAAACAATCTTTTTCAAAGGGTAAATATTTACTCTATTGTCTGCGATAATTAGCAACTTCATATTTTATTTCTATCATATCCAAAATAATTGATGCAGTATCTATAGGTTTACCTTTTAATGGATAGTGATGCATTCTTAAATATGGGGCTGCATTGACTTCAATTATTCCACCTGACTTTTGTTGCGCAATGGGAATTTCCAGCGAATTGCACATAACGTCAATACCGACCGTATCAAGATCACAAATTGAAGAAATTTTTTCGAATAATTCAATATTTTCTTTACACGCTTGGTCAGTTACGTTCCAGGATTCTCCTCCAGTGGAAATGTTAGCTGTTTTTCTTAGTGATACTTCTTGGTTTTTTTTAGGGATTGAGTTAATTGTTAGGTTTTGTTCTTTCAGATAATCAATTACCAATTCGTCAATTAGAATTTTCGATAGAGGTTTTGTTTGTTTTTCACCTCTCCATGGATGAAGATTTTTTTCTATAATTAATTCTTTGATAGTTTTTTCACCGTTTCCAGTCACATGCGCAGCTTTTCTATGATTAGCAGCAACAAATTTGTGATCGATACATAATATTCTATATTCATTGCCTATTAAAGTTTCTTCAAAGAGAACATAGTTTGAGCTGTCTATTTGAATTTTTGACAGGCAATTTTTAGCTTGGTCTAGATTTTTTATACCTATAATTACCCCTGCTCCTTCACTTCCATTAAATGGCTTCATTACCAAGGGAAATATTAATTTGCGCAACAAAAAGACATCACTTTTATTTTTTATTACGATATGACGTGCAGTGGGAATATGAAAATGGTTAAAAACTATTTTGCTTAGATCTTTTCTCAGAGCAATGCTGTCGCCGACCGATGATTGAAAGGATGACTTTGATCCCCTGGTGTACCACCATTTATTTCCCCTCGTCATCTTGATTGTATCCTCATCAAGAATTTCACATTCTATGCCTCTTTTTTTTGCTGCCTTTAGCATCAAGCTGGCGGTCATGGTTAGTTTTTGATTAGACATGGTGCTCAAAAATTGTTCTCTTTTCCAACTTTCCTCATTTCACTAGCATATTTTTCTCTATCCAAAGTAAAAAAGCTTGGTAGCAGTGGCTTAAAATTGGGATTTAATTCGACAGCTTTGCCTACATCTTCCAGCGCCATTTTGCCAAAATATAAATTTGTGATATCAAAATTGTTTTTTTCTAAGTATTTGAATACATTTACTAGACCCTCAAAATAAACCAAATCTTTACTATATCCACCTGCTTTACTAGTATCAAAAATACCCCTCTTTTGTCTTAAGGTGACCATCCACCTAGTTTCTTGATCTTGTATATATTTGCCCAAAAACTGCCAGGTTTCCGAAAACGAATGATTTTGTGCAAAATCAACCGCCGCATATCTAATAGCTGATTTGTAAGCAGACTTATAGCTTTTGGGTAAAAGTGAGTGTAGTGATGCCAAGCCTTCTTCTGTTTTTAGATAATTTATAAAACCATGTTTTTTCTTTTTTCTATACCATATTTGTTTTTCATAGTTAATTCTTCTGATAGCGTGCGTACCAATTTCATGATAAAGCAAGCCAATCAAATCATCTTTTCTGAATTTTGCATTATTTCTTAATTTGATAACATCAGTGGTAATAGAAGCTCTGGATACAAAAGATGACGACCAAGTTATTTCATATCTCTTTTCCAAATGATGCATTTCCAAAAAACTATTAATTTTTTTATTCACACTCTCATGAGTAAGGAGTGGCCCCTCCAGCATGAGAAGGTCTTGCTCATTTCTGCCAAAATAAGCTTTATTTAAAATTTCTTGCGCCAGCTCTAAATATTTTTTTTGAGTTTTGCCAAATTTGTAGAGTTTTTCATTAGTAACTTCTTCTGAATATATAAATTGTGGATTATAGGAGTTATCGGCAAGAAACTTCTCTTTTTCTTCTAGCAAATTTGTGGGAGTAATTTTTTGCAAAAATGTCATTATTAGTTTTCTTTTTCACCAATTAAAAATCCTTCAGTGTCTTTGCGCCCTAATTCTACATCATGTTTAGATCTATTGAGCCTTTTGCTCACTATCATGGCAGTTTTCATTTGCTTACCCTTGAGACGAATTTTTACCTCAATAACTGGAACTTTTCCTTCTATTTCTTCTTGTTGGCGCCAAAGCAAATCTTCTAGATCTACTAGCCCTAGTTTTTCTGCTAAAGTTTGAGATATAGCTGAGCGATACCTGCTAGTACTCACCAGAGCAGGAGTTTTATGAGATTTTCCATGATCATCATAGACCAAAATTTGTGGATCAATAGAAATAATTTTTAGTCCCTCTTCAGCTTTTATTTTATCTGCAAATTCTTCAGCAAAAAGTGCTTGAGCTATTTTTACTCCATGTTTTGCATTGTGAACTTCCAAGCCTTCTACTCTTTCTAATCTTTTTTTCAATCCCTCTTTATTGGCAAGTTGAATTGAAAGTCCAGGGAACCCATTTAATTCTACTACCATGGGACCTTTTGTTTCGTGAATAAAAAGATCTGCTCCCATAAACTGGTATTCGGCTACATTAGCCGCAGCTACAGCCAATTCTAGTGTCTCGCTCCAAAATGGGATACTGACCCCATTTATTTTTTTCTTGCCCTTTGGAAAGTGTGTGATGCTTTCACCTTTACCCTTGATCCCATATGTGGTTATTCCAGTAGCGATATCTACACCTATGCCTAGAGCTCCTTTATCTAAATTAGCTTTACCATTGGATTCTTTTGTAGGTATGCGCAGCATAGCCATCACAGGTACGGAATTAAAAACAATCACTCTTACATCTGGAGTACCTTGATATGATAATTTCGCTAATTTTGGATGAGGTGGTATCATTTCCTCAATTAATGCATGAAATTGGGATCCCCAAGTACTAAATTCACCATCTAGTATATTGCGGATATGAAGCTCAAGATCATTTGAATTTAGTCTTTCTTTGCCATTTGTAAGCCAAATAGATTTATTTTCTTTCTTTTCAAGAATTACTAAAATACCTTTACCAGCACTACCGCTGACTGGTTTGATCACAAAAGGTGTGGGAATAGTTTCCCATTGCAATTGCTCTAGTTGTTCCATTGATTCTAAAACATGATAAAGTTTTGCGGTAGCTATTTTATTTTCCTGCAAAAGTATTTTGGTTTTCAATTTGGAAAAACCAAACTTTCTTGATTTAGAAGAATTGAGCTTCGTAAAGAAATAACGAGCATTCATCCCTAGGATATGCGACGGTTTGCTTGGCATAATGCGGTTCAAAAATTTGATTATTTATTCTTCAATTATAGGCCTAAAACGCAGCCACTCAGCCAAGCGTAGCCCAGTAAATCTTCCAACAACGAAATTTAGAATTGCAGTAGAAATCAGCAGTAGTTCTGGTTCTAGAAGGGCGAGCTTTTGTAAAAATTCCCATTGTAAGAGGATGCTAGAAATAAAAGCTAAGACCAGAGTTTCAATTGTTAGGGCGAGTGCATCGCTTTGTTTGGTGCTGACTTGAGCGTCTAAAAAGTTTTGACCTAATAACACCAAGATTAAAATAGGGAAAATGTTTACTATCATTAGGCTGGTAATATTGAGTATTGGGGCTACTATAAAAAGCCCTAAAATACCTAGCGATACACCCCAAAGAGTGAGAGCAGTTCTGGGCAAATATGGCAATCTAAAGCGGCTTAAAATCCTCTTGGCTATAAGAGCAGTAACAACTATCGCAGCGAACATAATTAATCCTGCTACTACCCCAGTAGAAACTAAAGCCACAGATAAGACGGCAGGTATGTAAATGCCAAATCCTCGCAAACCAATAATATGCCTGGATGAAGCAATGAAGGAAGCCACTAGAGGAAAGAGTAATACCAAAACCAAGACGTTGGCAGGTATTCCTTGAGCAATGGTTTCTCTAATGGCGTGTTGTAAAAAGTTATTCCAACTCAGTGGTCCGGGTGGATTATCATCGAGATGCTTGGCTAATTTGCTTTTTTGTTGTCCTCCAGTTTCGGTAATATCTTTATCTTGTTTTTCTTTGATTTTTTCTTGGACTTCTGCAGAAGGTGATGCCAGCGAAGTGCTTTCTGTAGCCTCTGCGGACTCTGTGGCTTCGATCTCTTCATTTATGGGATTAATTTCAGCTGTAAGTAAGGGGTTGTTTTCTTGAGCGAAAGCTGAAGTGAAAAATGTAAGATTAAGAATGAAAAACAATACTATGGTAAAGGATAACTTTTTAAGCATGAGGCTATTATAGCTTATTCTAAAGCACAAAACCTACAAAAGATTGAAGAAAACCAAGTAAGAATGAAATTAATACTAGGGTAAAGAATTGATTGAGTTCAATTCCTGCTATATTGCTAGCTTCGATGCTGAATCCTGGGACAAGATAAGTTGCCAGCCAGAGCAAACTTACATTTATTACTAATGAAAATAAGCCCAGGGTGACCATATTGATGGGCAAAAAAAGGATATTTAAGATGGGGCGAACTATTTTTTGCAAAAGTGTTAATACTACAGCTGCAATTAATAATGTAGCCCAATCTTGATATGAGACTGTAGGCAAGGCCCAAGCTAGGATAAAAATAGTAACAGCAGATTTGATGATGGGTTTAAGTAGGTTCATGATGATTTATTAACTATATACTAATTAATAATAGCTTTTTTGCGCTAATCAAACAAGTTTTTTAGTCTGCGCCTCTTGTGCTGATATTTAGAAAATCTATGAGATTCGTCTCGCACGCGTTGTACTAATTGCAGAGCTGGGTGATTATTGGGTAGTTTTGTTGTTTTGTATTTTATTTTTCCATCTTTAGTTTTTAATGGAATTATTATCCTGTCTGGGTTTTTGGCAATGCTGATGACTATTCCCGACCATTGCCAGGCAGATACAGCTGCACGCAATTGCCCCTTTCCTCCGTCAATTATGATTAAATCTGGTGTTTTCCACTCGGGATGATTTTGCCTGCGCAATATGACTTCTTTTAACATCTGATAATCATTGGGAGTATTCAGAGTTTTTATGTTAAACAATTTATACTCACTTTTGTTTGCCTGACCATTTTCAAAAACAACCATAGACACACTAGCTAATTTACCTTGAGTGTTGCTGACGTCATAGCCTTCAATGCGGGTTAACTTGTGGGCTGCGGGCAATGGGTAGTGGACACGTAACAGTCTGTTTAGTTGTATTAAAGCTTCTTGTTCAAACATTGGTTTAAGTTGTGGCAAAGTGATATCTGGTTTTAATCTAAATTTGGGATTTGTAACTTCTTTGATTAAATTTAATTTATCTCGCAATATTGCCGCTTTTTCAAAATTTTGTTTTTCAGATTCTAGAGCGATATTTTGCTTAATATTTTTAATAACGTTTTTGCTTTTGCCTTTGAGAAATAAAATTAGTTGTTTAATATTATTTTTATAATCTTCACTGGAGATTTTTCCTATGCATGCGCCAGAGCATTGATTGATATGATAATAAAAGCAAGCTTTGTTTGATTCTGGCTTATCACAAAACTTAAATATTTTTCTGGCGATTTTTAAAACCTCTTTAAGTTTGTAAGTACTTTGAAAAGGCCCTATTATTGCTCCTTTGTAATCCAAGTTATTTAACTCTTTTTTTCTCAAAACACTCACTTTGGGAAATTTAGATTTATTAATAAAAATATATATAGGAGATTTATCATCTTTTAGCAAAATGTTAAAGTCTGGCTGATGAGTTCTAATTAGTTCGGCTTCTATTAGTAGTGCCTCTATTTCGCTGGCTAAAACAGAGTACTTTATTTGTGTTGCAATTTTTACTAAGCGCTTTTTTTCTCTTGGCAATCTTTTGAGCTGTTTATAAGAAGCAACTCTTTTTTTTATTGATTTTGCTTTGCCAACGTAGAGAATATTATCGTTTTCGTCTGAGAACCAATAAACTCCCGGCAGTGAGGGTAATGACGATAATGCTGCTGCCCAATAAAGTGAGGGCGACAGGATTGGAGAAGTAGTTGCTGAGTTGGCTGCCTGCCTTGATGTCATAATGGTAATAGGTATTATTTAACCGTATTGTAAGCGCTTTTTCTGTAGGAAGCGACCAGTTTTTGCTTTGAGCAGAAATTGGCACAGTGATTTGTTGAAAAGGCAAAAGAGCGTCTATTTTTTCTATGTTACTGTGAATTTGTAGATTGCTATCATCCGAATTTACCCCTAATGGAATTTGATACCAAGCTTGACCAGTGAGATTTTGAATTTTTAACGAGTAGCGACCGATCCAAGGAATTTGATAAAAATAATATTGATCTAATGACAATTTAACATCGAAATTGGCTGTGGAGAAATTATCAGCAAACTGAACCTTTACATCTTTACTATTTTGTTCCTCGAATTTATACGATCCAGCAGGGTATGGTGTTTCGCTAGAATCGCCATTGATGGCAAAAACTATATGATTAAGATCGAATTGATCAAAGTAGTTTATGCCTCCGGTAGTGTTTTCCCAAGTGGGATCGACTTGTATCCAAGTGTCTTTTTCATAATCATAATATTCAGGCCAAGTATGCAACACATCTTGAACTAGACTTAAAGGTCTAAGAACATTATTTTGAGTAAAGGCGTAGCCCGTCAATCTTCTAGAAGGTATATTTTTTGCTCTAGCTAAGCTTACAAAGAGGTCGGTAAATTCTTGACAACTGCTATTTTCAGGATTTTGGATAGTACCCTGAGCACCCAAGCGAATATTTTTGTTGCCAATCTTTTGATAATTATAGCTCAGAGTATCAACGACATACTTATAAATATCTCTAGCACTATTTTGTTTTTGAGCTAGATTTATAATGTTTTTATTATTTGGCCAATATTTTTGCTCTCTAGTATAATTGGAATTTGGAACTACATTGGGATAATCGCCTATGGCATCCAGGCTCACTAGGGTTTGTAAAGTTAGGTGGACAATTAACTTTTCTTGTGCCTGCAATTGGTAAGAAGCAATCCAGTTGCCATCAGAATCTTTTTCAATTTTTAAAGGTGTAGGATTTAAATCTACATAATTCATTTTTTGATATAAGGTATCTGGAGGAAGGGCTATTTGAATAATGCCAGTAGCCTCAGTAGTATTTTCCAGGTTATATCTGAGGCTTAGATCATAATATTGTTCACGACCGTAAAAGACTAAAATACTTTCGTCCGTTAAATTATCAAATTTTGTCAAAACATGGGTGTTTTTAGCGATCCAGTCAGAGTTTGCTGGAGTAGATTTACTTGGTCCACCATATTTAAGCGGAGTTTCTATACTTACTTGATAGTTATCAAATAGATTTTTTTTAGCTAATCTGGGTATGGAAACTTCTAAAGCGTTTCCACTGACTATGGCAATGTCGGGTGAGTTGTAATTAAGGGTAAAGACTCTTTTTTTACCTTGACCGACGTTTTTATCAGGAAATTTAATGCTAATACTGGTTTGATTTGTGGTGTTGACTACATTGGTATCTAGTTTTTTACTTTGTTGAGTAACAACGACATTATCAATTTTATTAGAACCAACTATGACGGCGTACTCTTCTATCAAGTATTGCGGACTTTTATTGATAATGGTGAATTCTTGAGAAACTTTAGTAATCCCATTTTCTTGAACGACGTAACTAGCATCCAAAGAAATATCAAAATAATCCTGGGAATTATCTGCTTGGGCGAAAACCTTTTGGGAAAAGAGTGGAAAAAGCAAAAAACTGATGATTAGAAAAATTTTTTTCACTAACATAGTTTATCAGTAAGAGCTTTCAGATCAAGCCTTGCCTGTAAGATGACGCTGAGTATTTTTTGTAGTATAAATAAGGTATTGATGAAAAAAAGTAGAATCAGCAAAGAAAATAAAAAATTAATTGTCATTTCGATGATTCCTATCGCTTTACTTCTTGTGGGATTATTGGTTGCTTTATTTCTTGGCTCTGCTTCACAAGATATTCGTCAACAGGCATCTGGATGTAGCGAAAATCCAGTGAATGTAGAATTTCGTAAATACACCGGTAAAGATGAGCCTGGATGGAAAGATGGTGTTAAGTTTAAAAATGTTGAAGTTGGTGACAAATTTGATGTTAACTGCTTTGCAAGGAATGGTTCAGCCCTTTTGAGTGCTGGTAAGTTTACCGTCAAATTGGGAGGAAAACAAACCAGCATTCCTTCATCGGCCTTTAAAACTTCTACGGAAGTCAGGGGTTGGCAAATTGATAAGCCTGGTGCATGGGCATTTACTTGTTCTAATAGTAAGGGGTGTAGCAATACTGACACTATCACTGTAATTGGCAAAACTCCTAAAAAAGTTGCTTGTTATACTTACAATGACAAAAAAGAAGTTTGTACAAAAACAAAAGCCATTTACGAAAAATGTAATACTAATAAGGGTAGGTACCCCACCCTAAAAAAATGTTCTAAGGCTAATTCAAACGAGGCTAGTGGCAATGATTGTGATACAGCTTACCAGGCAGACATAAATCAAGATTGTCAGGTGGATTTACTTGACTACGATCTTTTCTTAAAGGATTTTCGTGCCTACTACAGTGAGTAAAAAAAAATATCCTCACCATCGATTCAAGATTGGACTAATGGTTTTTGCTTTGTCAGTTTTGTTTTTGATCACCTTGGGTTTACTTTACCTTCAACTGCGGCAGCTGCAAAATAGGCAAGATATTACTTCAAAAGCAAGTTCACAGTTGGCGCAGATAAAATGGGGTGATGTTTCGAATCAGAGTGAAAATCAAGATTTCAATATTCCTATTCTTATCAATTCTCAGCAATATAGTTTTTCTGCAATACAAATAAAAGGTAAACTTTACAATATTGCTGCTGATAAGGTTACTATAATTCCCCACAACCCAAGCGGTTTGAACTCAGTAATTTCTAAACTTGAACCAGAAAACGGGGCTACTGCTTTCACCCTAATTTATTTTTCTGACATTGCTGGTTCTTCTCTTTTTTCTACTGTTAATCAGGATGTCAAGCTTGCTGACCTGAGCATTTCAGACTTGAGTGCTGGTAATTATTCAGTTCATTTGGATGTTGCTAGCTCGATGATCACTAGTTTTCTTTATCCAAATTTAAGCTTAGAGGCATCAGCAGATCGTTCTTTTACAGTTTCTCATCTTCAAGTTGGTGGCAGTGATAACAATAAAAAGAATTGCAACCAGAATTGCGCCACTGACACTGAGTGTAAAAGCGAATTTATTTGCTATAAGGGGCGATGTCGGAGTGATGAAGATAAAGAAGATGTCAACTGTGTTTTAACTTCAGATGATGGGATCAATCGAGATTGTGATGAATATTGCGCAGACAGTAGTGAGTGCAATAGTGAGCTAAATTGTTATTACAATCGTTGTCGGAATCCCTTGAATTTGCTATCAGAAGCCTGTGCTTCGCCAACACCTAGACCCACACTTAGCCCAACTACTTATGATGGCAAGGGTGGAACTAGTGCAGATTCTTCTACTCCCAAACCTACTTCTATTGCAGCCACCAAGCTTATTATTGATGGTCAAGAATATGGCAAAAACGCCAGTGCTGCTACTGCGCTCAAGACAAGCCCCAGTCCTTCGCCCAGAGCTTCGGTTACTCCTAGGCCATCACCTAGTTTGAGACCTTCACCATCACCCACCATTAGACCCGCCTTAAAACCTGAGTCTCAAGTTTTTGAAGAAGAAAAATCAAGCAACTGGTTGGGAATTTTTATCTTAGTTGCAATTGTTGGGGTGATCGGGATTGCTGGTTTCATGGCCTTTATAAACTGGAAACCAAAAGCAGATTCTTTTTAGTTTTTCTTGCTTTGCATTTTTTGAAATTCTTCTTTCAAATATTGTCCGGTAAAAGAATTTGGATTTTTGATAACTTGGGTGGGTTTAGCTTCAGCCAGTAGTTCTCCGCCATATTCACCACCCTCAGGTCCCAAGTCTATCAGCCAATCGGCATTTTTAATTACATCTAAATTGTGTTCGATGACTATGACGGTGTTATTTTGGGCTACCAATTGATGCAAGACGTCTAAGAGTTTTTGCACATCATGAAAATGAAGACCGGTAGTAGGTTCATCCAGTAAATAAACAGCATGCTCGTGGTAACGAGTAGAAAGTTCTTTAGCCAGTTTTACACGCTGAGCTTCCCCTCCACTGAGTGTGGGTGCTGGTTGACCCAAGCGAATATAGCCTAGGCCCACGTCTTGTAGAGTTTGTAATTTTTTTCTTAGCGTACTGTGATTGGCAAAAAACTTTAGGGCTTCGTCTACACTCATTTGTAATACGTCACTAATAGTTTTAGTTTTGTAACGCACTTCCAAAGTCTCAGCATTGTAGCGCTTGCCTTCACAAACATCACAGGTGACATAAACATCAGGCAAGAATTGCATTTCGATTTTTAACTGCCCATCACCCTGACAGGTTTCACAGCGACCACCTTTGACATTAAAACTAAATCTGCCAATTTTGAAGCCCCTCATCTGCGCATCTCTTGTGTTAGCAAAAACTTTGCGAATATAATCAAAAATTTTGGTATAAGTTGCTGGATTGGATCTAGGAGTTTTGCCAATAGGACTTTGGTCAATTAAATTAACTTTCTTAACCTCATCTGGGACCATAAGCTTGGTTATTTTTCCCGGAGATTTGCTAATTTTTTTGCCTAAAGATTTAGCCAAATGATGATAGAGAGTGTCATGCAGTAAGGTTGATTTACCGCTACCAGAAATACCAGTAATACAAGTGAGGGTTTTTAGTGGGAAGTCTACATCGATAGATTTAAGATTGTGTTGAGTGGCGCCCTCTATTCTTATCTTACTGCCACTAGCATTTCTTTCTGGCATGGCATCGGGATCGATTATTTGGCGTTTGCCATTAGACACGCCATGGCGTGTCTCTACGTCTAGCTTGCGCTTCAAATATTTACCAGTTAAAGATCTGCGTGATGCCATGATTTTTTCTGGACTCCCTTCGGCAACTAATTCGCCACCTTTTTCCCCTGCCAGTGGTCCAAAGTCTACTATATGATCGCTAGAAAGCATCAGATCTCTATCGTGCTCTACTACTATTACAGTGTTGCCTTTGTCTCTTAGCTGTTTAAGGGTGCTTATGAGTCTATCGTTGTCTCTTTGGTGGAGGCCAATGGTTGGTTCATCCAGAATATAAAGTACACCAGTGAGGCCAGTGCCAATTTGTGAGGCCAATCTAATACGTTGAGCTTCGCCACCGGCTAAGGTGCTGGCTTCACGATTCAAACTTAAATAATTTAAACCCACTGCATTTAAAAAGCTTAGTCGTGAGGTAATTTCTTTAAGAATAGGTTTGCTAATAATCTTTTCTTTTTCACTTAAGATATTTTTATTAACTATTTCCTCTACCCACTTCAAACTTCTATTAATAGTCAAACTAGTAATTTTTGCAATATTAGTGTTATTAATATGCACGGCTAAAGCTTCATCTTTTAGTCGTGTGCCGTCGCAAGATTCACATTTTTGCCTCATCATATACTGTCCAATCTCTTTGCGCATATATTCGCTATCCGTCTCAGCATAGCGGCGTTCTAAATTTTTGATAAAACCCTCAAACTTTTGATGAATTACAGTTTCTTTGCCATATCTATTAGTGCCACGCACTTCATAAACTTTATCAGAGCCGTAAAGTAATATATTTTGAGTTTCTGAATTCATGTCAAAAAAAGCAGTTTTTCTGAAATCAAAGCCGGAGTCATCTATAACTTCTCTCACTAGTCGTGACCACCAGCTATCATTGCCCATAACTCGTGCAAAAGGCACAATGGCGCCCTCACTAAGAGTGAGTGCCGGAGCAATAATTTTTTCTTTATCGATTTTTAAAATGGATCCTAAACCATTGCAGCTAGGACAAGCTCCGTGTGGTGAGTTAAAAGAAAATAATCTTGGTTCCAATTCACTGATAGAAATGCCACAATAACTACAAGCTAATTTTTCGCTAAATAATCTATCCTCGTAATTTGTGGGATTATCTGGAAAGTTAAGTGAATCATCTTGAATATAAGAAACTGTTACAAAGCCGTCAGATAATTTTAAGGACTCTTCAATAGATTGAACTAGTCTGCTGCGCAAAGTTTTTCGTTCACTAGCATTTCTTAGTTGTTTTTTGGAAGTCACTAGCCTATCAAGTACCACACTAATGGTATGTTTATTAGTTTTTATAAGTGAGATATTAGAATCAACATCATAAAATTTATTATCTATTCGCAGTCGCTGGTAGCCCTTTTTTTGCAGGTTTTCAAAAAGTTGCTGAAATTCACCTTTTCTATCTCGCACTATGGGTGAGAGAATCATGAACCTGGTAACTTGACTGTTAGCTCGCTTATCTAGATCTTCTAATACATGATTAACTATTTGATCCACACTTTGAGTGCTGACTTCCCTACCGCAATCGGGACAATGTGGATGACCAACTCTAGCAAATAATAATCTTAAGTAGTCATAGATCTCGGTAATAGTACCGACAGTAGATCTAGGATTATGAGAAGTAGTTTTTTGATCTATGGATATAGCTGGTGATAAACCTTCGATGTGATCTACATCAGGTTTATTCATGACACCAAGAAATTGCCTGGCGTAAGAGCTAAGGCTTTCTACGTATCTGCGCTGACCCTCAGCATACAAAGTATCAAATGCCAATGAGCTCTTGCCACTGCCAGAGATACCAGTAAAAACCACTAGTTTATTCTTGGGAATCTCGAGATTTAAATCTTTGAGATTGTGTTGACGAGCGCCTTTGATTTTTATTGAATTTGTCATAAATAACTTGTTTGTAATAAACCAGATTTCTCCTCCAAAGGCGGACAGGCTCTCCAATTCTGGAGAGGGATTAAACGAATGTTTATTCTACCTTGTTTGGGGTTATATTTGGAGGGTCGAGATTTTGTCGCGAATTATGACTGCTAGCTCAAAATCCATCTCATTAGCTGCGGCTTTCATACGGCGATTTAATTTTTCTATCATTTTTTTACGCTCATCGGGGGTCATGGCTTCAGGGTTGAGTTGGTTTAGATCTACACGTTGGGCTTTGCTGAGTTGCACGTAGAGTGCCGCAGCCTCGCCAGAGACGCGATGAATCGCGTCTGTACCTGGCTCGTCTTTTTTTTCCAGCATGCGTTCGCGAATGGGCTTATCAATAGAGATAGGCGTAATTTTATGTTTTTTATTAAATTCCAGCTGGATATTTCTTCTTCTGTCTGTTTCGGTTATTGCCGCCTTCATAGACTTGGTGAACTTATCAGCATATAAAATTACTTGTCCGTCTTGGTGCCTGGCAGCGCGCCCCATGGTTTGAATAAGCGCGGTGCTACTGCGTAAAAAGCCTTCTTTGTCGGCATCTAAAATAGCAACTAGTGTGACTTCGGGTAAATCTAGACCTTCTCGTAGCAGATTAATTCCTACTAATACGTCATATTTGCCTTTGCGCAAATCTGCCAAGATGTCAGAGCGCTCTAGGGTTTCTATGTCGGAGTGTAGGTAGGCGACTTTGGGTAATGCCTCACCTCTCGCGTCCTCGCTCCGCTTTCGCGTCGACTCAGACTCGAGTCCCTCTCCACTGAATGGAGAGGGTTGGGCAGTAGTATAAAATTCTTGGGGTATTGGTCCAATTTCGAGTTCTACAGGATTTAGTTGTTCGTTGGTGCGGATAAGCTTGTTTTCACCATTGGCTTCGGCTTCTCTCTGACGTTGCAGTGCAGCGTCACTACTATTTGCAATTAAATTTGTCATCTTTTTTTCATCGTTTAAATATTCTGTCAGGGCCTCGGCCATTTTTTTGGTCAGAGTTGTCACTAGCACTCGCTGACTTTTGGCCTTGCGTTTCATAATTCCTATTATTAAATCTTCTATTTGGCCTTTGCTGCGTCTTAATTCAATTTCTGGGTCTATTAATCCAGTAGGTCGCACTAGCTGTTCTACCACTCCACCAGAAAGCGAAGTTTCAAACTCATTTGGTGTGGCGGACACATAAATATTTTGTGGGGTACGCTCTGCAAACTCTTCATATTGCAGTGGCCGATTATCTTTAGCGCTGGGCAATCTAAAACCATAATCTATGAGGGTCTCTTTACGGGCCTTGTCGCCCTTATACATGGCTCTTATTTGTGGCAGCGTCATGTGGCTTTCGTCTATTACGGTTAGGAATTTATTGTCGCCGTATTTGCGGGCATTTTCGGCAAAGTGGTCTAGCAAGCTAAAGGGTGCTTGGCCTACTTTCCTGCCATCAAAGTATCTTGAATAATTTTCGATGCCATTTACAAAGCCAAACTCAGTGATCATCTCTAAATCATAATTAACTTTTTGTTCTAAGCGATATGCTTCTAGCGGCTTATTATCTTTTTTTAATTCCTCTACTCTCTTTTTCAAATCTACTCTAATTTGCTTAATGGCATTTACTTGGGTATTAGGATTTACTAAGTAATGCTTTGCAGGATAAATCATGTAGCGTTTTACATAGGTTGCTTCATCCACAATCACAGACCCCGTAATTGGATCTATCCAAGTGATATTAGTAATTTTGTTTTCCAGCGTGTCTATAGAAAGAGCTCTATCTTCATATGCTGGCCATATTTGCAGTACATCGCCGCGTAATCTATAACTACCTCTTCTTAGTTCGGCATCAGATCTGTCATATTGCAGTTGACTGAGTGCTTCTAATAAAGTTTGTCTTTCTATTAGTTGCCCTTCTATGAGTTCTACAAAATAATTTCCATACTCTACTGGTGAGCCTAAGTTATAAATGCAAGAAACAGATGCAACTACTATGCAATCGGGTCTTGTCATCAGGTTTGTTGTCGTTGCCAACCTTAGTTTGTCAATTTCATCATTAATAGTTGCTTCTTTTTCAATATAAGTGTCAGAGCTGGGGATATATGCTTCTGGTTGGTAATAATCATAATAAGAGACAAAGTAGCTGACAGCGTTGTTAGGAAAAAATTCTTTAAACTCTTGGTAGAGCTGTGCGGCTAAAGTTTTATTATGAGCGATTACTAGTGTCGGCTTCTGCACTTTCTCTATCACATTCGCCACCGTAAAAGTTTTCCCACTGCCAGTTACACCCAGCAAGGTTTGATGTCCTCTATCTTTCTCCACTCCATCAGCTAAGGCTGCTATTGCCTCGGGCTGATCTCCGGTTGGTTTAAAAGGCGATTTCAAAGTAAATTTCATGAAGGGTTATTATAGCGTGATTGGTATAATATGGCGATAAATTATGAACAAAGCTTTTATTTTTGATTTTGACGGCGTGATCATCAACAATGAGCCAGCTTGGGAGCAGGCCAAAGAAGAACTTTATCAACGACTTTTTGGCAAAGAAGTTTATTTATGTTTAGGCTCAACCCTTGGTATCAATATGGATGACATCTATAAAAGAGCTCAGAAATGTGGAACAAGAGTAAGCAAAAAAACTTTTCTTAAAGAATTTCAGAGTTACGCTCCGAAAATTTATCAAAGTGCTCCACTTGCTGAAGGAGTTGATGCTATTGGTCAAACACTAACTGATCTTGGATACAAAATTGCTATCGTTTCAGCTTCGCCGATGGAGTGGATTAGCATTGCGCTTAAGCGCACTAAACTAAAAAAATATCTCACTTATGCTTTATCACTATATGACAGAATTGATCTTCCGCACAAGCCAGCACCAGATGGATATTTAGAAGCAATTAAAATACTCAAGGCTTCTCCTAAAGCTACTTGTGTTTTAGAAGATTCCAATCCTGGGATTGAATCTGCCAAAGCAGCTGGAGTGTTTGCTATTGGTTTTCAGCAAAATTCAATTGGTCATGAATTAAAGAACGCTGATGCTTATGCAAAAAATTTGGATGAAGTGGTTCAGATATTAAAGAAAGATATTTCTAAATAAAATTTTCGAACACAATAACTTTTAGTTGTTTGCCACTAATCGCCAGTAGGTTTGAATTCATGTTTCTCAGAATACAACCTCACCTATCTAGAAATTCTTCTCCGCCAGCTGGCGGATCAAAAATTATCTAGATGTCTCCTCCAAAGGCGGACAGGCTCTCCAAGTGTGGAGAGGATCAGCCTTTATTATAACCTTTTGGTACAATGCCTCTATGAAGAAAATTCTGCCTGTTTTGGCGATCGCAATTGTTCTACTAGGAATTGGCGTTTTTTTTGTATACCAGAGGAATCAACAAATGCGACGATCGCTGGTTGATGACGCGACAAAACAGGAGCTTCCAGATATTCCTTTGTCAACATTTTCTTTAGATGAAGTTGACACATATAATATTCAGTGGTCTCCTGACCACTCTTATGGCATCTTTTTATATACTATTCCTGAGCATTCTGAATCAGGCCTAGTAATAAGAGAATTTATTTATGCTGTCTATGTAAATCCAAGCTCAGTCAAGGATCCATTTGTGATATTAAAAACTGTGGTCAATAAGTTTGATGGGTTTGGTTGTGGTTACGCAGGCTGTGATGAAGCTCTTTACAATAACAGCCTTGCTCTTGTGGAGTTTACTCTTGATAATAAGCACTTTTTGCTTCAACGTCCATTTACAAATCCCAGTGAAGCTGATATTTACCTGTATTCAAGTGAGGCCAAAGAAATAAAGCTCTCAACATTGGACAAGGTAGCAATGTCCACATCTGCTCACTTTATTCCCAACACTAATAAGGTTATTTTCCAAGATAAGCAGCTTAAAAACATTTTTGAATATGATATCGAAAATCAAACCGTTAAACTTATTTATGCCATACCTCTCAATCTTGATGATAGGCATGAACAATGGGGAGTCAGCTCATCATTTTCACCAAATAGAAAGTATATTGCTTATTGGATTGATCGTGACAAAAAACCTGGTACTTATGTGGTCAGCCTCAAAACTAAAAGATTCAAGTTTTTCTCCATGAAAGTATTGCCTTATTGGATTGATGATCAGACTATTAGTGTAAAAACAATAAAAAGTCTCGAAAGAGGGAGTATGGAAATGAGACCAATTTCAGAATCTCGTTCTCAGGTTAATATTGGAGATTTATAGATCCCCTTTTAGCAGGTTTCTTTTTTTAGTTGGGAGAGAATAAGAGAGCCACTATTTATAACCTTGATGTGGTGTGTGGGGAGGTATAATTAAGATCAGAGTTGTTTTTTTAAATGATCAAACAATCTGTGCCTAATATGAAATATTCAAACTCCTCAACATTAATAGAAGAGCCAGCCGATGGAGGTAGATTCGAACTAGTGCCATCAAGAAGGCATTGGCAATCTACGGCTTTTGGTAGAAATACTCTCAAGGACATTGTTGATGGTACAGGAAATGGTTCGCCCAGATCTAATAGAAATAATCAGACCGCTATAGCATTAAAAGATATTGGTAATCATAAACTTTCTAATGATTCTAAATAAGACTATTTGAATATGGTTGAATTAATTTTTTATATTATGGAAATACTAAATAATCCCTGGATAACAGGAATAGTAGGTGGTGTCATCAGCGGTTTTATAGTCTACTTTGTTACAAGTAAGCTATTATCTAAAAAACAAAATAAGGAGTATTCACAAAAAGTGACTACTGCGAATAACGAAATACTTTATGTGATGCGTCCCTTGATTGTACAAAAGCAGATTCCTTCAAAACTAATTATAGAATCAACGATTGAATCAATTGCGAGAAAATACGAAGTTAATAAGAGTGATCTTTTTGACATACCATTACTCGCCGATGACCTTATAAGAGAAGTTATGGAGAATGCGTTTTTAGATTCAAAACAAAAAATGGAATTTTGTACTAAGATAAACGAACTAAAAGTTGAAAAAATAACATCGAAGGAAATAGTAAGGGTCTATGAAAAAATAGTATATCGAAAAGATCGCATATCTTCTCAATATGTAAGTATTCTTCTCGCTGCTACCGCATCTACGATGGTTCTTTTTATCAGTTTTTTTTCAACAATAAAAGGGGGTATGAATTTTAATGGATTTAATAACTTTTTAGAAGCTAGTACCATTACACTTATTAGTGTGATAGTTCCAATGGTGGCAATGACGATGACAATGTTTCTTAAAAAAATAAGACAGTATGAGAGTGACAAAAAGAATGAGCACGAGGAAGAAAAGAAAAAAAAGAAAACCCCCAGCCAAAATAATGTAGAATGAGAATAAATGAAAGCTATCATCATCGCCCCTTCTCTCTCTGGAAAAACAAGCATAATAAAATATCTTCAAGAAAATTATGATTTTAATGTAAGTGAAATGGATGAGGAATTAACTAAAATTAATAATGGTAAGTTCCCGGAAGATGCTAAAAGTAAGCATGATGTATTAGCCTTCAAGGTAATTAAGCAAATATTGTTATTAAAAGACATAATTTTTTTTACTAATACTAATTATTTTTCAGATCAAGATTTAATAAAAGCCAAAGAACTTGGTTTCAAGATAATCCAGCTTGATCTTAGTATTGAAGAATTAAGAAAAAGAAATAAGAAACGTATGGAAAATGAAGGATATGATGATATGAGTAGGTGGTTAGATGGAATGGTTGAATATCAAGAAAATATTTTTGAAAAAGGTTTTGTAGACAGGAAAATTAGTGCAGTTCAACCAGCATCTGAAGCTGTAAAAGATTTGTTGGACTATACTAATACAAAAAAATGAAAAATAAAATAACCACCCCATGAAACTACTAAAAACAATCAAAGACAAAGATTTGCCCAGGGATGAATCAAGTTTGGAAATTCGGGAATGTTCGAGAGGAGTATTTGTAAACAAAGATGGCTTAATCCCCCTTTTATTTGCTTCTAATATTGATATCCACGAATTGCCCGGTGGTGGTATAGACCCCGGTGAAGACAGACACAGCGGCTTGGTCAGAGAAGTGCTAGAAGAAGCTGGCGGTGAAATAGAAGTGACTCATGAACTTGGCAAGATAATTGAATATCGATCCAAGATTAATCGAAAGCAAATATCATATTGTTATTTTGGCAAGATTAAATCTGTAGCGGAGCCCACATACACAGAGGAAGAATTGCGCGACGGCACTATTCTAGAATGGATGACGATAGATGAAGCAATTGCAAAAGTTAAAGGCGACAAGTCAAGTGAATATGAAGGCCCATTTATTCAGGAGCGAGATTTGTTCCTATTAGAATTAGCTAAGTCGCTATTATACTAATTATCATGAATACAACAATTTTTCTCGCCAGACTTTGGGGTAGTTTTTTTATCATCTTTGGTTCGCTTTTTATTATTACACGGCAGCTGGGTAAGACTATTGAGATGACAAATTAAGGGTATTCATAAAATTGGCTTCCCAGAAAGTATTCATAAACAAGCCCAGCGCTTTAAAACCAAGCAAATGGTCAGCACTGTTTTTCTGCTAATTTTAGGTGTGTGGTTGTTGTGGAAGAGTTTCGCCTAAATTTCGTATATAATTAAGTAATTGTGCCAAAAAAAGATGCTTCAATCTTACTTTTTCATGAAAAACAGGTTCGTCGTCACTGGAATGAAAAGAAAGAATTATGGTATTTTTCTATTGTCGATATAATTTCTGTTTTAACTAGTTCAACTATTCCTAAAAGATATTGGAGTGATCTTAAATCAAAACTCAGAGAAGAAGGAAGTGAGGTGTACGATAAAATCGTACAACTGAAACTTAGAGCCTCAGATGGGAAAAAATACAATACAGACTGTTTTTCTACGGAGGATATGTTGAGAGTCGTCCAGTCAATTCCCTCACCAAAGGCAGAACCTTTTAAGATTTGGTTAGCAAAAGTTGGTTATGAGCGCATAGAAGAAACAGAGAATCCTGAACTAGCTTTTGATAGAGCCATGAAAACTTATCTTAAAAAAGGCTATTCTAAAGATTGGGTTAACCAGAGACTTAAGACAATTGAGGTAAGAAAAGATCTTACAGACGAATGGCAAGAGCGAGGAGTAAAAGAGGGTTTGGAATTTGCAATCCTAACAGATGAGATTACTAAAGCCTGGTCTGGAAAATCTGTAAGGCAATATAAAAAATTCAAAAATCTCAAGAAACAAAGTCTTAGAGATAATATGACCAATCTTGAATTAGTGCTAAACATGCTTGCTGAAGTTTCTACTACAGAGATTTCTAAAGAAAAACGACCAAAAACTTTTTCTGAAAGCAAAACTATTGCCAAACAGGGTGGAGGAACCGCAAGAAAAGCAAGAAAAGACATTGAGCAAAAGATAGGTCGTAGCGCTATCTCTGCGAAAAATGCTAAAAATTTACCTAGTGAGAGAATAAAAAAGTTGAGATAATATCTCTATGCTTATCACCCCCATTAAAACCCCTCTCATAAAACCCAATGATGATCTAGTAAAAATTATTACTGATAATTTAAAGGAATTGCCAGAGAAAAGTATTTTAGTAATTGCTTCTAAGATATTTAGTACTGTAGAAAATAGATTTGTAGAGAAAAAAACTGGCACCAGAGAAGAAAAGCATGATTTAGTAAAGCAAGAAGCTGAATACTACACCCAACCCCATTCCTCTAAATACAATCTAATGTTAACAGTGAAACGCAATTGGATATTTATAAATGCTGGCATAGATGAGAGTAATGCTGATGGCAAATATTTATTGTGGCCAGAAGATCCCCAAAAATCTTTGAATAATTTATGGCATGAGTTAAGAAAGTTTTATAAAGTAAAAGAATTGGGTTTATGTATGTCTGATAGCAGCAGCATTCCTCTAAATTGGGGTGTGATTGGCAGAGCTATTGCCTATTGCGGTTTTAATCCGCTAAAAAATTACATCGACAGTAAAGATTTATTTGGTAGAAAAATGCTCATGGAACAAAGTAATATTGCTCAAAGCATTACTGCCGCTGCTACTCTAGAAATGGGAGAAGGAGCTGAGTCTACTCCCCTAGCCTTAGTGGAAGATATTAAAGACATTGAGTTTCAAGATCATGCGCCCACTCAGCGAGAACTAGATAAATTAAAAATAAATTTGGAAGACGATGCCTTCGCACCGATACTTACAAATGCTAATTGGCATAAAGGTGGTTCGTAATTTATGATGGGCTTGTTATGAATTCTATCTCCACCAAAACCGGTGATAAAGGTCAATCTGGTCTGATTAGTGGTGAGCGAATGAGCAAGGATGCCAGTTTTTTTGATGCTATTGGCACTGTGGATGAACTCAATTCCTGGTTAGGCTTTGTGGTTTCAAAATTTGATAACAATTTTCCTAAAAATAAAAAGTTTTTATTAAAAGTACAAAACACTTTGTTTTACATTGGTGCTGAATTAGCCAAATCACCCAAAGTCAAACTTACTTCTCGACATTTAAAGATTTTAGAACTTCGTGCTTCAGATTTAGAGTTTGAGTTAAAAGCAAAATGGCATGATAAGTTTTTACTGCCAGGTGGCACAGAGCTAGCTGGAGTTTTGGACATAGCTCGCTCTGTTTGCAGACGCACAGAGCGCGTATTAGTAGCTCACAGCAAAAATCAAAAAATTAGACCTCTAATATTAAAATACCTGAATAGACTCTCAGATTATTTATATCTCCTGCGCACTTATATTAATGCTAAGTATGAGTACGGCGAACGGGAGTTTGAGGCTTAATATGCGAACTTGCGTATCAGTCCCGCTACTCTACCCTGTATCTGCACATTAGTCGCATAAATAGGGCTCATTTGAGAGTTGGCTGGCTCTAGGCGAACTCTAGTGACTTCACGATAAAATCTTTTCAAAGTTGCTAAACCATTATCTAACAAAGCTACGACTATCTCACCATCTTTTACATCTTGAGTCTCCTCTATGACCACATAGTCACCATCGTCAATGTGATCTTCAATCATAGACTTACCTTTTACCTGCAAAACATAAGCGCGCTTTTTGCCAGTAATTAATTCTGGAGAAACCTTCATAGTGGCATTAGGGTCTGTGTATGGATCTATGGGTTGGCCTGCAGCAATAAAACCCATGACTGGCAAATCAATGCTGTCTGTCATTCTTAAAAATGTGCGGTCTACCAGCTCTATTCCCCTTACAGTACCTGCATATTTTTTGATTACCTTCTTGCGTTGCAAGGCTTGTAAGTGCTCATGTATTGTGGCTAGTGATGATACACCTATGCAGTCAGCAATTTCCTGCAAAGTAGGAGAGTAGCCATTCTTCTGAATGTATTGGGCGATAAAGTCAACAATTTGTCTTTGGCGTTTATAGAGAGTGACTGGCATAAAACTCCTTTGTTATTAATTCGGGCGAATAATTTACGAATTAAAGTCACTATAAGCGAAGTTAAGACGAAGAAGCAATTGGATCTTAGTAGATCATAATAGTTACTGAGTGTACTAGTTACTAAGTGTACAAGTTGTTTGATTTACTAGTATTGCGAGAACTTGTATACTTGTATCCTTATTAACTTGTAAACTTAACCCCATGCAAATAATTACATTTTTTATCGATTTTATTCTTCATATAGATGAACATATGGTAGACATAGTAACCCAGTATGGAACTTTAACTTATGGAATTCTCTTTTCTATTATTTTTGCAGAAACAGGCTTGGTAGTTACTCCCTTTTTGCCGGGAGATTCGCTACTTTTTGCAGTGGGAGCCTTAGCGGCCTTAGGTTCTTTTAATTTGCCACTGATTTTATTTTTGCTTTCTGTTGCGGCTATACTTGGTGACACTGTGAACTATGCAATTGGAAAATATTTTGGTCAAAAAATAGTGGATAATCCCAAAATTCCTTTCGTCAATCAGCAGCACATAGATGAGACGCAAGCTTTTTATAAAAAGCACGGGGGCAAAACTATTATTCTAGCTCGCTTTGTGCCTATAGTTAGAACCTTTGCACCATTTGTGGCAGGTGTGGGTAAAATGGACTATCCTAAATTTGTTAGTTACAACGTGATTGGTGGCTTAATTTGGATTTTCTCTTTTACTTTGCTGGGGTATTTCTTTGGCAATATTCCTGCTGTGGCACATAATTTCACCCTAGTTATTCTAGGCATAATTGCAATGTCTGTATTGCCAATGGTTTATGAGTATGTGAAGGCGAAGAGAAAAAAGATTAAATAAGTGCTCGTCCCGTCATACTACTTGGTTTTTGAATTCCCATAATGGAAAGTATAGTGGGGGCCACATCAGAAAGGATTCCTTGTGGCAATGTAGCAGGATTACTTTCAAAACGTTTTCCAATAATTAAAAGTGGTACGGGATTATTAGAATGCTCTGTGTCAGTTTTTCCAGTTTGGTTATTTATTAGCTCTTCGACATTGCCATGATCTCCCGTTATTAAAATCACTCCTCCTTTTGGATAAACAGCATTTACAATTCTTCCCACAATCTCGTCAGTGATTTCACAAGTTTTTATGGAAGCCTGTAAATTTCCGGTATGGGCAACCATATCGGGGTTGGCAAAATTCGCAATAATCACATCGTATTTATCTTCAGCTATTTTTTCTAGCATTGCATTCGCTAGCTCATAGGCACTCATTTCAGGTATTTCATCATAAGACTTAACACCTTTAGAAGGAATAATAATTCTATCTTCTCCAGGATACTGGATATTTTTTTGGCCATTCATAGAATAAGTTACAAAACGCTCTTTTTCAGTTTCTGACATTCTTAGTTGTCGCAAACCAAAATCTGAAAATACTTTACAAATAGGATTTTCAATCAATTGTGGTGAGAAAGCTACATCTACAGGCAGATGCTTCTCATACTGAGTCATGGTGGTGAAATAAAGATTTTTCAGTATTTTTTTTCTTTGAAATGTGTTCTCAGGACTTGTGTTCCGAGGATTGTTTCCTTCTTCTGAATAAGGATCAAACTGCGGATTAGTTCCTTTTTCAAAATCACTTAGAGTGAATGCTCTAGTTAGCTCTCTAGGTCTATCAATTCTATAATTGAAAAATATTACGGCATCGCTATCTGAGACTAAGTTTTTCTGTCCACTTTCATCAACTATGAGTACCGGCTCAATAAACTCATCAGTGGTGTCGCGAGCATATTGTTCATTAATAGCGGTGACAGGATCTGATGATTCAAGTCCTTCTCCAAGGACCAATGCATGATAGGTTTTACCGATTCTGTCCCAGCGTTTATCTCTATCCATAGCATAATATCTACCTGTAAGACTAGCGATTTTACCTACACCAATTTTTTGGCATTCTTTTTGAATATTTTTAATTGTCTCTATTCCTGCAGTGGGTGGGGAATCTCTGCCATCCGTGAAACCATGAATATATACCTCTGTTACCCCTTGTTCTTTGACTAAGTTTAATAACGCATAAAGATGTTCAATATTTGAGTGAACTTCTCCTTCACCGATGAGTCCCATAATATGTAATTTAGATTTATGTTGTTGCACATGTTTACAAGTATTAATGAGAGCATGATTATTAAAAAAAGATCGGTCTAGAATAGCAGTATCGATTCGAGGCAAATTTTGATAAACAATAGTGCCCGCACCCATATTCAAGTGACCAGTTTCCGTATTGCCATCTTCGTCTTTTGGTAAACCCACATATTCTCCGCTGGCTCCCAATTGGGTATGAGGAAACTTGAGCCAGTAACTATCTATGTTAGGAGTTTGAGCACGTTCTATAGCATTACCGGCGTTTTTGGGACCAATCCCCCAGCCATCAAGAATGAGTAATACCACTGGTTTGGGACCATAATAATCTTGCTTAGGATTAAGTTCGTCAAAATCTTTGTTTGTGATAATAGGGGTGGTGTTAAATTGTTGGATCATAAAATAAACTCAGGATGACGTATTCCTTAATTCTAAGTCTATAGACAAAAGGCGATTGTATTTAGCTGTTCTTTCGCCTCTATTGGGAGGGCCAAATTTTACATAATCAGCGCCTACTCCCACAGCAAAATCAGCGATAAAATCATCGATAGTTTCGCCACTTCTGTGGGAAATAATAGTCTGCCAATTATTTGTTTTAGCTTGTTGAATGACCTGGATTGTTTCCATAATAGTTCCTACCTGATTTGGTTTTATTAGGATTGAGTTACAGAGTTTGTCTGCAGCTGCTTTTATCAGACGATTTTTATTGGTAACTAACAAGCTGTCACCTACTATACTGGTGCTTTCAGAAATTTGGTGGGTAAGTTTTTGCCATGAGTCAGTATCATCTTCATGAAAAGGATCCTCTATATACATAAGGTGATAGAGTTTTTTCATTTTTAGATAATACTCAAGCATTTCTTGTGCTGAGTAAGGTTCCTCTCTATCTTTTAATTCGTATTTATTGTTTTTATAAAATTCACCAGCGGCCACGTCTACTCCCAAAAATATATCTTGGGCAAAAGTGTAAGGAGTCATCTTGGCAGTTTCCACCAAGATCTCAAATGCATCAATGTTGTTATATAAATTGGGAGCGTATCCTCCACCTAAGCCTGTAGAGCGAATAGCTCCTTTTGACGCCAAAACCTCATCGAGTTTCTGAAAGAAGGTTACCGCCATATTTAATGAAGTATTGAAATCTAAATTTGTGGCAGGGATCAAATGAAATTCCTGTATATCTAAATTTCCGGTTCCATGCTTGCCACCATTAATTACCGAGTAAACACAGCTAGGGATGTTGAGTGTGGAGCTTAGATTGTAGAGCTGATGAACATATTGATAAAGATTGAGCCCATTAGCTACAGCTCCAGCTTTTAAGATAGCTTGAGAGACGGCCAAGGTGGCATTAGCACCCAAGCGAGATTTATTATTAGTACCATCCAGAGTAATCAAAAGTTGATCATGCTCATTTTGTTTACTGGGATCTTTGCCAATTAGTTGTGGAGCGATTACGGTATTGATGTTGGCTACAGCTGTCAAAACTCCTTTGCCCAGCATGCGAGTAGCATCATTATCCCGCAGTTCTACTGCTTCATATTTACCTTTGGAGGTTCCCGATGGAACGCTGCTAATCACGGATTGGCCAGTATCCAGCCAAATACTACATTCTACCGTAGGAATACCTCTAGAATCCAAAATCTCTCTAGCATAAATGTGTTGAATATTTGACATATATTAGCGACCAATTATTAACTCTTCTTCTATTTCAAAAATGCGTTTTTTGAAATATTGCAATTGATTTTGCTTTACTAGTATGCTGCTAATGTGTTTTCGCAGCAGATAGTTTAAAAATTCATTGTCAATTTTTTCTAATTGTATTTGTATATGAAAGTTTCTCTTAGAAGTATGCACTTTTTCAAAAAAGCGATCAAGCAGTTTTTTTATTAGATTTGTATCAAAAGTATAAAGATTATTTATATTACTAGTGTTCTGATCAATGCCTTTTAAAAATAAATCTATACTTTTTAAATTTAACGAAAATCCAGCAATGGGGTATGGGAGATAAGCTTCTATTTCTAGCAATGGAGCGGGACTGGCAAATTCTAGTAATACCGGTTGCTTATTAAGACTTTGTTTGAGCAAGAGAAGTTCATGAACTGTTCTCACAAATGGTAATACCAGCTTGCTGTTTTTATTTTTTGATTTGCTTTTCTCAAAATTTCCTATTTCTTTTTTTAATAAATTGGGATTACTAAGCAACTCTATACTCTGAGCTTTGGGAAAATATATCTGATTTTCGTCAGAGTTTTTTACTAATACTTGAGTGTTGGTTTTTTGATTTTTCCAGCCAGAGTCTGATCGGTTTTTGGCCGATACTTTTAGCTGCTCACTAGTCTGTGGATCTTTTGTAATTCCTAATATATAAATTTTATTTTTTTCACTTGCCCATTCCAAGGCTACATGATTGATGCTTTTTCTTTTTGAAATTGAGACATACTTTGCTATTTCTAGCACTTGCTTGTCACTCAAAGAGGCAAGGAGTTGTTTATTTTTAGAAACTTTTTTTATTTTCAAAGAATCTAGTTTTCTTTTGTGCTGACTAGTTTTAATAGCAAGGTCGCGTAAAATAATATTTTGACTAGAAAAACTAACAAAGAATTTATCTATTTCTTGTATCTGACTTATATTGTCTGCAATACCCCAAACAGAATAAATGCTAATTATGCTTTTTCCCAAGCCTTCTACATTGCTTGTAAAAGCAATGCCCGCACTATCAGATTGAATCATTTTTTGAATAATGATGGTAGTGGAAGCAAATTGTCCGGATTTGATTTCCTGATATCTTTTTTTGAGTAAGGAGACATCAAAATGATCTGCCCATACAGAAGTAACAGAGTGCAACAAATTAGCATCACCCTTGACGTTTAAATAAGCGTTTTTGAGAGAGTCTTCAGTTTTTGCTAATGGGCTCAAGCGAATTGCTACAAAATCACTTTTAAAACGTTGCTGATATTCAGATATGAGTTGTTTTGTTAGCTCTCTGGGATATTTTAGAGTTTTTATGTAATTTTTAATTAATTTGCTACTAGCTTCAACGCTGTGTGAGTTTTCCCAATCTGTGCTATCCAGTTGTTCAAGGAATTTGTCTTCTAATTTATTAAAAAATAAGATATCTTTGAGAATCTTGCTGGGGATTACTAGGCTTTCTGGTACAGGTAATTTTAATTTGTAAAGTTGACCAATCTGTGCTGCCTTATTGCCAATATAACGGGCATTAATCTGAGAGAATTCTGCTAAAGCCAATAACGGAATTGAAGGCATGTATTAATAGTAGCATTTTGAAAAAGAATAAAGAATAAAGAATAAAACTTTGTTCAGCCCAGTGTTTCTTTATGATCAAGATTTTTGGATACCACTTGATTTGGCAAAACAATTGCCTCTGAGCCTATTAAAACCCCTGGCATAGTGTTACTACTGATGCCTAATTTGGCTCCATTGCCAACAATTGCACCCAAAGTTCTTCTATGAGTGGAAAGCATTTTGTTTTTTACTTTGGTTTGAATTATTTTTCTATCCAGGCGTTTGTTGGCCGTAATAATGCCAGCACCAATGCGCACATTTTTGCCAATAATGGAGTCGGCTATGTAGCCAAAATGAAAACTGGAGTTTTCCATCATGATGGAGCGTACCAATTCACTGTTGGCTCCAACTACGGCCTTTTTTTCTAGACTGCTTTGCCTCACAAATGAAAAGTCTCCTACCAATGAGTGAGGCCCCAAATAACATGGTCCCACTACTCTAGCACTATGGCCCACTCTAGCTCCTTCGGCTATATGCACTGCTCCAGCCTCTTCATCTATTATCGCAGTGCTAGAAATGTCGGCAGTAGGGTGTTTAAATGATTTTAATTGCGCAAATAAAGCTTTTTGAAAGTCAAATAATTGCCATGGTAGTTTGAGAGAGGGAAATTCTTCTTCAAAAGTTACTAGAGATATGGCTTTTTTCTTTAGTATTTTGTCTATTGCAAGTTCAAAAGAGTATTCCTCACTGGGTGTTTCTTTCAGGGTTTGCAGATAATTTTGGTCCAAAAGATAGACAGCTTCTATTTTGACATCTGATGGCTCTGTGCCCTTTGCGGGTTTTTCTACTAAGCCAACTGCCTTGCCATCTTTCATTTCAAAAATTCCATATAGCCAAGGTTGCTCTACGGGGAGGCCGCAAAGAACCATATCTTCTTTTTTTTCTAGAAACTTATTAGATATTTCTCCAGCATTTATTAGAGTTGGTCTAATCACCAAAAATTGATCCTTTAAAAATTCTTTAGCAGCTAAAACAGCATCACCCATCCCTATAGCTTCTTTTTGTAGTACTAAATTAATTGCTAAATCGGATTCAAAATCTTCTAATAATTTGCTCAAGCCCTTGCCGTCGTGATCCCTTTCTGAGATTACTATGACAATATCTTTGTATCCATGCTGCTCTAGATTTTTTAGAGTCCTAAGGATAATGGGTTCTCCAAACAAACTCAGAGTGCTTTTGTGTGGACCATTATTAAAAGGAAAAAAGCGAGAATTTTTACCAGCGGCCAAGATTACGACTGTGGGTTTGTTCATATGATTTATTTTATCACTTTTTCTAATTTGCCAAGATTGTGAATAGTTGCAAATTTTTCATGCTTTTTATCAGACTTTCTGTTGATCCAGATCACTTGAATATCATTTCTAAGCTCTAAAATTTTTTCTAAATATTCTGGCTTATCGTCAATAATAACACTAGCAGGAAATTTAGTGACAAGCTTGGGGCTTATTTTGTTGCTACTGATAAAAGTAATTTTGGGGTCAAAATAGTTTATTAATCCTGAAAGTTTTAGTTTTTTCTCTTGCCACAAAATCACAGCTTCAGTAAAAGTTCCCAGCTGATATCTTCCTCTCATGGCATCTAGAGTTGCTAGGGTGTCGGGGTAAAGCGATTGCTCAAATAATTCTCTTTTGAAAAATATTTCTTCTAACTTTTTTTCATCAACATTAAATTCTTTGGCCAAAGTTTCTAGGTAGTCCCAGGGGTTAAATGCTGTTCTAGTGATGCTGCTGCGATACTTTTTATAAACTTCTAATATTTTCTCAAGTGGTTGCTTTAGCTCTTCGGCCATAGCAAGGTCGGCCGACTTCATGAATTTTTTTGTATCAAAAAGAGTGGAATCAATATCGAATAATACTGTCTTCATAGTGCCTTATATCTTTCTATAGCAGCATAGCAGTTTCTGAATGCTAGCGGCTCAGGAAAGCTATCTTTGCTAAACCATTGTAGCTCTGCCACGTCATCTTGGGCTTTGGGTTCTCCAGAAATAACTTTTAGTACGCAGTCTTCTACCGTTTCAGCAGCCTCTATAAAACCACCTACCAAGTCCCAGATTCCCTTTTGTGGTTCTATTCCTCGTTTGGCAAAAAGAAATTTGCCATCCTTTTCTATCATAAGAATGATTTATCATTTTTAATGACTGGCAATTGGGTTAGACCAATCTAAATCAACTCCACGATCTGCCAAAGTTTGTTTGACGAGGGATTTTAGTTCTTCAAGCCGCTCGCTTGTTTTGGCCTCTACTCTACCAGTAATAAGTGCTTCGGTATTTGAGTTTCTAATTAAGAACCAACTATGATCTGGAAAAGTTACTCTAACCCCATCAATGTCCATGATCTCTGCATCAGCAAATTCTTTTCTAAATTTATCAATTATAGATTTAATAATAGTAAACTTATTATTATCTTCTTCATCTGCGCATGGCACCCTGAATTCAGGAGTACTTACATAGTTAGGCATACTGGCTACCAGCTGAGAAACAGTTTTATTTTGCTTTGAGAAAAACTCCACGAATCTTGCAGCTGCATAGCTAGCATCATCAAAACCATAGTATTTATCTTTTAAGAAAAAGTGACCTGCGATTTCGTTACCCAGAAGTGCCCCTACTTCTTTCATTTTGGCAATTACAAAAGGATAACCGGTTTTGCATAAGTGCACTTTAGCTCCAGCCTGCTCAAGCTGATCGATGGCAACTCTAGAAGTAGAAATATTAAAAGCAGCTTTTAAATCTGAGTGCTCTGCAATCATGCCAGTACCGATTAGGGCACCAATAAGATCATTGCTAACAAATTTCCCGCTTTCATCGTAAACTCCAAATCTGTCGCCATCTCCATCCATGGCAATGCCCATGTCAGCATTTTCTTCTTTTATTTTTTGCCCTAATTCTAAGTAAAAATCTTCTTTCTGTGGATAAGGAGGATGATTTGGGAAAGAGCCATCATGATCACAGTACATCTTAATAACCTCGCAGCCAATTTTTTCTAGTATTTTTTCTGTATGCTCACTACAAGTTCCATTGCCACAATCAAGTACAACTTTTACTTTCTTACCCAATTTGATATCTCTTGTTGTTCTTTCAAAGTAATCCGGCCAAAGATCATCTTCGCTATATTCACCCTTTCTATCAGCTTTTTTATGTTCTTGATTCAAAACTAAATCTCGAATAGCTTCATATTCAGCAGTACTAAAGTGAACTTTGTTAAAAGCTGCTTTAAATCCGTTATATTCTGATGGATTGTGGGAGGCAGTAATGCTTACGCTAGCCTCTGCATTTCTTAAATACCAAGTGGCATAACTCATAGGTGTAGTTATTATGCCCAGGAAAACAACATTCATGCCAGTTTCAAGCAGGCCCTTAACAAAATTTTCTTTTATTTCTTCACCATGAATTCTGTTGTCTCTGCCTACATAAACAGTTGAAGCTCCTTTTTCTTTGAAAAAAGTGCCCATTGCTAGGCCAATTTCATAAACGTCTTCTGGGAACATTTCTTTGTTCCACACGCCTCTAATATCGTAAGCTTTGAAAATTCCTGGATTACCTTTCATAATTATCCTTTCTTCTTTCTTATAGAAGTCACTTTACATATTTATGATTAATAGTTCAAGTTCACTGCTAAGCGGCAAGATATTTTTGCTAGTTTTTTGCTTCAAATCCAATTCAAATAATTGTTTATGAATATTTAATAATTTTTCTAAACTAAATCTAGAGCTTTGAGACTTTAGTTTAGATACTATAAATGGTGGTCCTTTAATCTGGCCACCGTCTTTGGCTTGAATTAGTAATCTAATTTGTCTAATTAGCATAGCCAGCAGCATAAAATCACCATCTGATTTTAATACTTCTTTCATCATTTCTAGCTGCTGTTTTTGTTTATTATTTTGTCCTAAAATATCTAGAAACTTAAATAATTTATTACTTGTTTTAAAGCCAAAAACTTTAGCAGAAGGAAATTTTTTCAGCATAGTGGCTGTTAGCTGCCTAGATTCATATAAGATCACGTTTTCTAGATATTGGATACCTGCCTGCCGGCAGGCAAGGTCAGATATTAGATATTGGATTAGGTTTTTTTTGCGTTTGGAGCTCGGGAGCGAGTGCAGGCCCTCTATGATAATTAGTTGTTCTGAGCCGAAAAGACTAGTAGAGTTTAGTTCTAGTTCCAAGTTTTTTAATTCTAATTTTTTAGCCTCCAATCTTACAATATTTGTCATCCCGAGCGAAGTCGAGGGATCTTTGGCGTTGGTGATTAGCTCTAGCAACTTGGCTCTGGACTGGATAATATTATCGCCATGAATAATGATCATACTTATGAATCATAACTCATAAATCACAATTCATATATAATACCCAAATGCATTGGCTCGTTCCTTCTACTATCTTTGTAATTGCTCAATCTGTAAAAGATTCGATTCGCAAACACAGTTTAAACCATCATGAAAATTTTGCAGTTTTGGGGTTGGAGTTTATTTTTGCTTTTATATTTATTTTTACTTGGACGCTTATATTAAAGATCCCCATAGTATTAGATCGTTATACATTGTTGTTTTTGGCTCAGGGAATAATTCACGGCTTGGGAAGCACGGGTAAAGTAAATGCTGTCAACATATCTTTGTCCAAAACTATTTTAGTTTCAAAATTTGTGATTTTATTTCCCATGCTCTTATCACTTATCTTCTTCAAAGAGTATGAGATATTTCATTTCATGAGTTTGCCAGGGATGTTGAGAACAATTTCCTTACTTCTTTTTCCACTCATATTGTTTTTAATGTCCAAGCCAAATGGTGACAAAGAAGATGCTAGCAATGGAAAAACTTGGATTTTTAGCATGTTGCAGTATGGGTTGTTTGTTGGTCTTTTGGTCTTTTTTAATAAAATGTTTATTGACTCCAATAGGGTGATGGAGGCAACTTTGTTTCAACGCTTTGGAGTTACTGTAACAGTGTTGATTATTTCTTGGCTTACTAAGACCCGTTGGGTACTCACCAAGAGATTTTGGACTCTTAGCATAATCGATGGATTTCTGATTAGTTTAGCTCAACCAGCTTATTTGTTAGCACTATCGATGGCTCCCTTAGTAATAGTGGCACCATTGCAAAAAATGCTAACTGTAATTTTAACCACAGCTGCTGGACTTTTTATTTTTCATGAACGCAAAAAAGTTGTTGCTTGGGCAAAATGGGGATATCTGCTAAGTGGGGTGGGTATAGCAATGATTTTTATTGCTGAACTTCTAGAAATTTAGTTTCATGCTACACTAATTTAGTACTTATTTTTTTCAAAGGAGGGTTTTTATGAAAACCTCGTTTAAACAATTGCTTACAATGTTTGTAAGTTTTTTTTTGGTGCAAAGCGCGATTGTATACTTAGCAAGCATGCTTTTTGCGGATCAGGTGGTGCTGGGAACACATCTCTACTCTCCCTTGCAAGGACTTTTACAGAGCATGTTTGTTTTGACCCTTATTATGGTGGGGGCTATGCCAGTTATTGAGCTAGTGCTCAAACGCTACAAGATCAAGTTTCAAGATAAACACTGGTTGCTTTTGTATTTTGTTATTAATACAGTGGCGATATGGGTGGTAGCCAGATTTGCCGAGCAATTAGGATTCGGAATCAGCTCTTGGTTGGTGGCAGTCATTTTAGGATTGATTTTTGGTGTGGATCAAGCTTTGATTGTAAAGAAAATAAGCAGCAAACTGAAATAAGATTGAAAGAAAAAAACTAAAGATAATTTTGCACCATTCCTAGGATATATCCAGCCATAAAAATGGCTAGGTACAAGAATATTTGTTGGATTGTTTTGATATATTTATCTTGCTTATTGCGTTTGCCAATATTTACAGCTGAGCTTATTTTTTGCGAAACAGTTTTTTTTCTTGAAAATAAATTTTTCATAAGTATGAGTATACTAGTTACTAAGCAACTAAGTATACTAGCTGAGATTTAATCCCCTTCTTTTTAGCCAACCCCTATTTTTTTTATGCTCAGGATCAAACTTTTCTACTAAATTCCAAAAAGATCTCGAATGATCCATGTGTTTTCTATGAGCCAATTCGTGAATAATTACATAATCTATTACTTTGGGTGGGGTGTGTACCAATCGCCAATTAAAATTTAAATTACCTTTACTACTGCAGCTGCCCCATCTGGTTTTTTGCTCTCGCAAAGTAATTTTTCCGAATGAAATTTTCATCTTTTTGGCTATAGCATGAGTTCTGGGAATTATATATTTTGTTGCTGTATTTTTTAGAAATCTATTTATGGCTTTTTCAGAATTAGCTTTGGTATTTTTTAATAAATTTATATTAATATTATTTTCAATTGTTTTTACGCCGGGCAATATACTAATATCTGACTTAATTATTTTTTTGTATTTTTTACCAAATATTAAAATTTCGTTATTATTAACAGCAAAGTTTTTGCTAGCTTTTTGTTGAATTAAAGCTTTTTCTATCCATGTTTTATTTTTTTTTACAAAAAGATTTATTACAAATTTGGGAGTCATTTTGGGCGTGACTACTACCACCTGACCACTGCCATCAATTTTAATTTTTATTGACTTGGATTTGGGATGAGTTTTGTGGATATATGAGATTGCTTTCTTTATCACGAGGAAATTAGAAAATTTTATTTTTGATCAAAAGTATATCATCGATGAACTTGCTCCATAGTTCTATCAAAGGTAGGTCATTGAGAGTATTGAAAATAAAAGCATTACCAAAAAGTAAGAAAACGGCAATAATGGTATTCAGTGCTTTAGCAGCTTTATTTTGAATCAATGTAATTTTAAGAGCAAAGAACATGCTTAAAATGGTCGATCCTGTCATTAATATCGCCTGCACCGCTATACTGTTTACTTCAGACTGTGTAATGCTGTGCTGCAATAACCTTGCTTCCAAAATAGGAAAATCCACCATCACAAACTTTAATGAGTTAAAGAGACCCATTAGGCCTTGGATAGTAAGGCCAATGGCAATAAGTCTTCTGGCAGTAGGATTGACAAAAATTTCTTCAGCTTTTTCTAAATAAGATATCTCTTGAGGATTGGAAATTTCCTGTTTTGTTTGCATTTGGGGAATCTGAGTGGCTGCAGGAATAGGAGCTGGAGTTGTTGAGATTTGATTATTCACAGTAGCTATCATAGCACTTTTTCGTATAATACATCTGTTGCCAGTGCTTGTACTGAGCATGCCGAAGTGGCGGAACTGGTAGACGCGCACGGCTTAGAACCGTGTGGAGCAATCCATGGAGGTTCGAGTCCTCTCTTCGGCACCGCAGCCATAAAAAATCCCCGCTTGCGCGAGGGTTTTTTGAATCAGAACGTACCCCCGGTGAGGAGAAACCTTCTGATATGTTTAGAAGTATACTAGATACATACAAATATATCAAGTAGTATCAAAGTATTTCTTCTTGATTGGCGTATTCAAGCACACTAGGGTTATCTTCTTTGAGTTCTTTACCCTTGACGTAATCATTGTATTTCATTTCACTCATCCATTGTTTAACGCTCTCTGCCCAACTGCCATCACTAAACGGAGTATATTTGGTCATGATTAACTCAGGGGTATCTAGGCCAATGTCTATGTAATATTTTTTCAGTTCTCTAGCAGCTCTTTCAAAATTAGCCTCAAAGCTTTCAAAGCCTAGAGTGCCGCGCTCATGAATTCCAAACCCAAGACAATTATAAGATCCAGCCGGAATTTTATTGCACAAATTGCTTTCTTGCATAGCTATGGCTGGGAGTAGACGAAAATCAAATTCATATTCATCTGCCAGACTAACAAAAACCTCACCGAAATGATCATGGGGTTCTAGGGGTGAATTGTGTCTTTTGAGAAATTCAGCTACAATTTCTGCTCTAGCGTCAGCTAATTTCATATCAGTTTCGATGCCTTTGACATTACCCACAACCTTGATTTCTACAATAGACTCTTGAGAGGAAGAAACAGACTCTGGGACAATGTTTGCTACTATAGGTTGATTTTTATGCAAGATAAAAAAGTAATAGGCCGATATACTGGTTAGAGTTACACCAGTGCTAAGCAAAACCCAAGCCAGGCTGAAAAACAGTTTTTTCATAGTTCTTAAAAATTTATTGTAACAGTTGCATCTCTACAAGTACACTTGAGTATGATATCCTATAATATAGAAATGCCAAATTTTAAATTAGAAGTACTAAAGATCAGTTTTTTCGTATTTTTAACTCTTTTTGTTTTTGCAAATAGGGTTATAGCAGCTGATTCTAGAGTTTTGGGTATTCATATTCTTCGTCCAGAAGAAATCAGCCAGGCTAAAAGCTTATTGCTCGAGGAAAATCAAGAAGAGTGGAAGTATATTACTATCCCCTTGTCTCTTGAAGATTTGAATAGGAAAGATAATTGGCAGGAGTTTTTTTGGAAGGCAAAAGAGGCTAAATTTATTCCCATAGTGCGTCTGGTAACCAGGTTTGATAATGAATCTTGGCAGTTGCCAAATAAAAAGGAAATTACCAATCAGATTAGTTTTTTATCTTCCCTCGAGTGGCCTACTCCAGAAAGGCACATTATTGTTCTTAATGAAGTAAACCACGCTCCTGAGTTTGGAGGTCAAATTGACCCCTCTAGATACGCTAAAATACTAGAATTTACCAGCAATTGGGCTCATAGTGAGGCCAAAAACTACAAAGTTTTGCCTGCTGCTATGGATTTGGCTGCATCTAACACTTCTCAAACGATGGAAGCTTTCTTGTACTTAGAGAAAATGTACGCAGCTAATCCTGAAGTTTTTGACACTTTGGATTATTGGAATTCGCACTCTTATCCTAATCCAGGTTTTGTGTCTTCTCCTACTAGGCATGATAAAAAATCTTTGAGGGGTTTTGAGCATGAATTGGCTTTTGTAAAAGACAAAACGGGTAAAGATTTGCAAGTTTTTATTACTGAAACTGGTTGGAGAGATACTAGTGCAACTTCCAGATGGCTAGATTCATATTATGAATATGCTATGCAACATATTTGGTCTGATCCCAGAATCAAAGCTGTTACACCATTCATCTTACAAGGATCCCCAGGACCATTTGCAGCTTTTAGTTTCTTGGATGAAGCTGGTCAACCAAACAGACAGTACTATGCGTACAGAAATTTAATTGAGAAGTATTAATTGATGCCCGCAGAATTTAGGTTGACTTGCCCTGTTTGAGTTAAATTTTCTGTTTTGTAAGCAAAGGCCTTGTGCCATTCCTCGTATTTTGATTTTATTTTTTCGAGATTTGGTTCGCCAAAAAATTCAAGTAATTTGTTAAATTGTTCCACCTTATCTTTTCCGTATCTATTAAGAGATTCAATGATGTGTTCTTTACTTTTAAACTTGGGGGTTTTTGAATGAAATTTGGCTGCGTATCCTACCAGTTGCCCTTCTATTGTTTGAGGGATTAGATCTTGGACTGGCAAATTGAGGCCGTAATTTTGGATATCTTGAGCAGTAAGACCGACACCAGTGTGAGTGTAGGCTGCTTCTACTATCACTGGGTCCAAGCCTTCTTTTTGAAGTATTTTTGCACCTGTTACCACGTGTTGAATATAAGGTTTTTCGGAAGGTGTTTGATCTGGAATCCACTCAAAACCACCACAACAATAGACTCCGATATCATGTAAGAGTGCAGCTTGAATTGCGTGGGGGATGTTTATACTGCTGCTGTCAAAATATTTTGATGATAATAATTGCTGCACTATGTCAGCCACAATATTACAATGTGTCCAAACCAAATCAAGTAGGACGAGTGATTTTGCATATTTTTGATGCAAAGCCAGGGCTCTAGGGTGTTGGTTTTGGTTTACAAACTCAATCACAGTTGCTCTAGTTGTAACATATTTTTTATTCAGTTAGGGCAATAAAAAAATATTTGTAATTTATTGCTAAAAATCAGTATAGCATTCTTGGAAGAGTGATATAATTGGTTCTCGCGTGGCGAGTATTTTGCGCCAGTAGCTCAGTGGATTAGAGCAGTGGTCTTCGGAACCAAAGGCCGGGGGTTCGAATCCCTCCTGGCGCACCATTGGTTTTGGTTTTATAATCTAGGGCCTGTTTAGAATTTGTTATTTTAAATTTGTTTAGGATTTGGAATTTACCACAGTAGGTAGTATTTGGGTCCGTAGCTCAGTTGGTTAGAGCGACAGCCTTTTAAGCTGTGCGTCCCGGGTTCGAGTCCCGGCGGACTCACTTTGGCCTCGTGTGTTACCGATGTATATTGCCAACTTTGACTTTTCTGCTTAGAATTGCTCAAATATGTCAGTTCGTTACTACCCGCTTGTAAATAGGTTTATTAGCTCTCTGCAACTTAATGATAGGGACGTTGATTCTAAGGCTAAAAAAACTTCTTTTTTCGATCAGCCTTTTATTACTATTGCTAGGGAACCTGGTAGCGGAGGTGCTCCTGTAGCCAAAGCTGTAGCCAAAAAACTAGGCTTTGTTTTTGTGGACAAGCAAATTATCGAGAAAGTTGCCAAATCTACCAAAAAGCGAAAAGAGGTTATTAAGCAAATTGATGAAAAAGAACGAACTGCCATGTCCGACATGATTCACTCGATTTTTAATAAGGATTATGTAAGTGATATCAAATATCTTACTGAAATGACCAAAGTGGTGATGGCGTATGCCCATAAAGGGCGTGTAGTGATTTTGGGCAGAGGGGCCAACTTTATTACCCCAATGGCAAAAGGTTTGCATGTCAGTATTACGGCGCCTTATGCCACTAGGGTGAAAAGAGCCATGGATTATGAGGGTTTTTCTAGAACTCAGGCTAAAGAAGTCATCAGTAATGTTGAAAAAACTAGGCGGGCTTTTGTTAAGCAATATTTAAAACGTGATAGTAAAAAAGCCAATGCTTATGATTTAACTCTTAATACTGCTTATTTGTCTGTCGATCAATCTAGAGACATTATTGTTGAGGCTTTTTGTAACAAATTTTCTCGTTTTAAGCGCTATGGTTCTTTATTCAAGACAGCAGTTTCCCAATGAATACTTCCCAAGTTTACAAGAAATATAAAATTATGCCCTCTTTGCAGCAGCATCAATTGCGTGTGGCGGCAGTTGCAAAATTAATTTGCGAAAATTTTACCAACCATATAGATTCTAAATCTATAATTACAGCTTGTTTACTTCATGATATGGGCAATATTCTGAAATCTGACCTCACTTTATTTCCAGATTTTTTGAAGCCTGAGGGTTTAGAATATTGGCAAGTTGTTAAAGAAGAATTTAGGGAAAAATATGGTGATGATGAGCATTGGGCCAGCATGCTCATTTCTAAAGAACTCGGAGTAAAGCAAAAAGTTTTGGATTTGATTGATGGTATTGGTTTCGAAAACATTGAAAAACATTTTTCTGCAAAAGATTTGGAAAACATGATCTGCGAGTATGCTGACTGTAGGGTGGCTCCTCATGGGGTTGTTAGCTTGGATGAAAGATTGACTGATCTTGAAGAGCGTTATGGTTTTAGGTATCCGGATAGTGATCATAAGAATATGAGGCAAAAATTTTATGATCTTGCAAGACGGAGTGAAACTTATATTTTTAAAAATCTTATTATAAAGCCAAAAGATATCAGTGCGGAGGCTTTGAATGATACAATTCCGGAGTTACGCTTATTTGAAATTTCTTAATAATAGATACCGAAGTGCTTGCACTGAGCTTAGCCGAAGTGGCGGAACTGGTAGACGCGTACGCCTCAGAAGCGTATGGATGTATTTCCTTGGAGGTTCGAGTCCTCTCTTCGGCACAAAAGCTGATATAATGTGCTTTCTCGTTAAGCCCAGGTGGCCCGCCTTCGCCAAGGCTTCGGCAGGGCTAATGGAACTGGAGTTGAAGTTTTTAAAAGCCCAGGTGGTGAAATTGGTAGACACGCAGTCTTGAGGAGGCTGTCCTTTCGGGGATGGAGGTTCAAGTCCTCTCCTGGGCACTATTTAATATTGGCCGCTTAGTCTCAGCTGGTTAGAGCGTCCGGTTTACATCCGGAAGGTCGTCCCGCCATGGCGGGACAGCGGCAAACAAATAGGACTCATGGCTCAGTTGGTTAGAGCGCCTCGTTTACATCGAGGAGGTCGGAGGTTCGAATCCTCCTGAGTCCACAAAACTTGTGTTAGAATTATCAAGTTAAAAACAAGCCAAGCTAGCTCCTCCTTCGCTAAAGCTACGGAAGGACGCAGCAAGGTGGTCATTACTAACTAACAAGCCAAGCTAGCCAAGGTGGTCAAGGCACGTGTCTGAAAAACATGGGATTGAGGTTCGACTCCTCAGCTTGGCACAGTTTTCTCAACATCTTGTATTTTCCTATTGCATTTACCACTAAATATATGTAGTTTTTATG
>JBDLIL010000004.1:0-34631 GCA_039714855.1 Patescibacteria group bacterium
ATTTGCATTGGGGGCATTTTGGGTTCTTTTTTTCATTCAACTATTATATTTGACCTAGTCAAAACAACAATTCAGACCTACTAATCAATCCAAACCTACTCAAAAAGGTGACCGTTTTGGAACGGTGTCTATAGTTAGGTATGCACATAATCGTGCTCAGCCTGCCAGAGAAGGAGTTGCTTGGGAAGCAACTAAAGAAATCATCTCTTGAATCAGTGAGATTGAGGGCTCAGGCAGTATTGCTTAGAGCTTCTGGGATAAAAATCAAAACTATTGCTGAATCACTTCTAACTTCAGTGCGTACAGTCACTCGGTGGTTAAAAGCATTTGTACAGAAAAGACTAGCCAGTCTTTTTTCAGACAATGTGGGGAATGAAAATGCAGCCAAGTTAACCAGATGGCAAAAGAAGGAGATCAAGCAGTTACTCAGTCAGCCCCCAGATGAATATGGCATTCCACCAAGGTTTTGGGATGTTCCCAAACTAAAGAAGTATGTTGAAGCAGTATTTGACGTAGTATATGAGAGCGATATGAGCTATCACTTGTTACTTAAGTTTTCAGGTCTTTCGCTTAAATATCCAGATATAGTTAGTCCAAGGAGGGATGAGGAAGCAATAGAGAAAAGAATTGAAGAAATTAGAAAAGAGATTAAGCCACTACTTGAAGATGAAAACTGGGTTGTACTTTCCAGTGATGAAACTAGACTCCAAAAACAAGCAGAGTTCAGAAGAGCCTGGTTGGTTAAAGGAAAAAGGACAGTAGTTAAAACTGAAAGGAGTAAGGAACATCAAAATTATCTTGGGTTTTTAAATCAGAAAACATTTGAGAATTTAGTATTTGAGATTGAGCGAGGCAATACCAAAGAGACGATTAGAGTCTTGAGAAATCTAGTACAGCTTTATCCAGAAAAAAAGATTTGTATTATTTGGGACAACGCCAGTTGGCATAAAACCAAAGAATTAAGAGAAGAACTTAAAGAAGGTAAATCACTTGAGAGGATTCACTTAATTGCTCTACAACCATACGCTCCAGAGACCAACCCAATTGAGCATGTCTGGGGTTATGCAAAATCTAAACTAGCTAACAAAGCAGGTAGAGCTTTTGAGGAAATTAAGCAAGAATTTATGCAGCTAACCCACCAACAAACGTTTCTGTATCAAATCTGACATTTGGTTTTGAGAGTGCTATAGTTTTAATATATCGATATGTCGAAAATTAAAATTAAAAACATACGAAAATATTTTCTAAGTTGGGTAGGCATTGTTTTTTCAACAATTATTATAATATTCCTATTTTTTATATTGCTTTTTTTAAATTCCATTTATGATTTTGAAAATCCAGGTGGAATATATTTTTATTTATATTTTATATATCCTCCACTTTGGCTATCATTTAGTGCAGGAATTACTTTTTTCTTAGGCCTTAGAGCAACTCGAAAACAAAATTTATTAAAAAAATTAGGTTTGTTATTAGTAAATTTTCTAACAGGAATACTTGGTATAGGATTAGTAATTTTATTGCTTTATTTATTAAACAATCAAAGTGAAAAAAATAGACAATCTAATTTAGAAACCATTAGAAGTAATACTCTGATAAGAGGTGCTGAATGGGAGAAGGTAGATGAAAACAAAAATGACATGTTTGATCACCTACTTATAAAGTATCAACTTGAGTATGTGGGAGAGGAGATACATACAAACACCTTTGTTACAGCAAAAGCAGATACGGGTGGTGAATATGGATCATGGATTTTAACTAGCGATGATGATTATATTAGAGATCAAAAACTATCTGAAGGAGTATGGGATTGTCAGTTGCTTTTAAATAAATACAGTTGGGATATAGAATCAAATAATAGGGCAAATAGTTTTCTTAATGAGCCTAATTATGTAACTAATATTCAAATTAGATTAGAAGACTACTCTGAAAGAGTCCCAAAAGATATCATTAATGAAAATTACCCACTAGATATAAATTTTTCTGATTTTGAAATTGGGTTTGAACCAGTGGATTGGTTAGAACAAGATAGAAGAAGAGAGCTAAGACAAGCTGGTTTGCCTTATGGTGAACCTATTTGCACCAAACAGCAAATTTTTTAAGCAAAAGCCAACTGAGGTTCACCAAAAACCCTCATCAAATCTTTAATCACCTCAATAACATCATCAAGTAAAGAGTTCGAGATAATACAACGTGGGGTCACATTCCGCACCGTTCCAAAACGGGCGCGTTTTTTTTAGACTTTTTTAGTCTACCAATTTTCTTCACCAAACTAAACAGCAGAGAAACCAAAAAGTATGCTGGTAGTAGAATTATTGCAATAATAAAGAAAAATGCTTCTTCTGTTCCAAACAGGCCACTTAGTAAATTATGTAAAACTATCGAGATGAACTCTGCCGCTATAAGAATTAAGAACTTTTTAAAACTCAAAGTGAAAAAATCTTGAACTTTATTTTTTTTCATAATTTCACCTCCCTCAACGCCATTTTTAGAGCACCATAAACTGGCGCTTGGCTTGGAACTACGACATTTAGCTGCATAAAACGCTGCGACAACTGCTCTTTTAAAGAAGCAGTAACTGAATCTTTGGTAGCAATACTACCAGCCAATACTAGATCTGTATCCCTATCAGACAAATCCAATTTATTTACAGCAGCCTCAACAGTAATAATCAGTTGAGCAATAGCATCTTTAATAATTTGGACAGCTACCTCGTCACCATGCTCTGCTGCGTTAAAACAAATAATGGCAAGCTCTGAAATCCTAGTCTTGGAAATTAGCGGGTTATAAACCTTATCTTTTAAATGAGCTACCGACTCTATTTGAAAATAATCCGAAACCAAACTTTCTAAAATAGACTTCTTTGTCCTACCATCAAAACTCTTTACTGCCTCGCGCATGACACGTCTACCTATGGCATAACCCGACCCCTGATCTGTCAGTAAAAAATCCATGCCTCCCACTTTAGCCGTTTGACCATCCGCATTGCGTGCAAAACAATTGGAGCCAGTACCAGCAATTAGGGCAATCGCATTGGGCTTATCTGTGCCACTTTCTAAAGCAATCTGAATATCATTCACTAAAACAAATTTTTCCACCCGAAATTGCGAAGTAATCTGCGTAAAAGCTCGATAAGCAACTTCTTCCTCGGCCTTAGTATCCATGCCAGCTAAGCCCATTATCAGACAAGAAATCTGATAATCAGTAGGCAAATTCTCTGTAGCTTGACGAATGCTCTCACGCAAACTAAAACCAGCAGCCCCAACACTAGTAGCAGTCAAGCTACTAGCTCCAGACAAACCCTCGCCCAGCACCTTGCCCAACCCATCAGCGCAGATAGTTTTAGTTTTACTACCTCCTCCATCTATTGCAAGTATATATTGCTTCATAATTCATGCATCACCGGCCTATCTTTCTCTGCCGGCAAATCCTTTTCTCTTTTTCTTTTGCAATACTGCATAGCCAACTCAATATAAACCGCATGACTCCAAGCAAGAGGGGTAGCCGAAAGAGATTCCCCTGTATTGGAATGTAGTTGTTCTGGCATAACACCTGAGGGATATTGGTGAGATATGGCCCAATCCAAGGCCTGACTAGCATTTTCCAAATCCTGATCACTAACTTCTGTCTTTCTCAAATCCATCCAATTGAGCCACAAGGTAGTGATTATCCAAGGATTAGATTTATCTCCAGATCGGAAATAGGCATCATTCTCATAGCGAATAAATCCACCCACTTGAGTGTCATTCTTCAACCTAGCTTTAATCTGTGTCTGAGTGCTTTGAAATAGGGGATCATTTTCATCTAGCATGTCAAAATACCAAATTCCAAACAACGAGCTAGAATCTATAGTAGTATCTTGCTTGATCTCATCACCTTCCCAATACACTCGCCTCACAAAACTTTTCAATTCGTGATTATATAAATACTTTAAAGCTGCTTCTTTAATTTTTTTGGCTGCCTGTGCATATCCACGCATACGATCACGCTTGCCCAAAAGCTCACTAAATCTGGAAGCTGCCATCAAACCACCGTAAACACTAGCACAAGTATAAGTGGAAATTCCAATTTTTTCTTCCCAAAGATCATAAGAGGGAAGAGGTAAGCCAGTATCTTGATTTCTGAAAGCCACTAGAAAATCTGCAGTTTTTTCGATAAACGGCTTATAAAGTTTTTCAATAAATTCTATATCCCTAGTTTCTTCATAGTGCTTCCACAGAGCAACTACTACGCTGGCAGTCTCATCTTCTTGAATGGGAAGCTGCAATTTTTTATCTTTGAGCCACTCTCTTTGTGCTGTGGCTGAATGCCAAGTAGAACCCAAGCTTCCATCAGCTCGAAATCGATGATGTAAATATCCATCTGGATGCAAGACATTGAGACAAAATTCAAAAAACGGTTTGGTAACCTCATCATAACCAGCTCTGTCTAAAGCAGTTACTATAAAAGCTGCATCTCTAGGCCACATGTATGAATAATCATCTTTGCCATATTCGATCATAGCACCATCAGCTGAAGCAATAGTTGCACCCCTATTATCACTATGAGCCCTGAGAATAAATAAAGAGGTGTGGAACATTTTCTTCTGCCCCTCACTCAAATATTCCAAATCCAAATCCTTTTCATTTAGCCACGCTCGCCAAAATTCCTGCGTAGAGTGAAGCATGGCTGCAGGCGTCTTTTGCATTACCATTTCATTGACTTTGTATGCATCATCCAAGGATTTTCCAGCACAAATCCAATAAAAGATTCTTGCCTTGCTTTGCCCTTCACACGAAGTACAAAATCTAACTACCGAATCAACATTGCCATGCTCTACGGCATTCTTTGAAAGCTCTCCATCTTCAGCATCTTTATAAGTACCTTCTTTACCAGGAGATTGATATGCTCCCACACTATAATCATCAATACCTCCACCACGATCTGTCCTGCCATTAACCACAAAAACTCTTTTACCCTTAAAATGAACTACAGAGTTGTGTGTAGGATCATAAAAAGCCGTATTCCTTTTTCTACTCTCAAAAACTTGAAACACCTGATGAAAAAAAAGCTTTACGTCTGCATTCTCACCCGAATGATTATAGACATCCACCTTGCGCAAAAACACATCTGTCTCATTATAAACACTGTCTTCCATTATCAGACTAACTTTTAGTTCTTCATTTTTGCAGATCAAATATCCCACCTGGGTCTCTTTTTTATAAGCGATAGAAATATTCCAACTAGCATGATTTAGCCAGGTAAATTTGCCGTTTACCATAATACCAATTCTGTGAGGGTGCCCCATGACATGATTCTCTAACCCCACATAGGGATAGTACAAATCACGAACAAAACCAAACTTATCTAGAGTGACAGAAAATTTGCCATTAGAAAGAACAAGAGATCTGGGCATGATTACCAGTCTATCAAGTTTCTCTTTGCCGTAACAGCAGAAAATGTATATAATCAGCAAATTATGCCTCAAGAACAAGAATCGAGTCTAAGAAACTTTAACTCTGTAGAACTAGGTTGCATTTGGCAAGCAAGAAGTAACGGTGAAATTAGTGAGGAGATAGCCAGCAATGCTTTCAAACTCAAGCAGGCAATGGAGGCAGGAGGCCAGATTTACCTTGATTTTTTAGACACTCCGGGCACAGAAGAAAGTTTACAACTCAATCAAGAAGAGTATGACAAAATCACAAATATAGTATCTCAAGCTTCTTTTTCAGGGTGATTTTTAAGTCTGCCTGCTAGATCCGCCAAGACTATACTATATTTTCTATAAGCCTCCAGCGGACTATCGTAAGGACTAAAATAGGCATGCACATCACCATCAGCTGCCCATTTGGTACACATATAATAAAAATGGTCACTGCACTGCAGCTTACGCCAATCTTCTAATAATTTTTGGTCTTTGGATTTTAATATTTGATCTTCAAGCTCATAGAGTTTGCTTATACTATCTTGCTGCAAATCATTATCAAGCCAAGCTGTAAGATCTCTGTCCACATCTGCCCAAGAAATAGGCTCCGGCACATCGTACACTCTTTCCACCATAGCTTCGACTTGACCGTCTGAAGTAAGAATTGAGTTAAACAATTCACTGGGAGTTTTAAAACAAGAAGTTTTTGATTTGCTAATTTTTTTAACTAATTTTTTAAAGAAATCAAATATACCAGTATCCTTCCACTGATGTTCTCCAAAAGTTTCAAAGTCCATGAATAAATTTATTATTGCGTCTTCATGATATTTATTTAGCCAAGTAAAATATTTAGAAGCACTAATGGGATAATCGCTCCAATTGGGATCAGAAAAACGAAATGCGATATCATCACTGAGCTGAGCATGCTTTAGTAAAAGTGGCAAAGAGGCTTTAGTTGAGCTTTTGTAAATTTTAGTCCTAGGTCTAGATTTCAGATATCTGGGCACAGCCTCTGTCAAAACACCAGTAAACCCAAGTTTTTCAACTAACTTCGCAATGTCGTTAGAATAGATTAATTCCGTATTGCGAAAAACTATTGGACTAACTCCAAATAATTTTTTTATCACCTTACTGTGTTTGGCAACTTGTTCTTCAAATTCTTTTTCGGAATAAAGTGAAGATAGGGAGTGATAATAAGTTTCAGCTAAAAATTCTACTTGCTGAGATTTTGCTAATAATTTTAAGATTTTTATGATTTTTGGTTCGAAAGCCATAGCCTGCTCCAAGAAAATTCCTGAAGCTGATAATGCCAATTTAAAACTGGGACTTGCTTTACTTAGTTGAAGTAAAAGCCTGAGCATGGGCAGATAAGATTTCCTAGCTACTTTTTTAAATATCTTTGCGTTGTGTTTGTCGGCAGCATCGAAATAAGAAATCTCTGATCCAATATCAAAAAGATCAAAGTCACCCAAACGGTAGGGCTGATGGAGCTGTAGGTAAAGACAAATTTGCGGCATCTTAAATTAGCGACTCAGCACGTCTTTATATAAATCTCTCAGTCTCTTGGCAGTATTTTCCCAACTAATATTCTTCAAATTTTGATTTTGTTTTTTTACAATACTTTGAGAATATTTTTTGTTATTAATTACTTTTAATATCTGAGCCTTCATCTCATCTATGTTCCAAAAATCCACTTGTATGGCATCTGACAGCAATTCAGCAACTCCGCTATTCTTAGAAATTATTACCGGCACAGCTCTCTGAGCAGCTTCTGCAGCTACCAAACCAAATGGCTCCGAAACAGAAGGCATCACAAAAATATCAGCCCTAGAGAGTAAAATTTCCTTTTCTCTGCCTCTTAAAAATCCACTGAATAAAACAGAAGCTGACAATTGATTTCCGGCAGCTTTAAAAAGTAATGATTGGTATTGATCTCCATTGCCCGCCAAGACAAAAAGGGCATCAGGCAAATCCTCCAAAACGGCTGCTGCCAAGTCAACAAAGTATTTGGCTCCCTTTTGTGCTGTTAACCTACCCATAAACACCAAGAGTGGTCTCGAGGCTGCAAAGTGGATCAACTCAACAGAGGACTGTTTAAGAGGCTCAATGCCATTATGAACAACCTTTATCTTGTCAGCATCTACATCATACTTATCTATCAAAACCTGTTTGGTATAGTGACTCACAGCCACTATAAGATCAGCCGCTTGCATACCCTGGTACTCAGCTCGCTTGATAAAATTGCTACCGCTACCGCGAGGAATTCTGTCAAACTCCGTAGAGTGAACGTGAGCTAGCATTGGCTTGCCAGTTTGATTTTTCATTTTTTGAGCTGCAGGAAAACTCATCCAATCATGAGCATGAATTAGATCGTATTTTTTCTCATATTTTTTAGATTTTTTAGAAATCATATTTGCATACTCAGCAACTTTTTGTTCTATTTGAGCCAGTGGTAAAAAATCAACTCTTTGGGCATTTTTTTTCGTAGCATAACTAGGAAAAGGAGCCTTAGTAAATTCCAACCATTTTGGATCATGACAAGCAATAAATTCAAGATGAGCAAGCGATTTGGAATGCTGATACGGAAGAGCAAAGTATATTTGATTTCCGGCATCTGAAAGAGCTTTGCTCAAGCCGTCACAAGCAACACCTAATCCACCACTATTGTGAGGTGGATACTCCCAACCAACCATAAATATACTTGGATTCATAGCAAACCAGAGGTGCTAGCTTCACCTCTTGTATTCAGTTTATCTTAAACTAAATATTGGAAACAAGTACCGCATCTTTAACACTAAGCTCACCAGATCTAATTCTTCTTAACTCAATCACTGTTGCTCCCACTCCCAACTCCTGACCCATATCATGAATTAGAGATCTAATGTAAGTACCCTTGCTGCAAACTATTCGCAGTTTGAAAAAAGCCTTCTTGTTTTTATCGTCTGTGTCAAAACTTACTAGCTCCAATTCTTTTATTTCAACTACTCTTACCGGCAACTCACTTTTTTTAACCTCACCCTTGCGAGCTTTTTCATAAAGCTTTTGACCTCTTACTTTTACGGCGCTAAAAGCTGGCACACACTGTTTGATTTTCCCCCTAAACTTACTTAGCAACTTATTTACTTGTTCACCAATGCAGTTATTAACTTTTTCCCAAGCCACTTCCTTTATTATTTTGCCATCTATGTCATAAGTATCTGTTTCAATACCTAATCTGGCTCTGCAAATATATTCCTTTTCGCTATTCATAAACTCAGCTTGACGCTTTGTAAATTCTCGTCCCACTAAAATGATCAGCAATCCTGTGGCTAGAGGGTCTAGAGTGCCAGCATGACCAACTTTCCAGCCAGAGACTGGTCGGCCTTTGGCCGATAATTTCTTACGCACAATAGCCACCACATCATGGCTGGTCATGCCAGTAGCTTTATCAATCAATAGAATGCCTGTTCTTGAACTCATAGCTTGTATTATACTAGAAGACAATGCCAAAGATTGATACTGCCCATCTGGAAAATATAGCCAGGTTAGTTCGTTATTTTATTTTGCTTTCTACTACTACAGCTGGCAGCGGTCATCCCTCATCCTCACTTTCAGCGGTTGAATTAATGACAACGCTTTATTTTAATAATATTTTAAAATTTGATTTAGAAGACCCAAAAAACCCCAATAATGACAGGGTGATATTTTCTAAAGGTCACGCTTCACCGCTTTTTTACGCTCTCTATGCTGCTGCAGGCAAACTAAGTCTGGAAGAGTTGAAGCAGCTAAGAAAATTTGATAGTCCGCTAGAGGGTCATCCAACTAAGCGCTTTCCTTATACTGAGGTCGCTACTGGATCACTCGGCCAAGGCTTGTCAGCGGGTGTAGGCATGGCCATAAATGCCAAATATTTAAACAAACTAGACTATAAAACTTACGTCTTACTAGGTGACAGCGAAATGGCTGAGGGCAGTAATTGGGAAGCCATGCAAGTAGCCGCTCATTATAAATTAAATAATTTAGTGGCTATTTTAGATGTCAACAAATTCGGTCAACGTGGTGAAACCATGCAAGGTCATAATATTAAAGACTATGCTTACAAGGCCAGAGCTTTTGGCTGGCGAACTGCAATCATAGATGGTCATGATTTTGAACAAATTCAAAAATCCCTCACACAAACAAAAACTAATAAACCAGTTATGATTATTGCCAAAACACTGAAAGGTAAAGGTGTTAACTTATTGGAAAATAAAAAAGGATGGCACGGCAAAGTTTTAGATCAGAAACAGCTAAAAATAGCTCTGGAAGAGCTAGGTAAGATAGATTTAGAAGTGAGGGGGGGAATTACCTCTCCTGCTTCACTAGCCTCACCTCTCGTGTCTTCGCAAGTCTCAGACTCGAGTTCCTCTCCACTGAATGGAGAGGAAAAAACCAGCAAGAAACTCTCCCCCCAATCCACCCGCGATGCCTACGGCCAAGCTCTCGCCAAGCTAGGAGAAACTAATCCTGAAGTAATTGCCCTAGATGCGGAAGTAAGTAACTCAACTTTTAGCTCCATATTTAAAGATGCTCACCCCGATAGATTTTTTGAAATGTTCATCGCCGAACAAAACATGATGGGCGTGGCAATTGGGCTAGCTGAAAGGGGGAAAACTCCTTATATTTCTACTTTTGCAGCTTTCTTAACTAGATCTTTTGATCAAGTGCGCATGGCCGCATACTCACAAAGCAATTTAAAGATTGTCGGCTCACATGCGGGTGTCTCCATTGGTGAAGATGGACCTACCCAAATGGGATTAGAAGATATTGCCATGATACGCAGCATTCACAATTCAGTTGTTCTATATCCTAGTGATGCCAGAGCTTGCGAAAAGCTAGTCTTTGCTATGGCTGAACACAGGGGCTTGGCTTACTTGCGAACAACTCGTGCCAAAACAAAAATGATTTATAAGAGCGATGAGAAATTCCAAATTGGCGGATCAAAAACCTTAAAACAATCTAGCTCTGATCAGCTCACCATCATAGCTGCTGGCATTACCCTGCATGAAGCACTCAAAGCTTATAAAAAATTAGAGAAAGAAGATATAAAAGTCAGAATTATAGATTTATATAGCATCAAACCAGTAGATGGTGAAACTATTAGAAAAGCCGCTAGCGAAACTGGCAAGATTATTACAGTAGAAGACCACTATTCTGAGGGTGGCATTGCTGAAGCAGTGCTGCATACCCTTGGTGGCAACCCTGTGCCAGTACACAGTTTGGCTGTGCGAAAAATGCCACGCAGTGGCAAAAAAGAAGAATTACTGGCTTACATGGAAATAGATTCAGCTGCTATTATTAAAAAAGTAAAAGAAATTTTATGTTAAATGATCATAATAAAATCTCTATTGTAGGCTGTGGCAAAGTCGGTATGACGGCAGCCTATGCCATCACTCTTAGTGGATTAGCTAATGAGTTGGTTTTAGTGAGTCGTGATAAAGACAGAATTGATGGTGAAGAACTAGATTTAGAACATGGTTCAATGTTCCTCAAACACTTGGAAGTAATTGCTAGCAACGATTACAGAGATATAAAAAACAGCGATGTAGTGGTAGTTACTGCTGGTGCCGCCCAAAAACCAGGCGAAACTAGATTGGATCTCACTCAAAAAAACCTAGCTATTATTGATGATATTATTCCCAAAATAGTTAAGCATTCTCCTGGTTCAATTATATTAATAGTCTCTAACCCTGTAGATTTACTTAGCTACAGAGCTTATAAAATTGCCGACTTGCCAAAGGGTAGGGTTTTTGGTTCTGGCACCTCACTTGATACAGCTAGATTTCGCTTCCATTTGTCGGAATTTATGGGGGTAAACCCCAGAAGCATTCATGCTTATGTACTAGGTGAGCACGGTGATAGTTCTTTTCCAGTAATTTCCAGCGCTGTAGTTGGCGGACAACTCTTGAGCACTTTTCCCGGATTTAGTAAAGAAAAGGTCATGAAAGCTTATGAAAAAACCAAAGATGCTGCTTACAAAATTATCCAAGCAAAAGGTGCTACTTACTATGCCATTGGTACAGTTGTCTCTCATATAGTTCGCTCGATACTGCGAGACAGTAAGTCGGTATCTCCTGCCTCTATTCCGTTACATAATTATCATGGGCATAGTGGCATCGCTCTTAGTGTTCCTTGCGTCATTGGTAGAAATGGGGTAGAGGATAGTTTAGAAATTAAGTTAGATTGGGAGGAGAAAAAGGCGCTAGAACATTCGGTAAATACGTTGAAGGGGTATTTGTAAAAAACAGGTTGTCTCGATACGAGGCTATCGCCTCTACTCGACAACCTCTGGGATTACTAAGCACCTAGGGTCACCGAGTGCTCCGCCAAAGGCGGAGTGTATCGAGGTGACACTTATCTCTGACACCCAGAGCAATAATAAGTCCCTCTCCCACCTTGCTTAGTTTTTTGAATTAAGCTTCCGCAGCGAGAGCAAGTCTCACCCTCTTGACCGTAAACTTTTAATTCATTTTGAAAATTTCCGCTAAAACCATCAACACCTACATACTTGCCATCAAAAGTTGTACCACCTAAATCTATAGCTTTATTAATTATTTTGATAGCAAAATCTAACAACTCAGAAATTTGGCTTTCTGATAATAAATTGGCAGGGATCTGTGGATCAATTTTCGCTAGCCATAGTGCTTCGCAAACATATATATTTCCAAGCCCAGCTAATATTTTTTGATCCAGTAAAACTTGCTTAATTGCTCTCCGGCTTTTATTTATTTTTTTAATTATATTTAATATATTTTTTTTATTAATTTTATTTATGTCTTCTCCATATTTGCTAAATATTTGCTCTAATTCGTTTTTATTTATTACCTTCATCCACCCAAAAATCCTTTGATCATTAAAATATAACTTTGACCCATCATGAAAATCATAAGCAATGCGAGTATGTTTGGCAGGCAAATTTTGCACCCAGTCAGCAGTGGGGTGACCACCGCCAATTCTGGCATCATCGCCTACATATATCATCTGTCCCGTCATTTTTAGATGCGTCAATAAGTGCAGATCATTATTTAAATGAAAATTAATAAATTTTGCTCGTCGAGAAACTTTAGTTATAGAAGTATTTATTAAATTATTAATATCACCAACAAAACTTTTCTTATGTAATTTTTGAATATTAGAAAATTTCTTACCCACTACTACTTCTTGCAAACGTCTGACAATAGTTTCTACTTCTGGGAGTTCTGGCATAGGCGCAATGATTATAGCAACAGCATTTTATTCCCGCTATTACATTCTTCTGTCTTCGCCACTGCTCACTACTTGCTTCCCGTGCTTAGCAATTACTCCTTTCACAATAGCCTGTATATCATTTTGACCCAAAACACGACCTTGTCCTTCTTGGTCAACTTTTCCCATGCCAGAAATGGAGTTTAATACTTGCTGAGGAGATACCCCGTTTTTAATCGCATAATCTATCTCTTGCAAAAAACTTTGATTGACACAACCAAGTTGAATTAATTTATTCCTAACTGATTCAACTCCTGGTTTTCCATTGTTACTTGTTTCCATAATTTCCTTTCAGGAAAAGATCATACCAATAGTATGTGTATGATATATGTATAACCATATCATCCATTTTTAAATCAAAAAATATCAAGTATTTATAGAGTAGGGGTAAATTGATATAATGCTTTTTTCAAATATTGGGTCGGTAGCTCCCTCCTTCGCTAAAGCTACGGATGGGCGCTGCAGTTGGTAGTTAACAAAGATTAAAAAATGTTGGGTCGGTAGCTCCCTCCTTCGCTAAAGCTACGGATGGGCGCTGCAGTTGGTAGTTAACAAAGATTAAAAAATGTTGGGTCGGTAGCTCAGTTGGTTAGAGCATCTGCCTCTTAAGCAGAGTGTCGAGGGTTCGAGTCCCTCCCGACTCACAAGGTAAAATTGATAAGTAAATTTTTATTTTCATATTTAAGTTGACAAAAAATGTTTTGATATATAAAGTTCTACTTAGTTAGAAGGCTTGAAACAAGGAGTATGCGAGTATGCCAGGTTATACACCAGAACAGCAAAGAGAAATATTTGAGAAACTAGGAATTACTGAAGAAATAATTGAAAAAGCAAAAGATGGTGATACAGATGCTGAACATTCTATAACTATGGCCGCCAGAAATGCTATAACAAGAGGTAAAGATCTTGAACACAACGATTTGACAGTAGAAGAAATAGTTTTTTTTGGTATGTTGCTCTCATCATTTGTCGCTACTTTACTAATCAGTAAATCAAATCTTCCAATGGAAACAAAATTCGAGGCACAAGCCCATTTTTTGTAGTTAGCTGTTCTTAAACTCAGGCGACCTCCTTCCCAATCCTCCTGATCTTCTTATCAATATCAGGAATGGTTAAGCTCAAGGCGTATTTTTCGTTATATAATACTTCTGGGTCAAAAGTTATGTCCCACCTATTTTTTTATATCAAAATATGTCAGAAACCCTTTCATTTTTGGAAGAATATTTTAGTGCATGGAATAATCTTCAACCGTCAGAAGCCAAAATGAAGCCATTCGTGTCTGATAGGTGTGAGAATAGATTTGGACTTTCTGGACCAGGGGGAATGGCCGAAAGCATTGGGGAAAGGCATGAGGTATTTGATGATTATTTTATTGAATTTGAGTTGATTGCTCCTTCACAAAAAAATCAACTAGATGTTTCTTTGTATGTAACCTGCACTTTTAATCCCAGTAATGAGGTTGCCAACTTACCAAAAGAATACATTGGGAAAAAAATCGAATTCTATTCTCAAGTAAATTATGATCTCGATGAAGACGGTCTAATAATTGGTGGTAGAAGCAATATGCGACATAAAATTCTAGAATCACTAGTAATAGCTGTTTATGGAAAATTACTTGAAGACAAATTTCAAGAATTAGACAAAGCTACAGAGAATCTTTTTTGACTTTTTCTCCCAATCCTCCTAATCTTTTTATCAATATCGGGAATGGTTAAACTCAAGGCGTATTTTTCGTTATATAATACTTCTGGGTCAAGAGTGTTGTCCCACAAAGTATGAAAAAAGCCATTTTGCAATATCTTTTGATATTGCTCGCCTTCAACGGATATGTGTTTATCAATGGCTATTTTTTTAACTTCAAACTTCCAATGCAGCAATGGTTGATATTTTCTGTAGCAAGCTTGTTCGCAGTTATTCCCTGGCTAATAAACAACCTTGAAAAAAAACCCAACTTCTCCACATACATCAAGAAATTTGTTTTAAGTTTGGTTTCTATTGCGATTATGCTCATTACAATACAAGCGTCAGCATTTTCTACAATGATTGTTCCAGGATCAAGAGAGCACAACTATGTAATGTACAAAATCTGTTGGCCAGCCATGGAAGCACGTTATGACTCGCTGAGACCTGAAAATCGTCCTAATTACTTCGAAATACATGGCGAATGTGAAGAAAACGTTTGGGCAAGTAGAGATCCACTTTACGGGTTTGATTAATACCCCAAAATACACAGCTCCTCTTGCGCACGAGTGATGGCGGTGTAAAGCCACTTTTTGCCCTGATTGGGATCTCTTTTATTAAAAACAAAACTTTCATCAAAAAGCAAAACTTTTTTAGCTTCACTGCCTTGGGCCTTGTGCACCGTAAGGGCGTAACCAAAATCAAACAAATCCCCAATACTTTTGGGCTTAACACCTTTTACAGATCTTAGTGGCTGAGGACTGTTAAACTGATGCCTAGATATCTTGCCATCATAGAATTTTTCTTCTTGCGGGAAAAATATTTCTGCAAAATACCAGTGGCTTTTATGTGGCAAAATATTAGTGATTATTCCCGTCATGCCATTGTAAATATCACCAGATTTATTATCATAAATATTTTTCAAACAAACTACTTTATCGCCTTTTATTGGCTCAGCTGACTCTATATTTTTGGCAGTTCGAATCGCCTGATTCAATTTAATCCTAGTATTGTTCATGCCCACTAGCACCAGACTATCATCATCAAAATTTGCAAAAAAATCTTGGCAAAAACTGTCGGAGTCTTCTGAATTTGATCTCATCTTTTTGACCTTGCCACTATAATTTTTTATTAAAATTTTTTCTCCCAATCGCGATTTTGTTGCTAAATGCAAAATAGGATTTTCGCTGCTTTGTCTATGAATTTTTTCTAAAGTTAAATTAGGGCTTTCCATAAGATTAAAATTATCTGCTATAGGCGGCAATTGCCCATGATCACCAAAGGCAATGATAGGGATTCTGTATGAAAGCAAATCACCCCATATATTCTCAGTCAGCATTGAGGCTTCATCAATAATAATCAGGTCTTTGTCTATTTTTTTATTTTTCTCCCAAGAAATTATTTCACCCCTGCTATTGGTCTTAGGCGTATACATGAGTCGGTGAATGGTTCCGCAGCTATCATTTTTATAAACTGCTTTAGCTGCAAGTAGCTTGCTGCGCAGATTTTCTGCTGCCTTGCCGGTATAACAAGCAAAGCCAACACTAGTCTTTTTATTAGATTTATAAATATTATTGCGCAGTAGTGAAATTAAAGTAGTTTTACCTGTGCCAGCATAGCCACCAATAGTTAGCTGGCTACTGGTAGGGAAGACCAACCAACGCAGTATTGCTTCAAATACTTTTGCTTGATCGCTGGATAAATTGATTTGGGGTACTTTGCTCACCTACAAATCATAGCGAGTGGGGGATAAATGACAATGGGGGTTTGTTGAAAAGAATTTATAAACATATTGTGTATATATGCTAAAGTAGAATGCAGTGATTGAAGAAAGAAAAAACATGTCAGAACTTTTCGATACAGTTAATGAAATCAAAAAACAGATGGATAGCGCCGTATTTGGAAGCACCATTGAGCTTGCATTGACAAAAGCCCAAATAAGTGATTTCTTAGCCATATTAGGCAATTTATTTTATGTTAATATTACTGAGAATAATCCTAGCTTATATGAACAATTTGCAGTTGCTGTCCCGCAAGAAGTCAGGGAAACAAATAACGCAAACAAAGCAGAAGATTTATTTACTATCACCTTCACAAAACAATTAAGCAACAAATCCATTGCTACTACCACAGAAGCAAGCACCACCCCCTAGCCTCAAATCCTAAGGCTCTGATATACTTGTTTCAGAAATGCTGAATACAAAAAAACTTCTCTATATTCTCCCTGACGTGGCGTATGTGGCAGAGCTATTACCCACTAAAAAAACCCATGAGTTTAGTGTGCAATCTTTCCGGCAAATCAATGGCAGCTTCATGGACGACAATGATCTGATTGAAACAAATGTAGAAAAACTAATTAGCAAATTAGATGCAGAAGACTATCACTTGGTCTTACCAGACTTTTTGTTTACTAATACTATCGTAGAAATAGAAGAAAAAACAGAATCTGGCGTAAAAAAACACATTGAGACCAAGCTTTTGCCAGATCTGAAAATAGATAAAAAAAGTCATGAAATATCTACTACAACCCTAAATTCTTATAGCGGTAAAACAAGAGTACAACTCTCAGCACTAGAGAAAATAGTATTGCAACCTATCAGAAAACCGGCCACAGATAAAAAAATTAAATTTACAGCCATTTCGCCACTCAGTTGGACTATTAAATCTGTAGTAAGTTTAGAGCCTTCCATTACAGTAGTACAAATCGGCAGCAAACTCTATTTGGCCCAACATTATATTGGCGTAGACCAATGTGTCTCCAAAGATATTTCTGAAATAGATGCTATCGCTGAAACTATCAAAACCCTCAAAGGCGCTGAACCCAGTATCCAGACTGTATATCTGCTCACAAATCCATTAGTAGAAAAACAACTCAAAGATCTCTTAAGTGACACCTTGCCCATGCAACAGCTAACAAATAGCGTTGAAGATGAAGAGGGTTTGCCAGGGTTTGTCAAACAAATTATTGAATCCAGTAGTAAAACATTAGATATCAAGGATTTTCCTGTCCCGAAATTTTCACTTGGAAAATCAGTCAGTCCTATGCCAAAGAAAAACTCAAAAACCAAAGAAGAAAAAGCGGAAGTGGAAGAAGTTAAAAAATCTGACACAGACATAGAAACGATAGAAATTTTTGATGATGACCCTTCGGCTGACACTCAGGATGACAAAGACAAAAAGGCTGAGCTGCCCAAGCCAGTAGAGCCAGATCCCTCAACGGATTCGACAAGCTCACCGCAGGCGGATTCGACAAGCTCACCGCAGGCGGATTCGACAAGCTCACCGCAAGTAAGCTCGGAAACCAGTAGTGAGAATGATGAAAAATCAGAGGATGACAAAGAGGATAAGCCTGAGGAAGTAGAAGAACCAAAAAATGACGATGAGGATAAAGAAGTAGAAGCTGACAAACCAAAGACTGATACAAAAGATGAATCTGAACCAGACATAGAACAGTTTGCAGCTCATACAAAAACTGACGAGAATAAAACTGATGCAGACGAGAAAACTGACATTAAGGTAGAATCAGAGTCAGCAAAAACACCCGTGATCAAAAATAAAGCTAACAGCAATCTACCAAAAATGCTTTTTATCACTTTGAGTGTGTTTTTTGTCACTGTTGCCATTGGCATTGGTATCGGCCTAACTATTTTGCAAATAAGTAAAGGCAAATCCGAAGATGCGAGTCCCACACCAGTAGTGGAAGAAGCAAAAGAAACCCCTGAGGCCACAGCAGAACCAACACCTGAACCAGTCAGTATAGATAAAAGTGAATACTCTATTCTAATAGTCAATGCCACTACCACATCAGGTTATGCCGGAAAAATCAAGGCCAAATTAGATGCCGATGAATATAAAAAATTATCTGCTGCTAATGCTAAAGGCGACTATGAAGAAGGTTACTATTTACTCTTAGACAAAGAAAACAATAACTTGCTGGAAATTCTAAGTGAAGAAGCCAGTGTAGATCTAGCTTATGATGAAGATCTAGATAAGGATGTTGAGGACGCCAAAGGCGCTTATGATGCCATCATAGTTTTAGCAAAATCATCGGAATGAAGAATGCCGACTTGTCAAAATTCATACAGTTTGTATAATGCTGATGTTGTTGAATATTTAATAAGTATAAAAACCTTATCGCAAAAAATAAGGATGAGGAAGTTTTTTTATTTTTATAAATGGCAGCTGGATTACATATCTCTATCTCAGCCGAACCTATCGCTAACATTGGCGGTCTTGTCGTTACGAATTCCATATTTACTAGTCTCATAGTCAGCACAATTATTATTTGCTTAGCGCTTATAGTAAAACTAAAAAGCAAAGAAACTAGTAGGCCAAAAGGCCTACAAAACGTTTTTGAGTGGATTATTGAATCTTTGGAAGGATTAGTAACAAGCGTTACTAATAATAGAAAAAAAACCAAAGATTTCTTTCCTTTCATTGCCACTTTTTTCTTATTTATCGCCTTTAATAACTTATTTGGATTATTGCCAGGAATGGGCACAATAGGATTTATAGAAACTCCAGAGGGAATAAGACATGCTCAGCTAGCCCCCAGTCAACAAAATCTAGAAACTGCCAAAGCCCAAGCTGCCGAAATTAACCATAACGACTCAAATAATAATGCAGGCGAAGAAACTCATGTAACGGTGGATGGTGAAATAGTTAAAGAAGTAAATAGGCATGCTGAGAATGCATTAGAGCACAATAAAGAAAACGCAGATCACGGAGCAAAATTCGTGCCTTATTTCAGAGCTGGTACTGCTGACCTCAACACTACTTTGGCGTTGGGAATTATCTCCATAGTACTAACTCAGTATTTTGGACTCAAGCACTTAGGATTATCTTACTTAAAAAAGTATTTTAACTTTTCTAATCCTATCATGTTTTTTGTTGGCATATTAGAACTTATTAGTGAGTTTGCCAAAATTATTTCTTTCGCCTTTAGGCTTTTTGGGAACGTCTTTGCCGGAGAAGTTTTGCTGGCTGTCATCAGCTTTTTAGTAGGAATAATTCTGCCCATGCCTTTTTATGGATTAGAAATATTCGTAGGATTTATCCAAGCCTTAGTTTTTGCAATGTTATCATTAGTATTTTTTAACATGGCTACACAAAGTCATGATAATCATTAATTTATAAATATAAGGAGAATATATGCCAGAAAATTTTGCAGTTGCATTTGTGATGGGAGTAGGAACTATTGGGCCAGCTATTGGCATCGGCCTTTTGGTATCCAAAGCGCTTGAAGCTATTGGTAGAAACCCTGAAGCTGCAGGAAAAATCCAAACCAACATGATTTTGGGTATGGCTTTTGCTGAAGCCATTGCTATTTATGCTCTAGTAGTCGCTTTAATCTTAAAATTTGTTTAAAAAATAATTAGAAACTATACCTGCCTGTCGGCAGGCAGGATTTAAGGCTCATATGGACATTCAAATTCCGCAAATTTTATTTCAAATCATTAATTTTTCGGTGGTTACCGGAGCTTTAGTGTACTTTCTGTACAAGCCGCTAAACCGAATGCTGGATGATAGATCCAAAAAAATTGAAAAAGCCCAAAGAGCCGCTGATGAAACAATTCAAGAAAGAGAAAAACTAGAAACTGAGAAGAAAAATATTTTACAAAGAGCCGAAAGAGAGGCTCTAGATATCATTGAAAATGCCAAAACTGCTGGTAAAAAACAAAAGCAAGAAATCTTGGAAGAAGCCAAAAAAGAAGCTGAGGCTCAAATCAAAAAGATAGGTAGAGCCTGGGAATCAGAACGTAAATCTCAAGAATCTCAAATGAGGGAAGAATTTACCGATACTGTTTTACTAGTCACCGAAAAAATAATTGGCAAGCTAGACAAAAAAACTAAAAGCAAACTAATTGATAGTGAACTAAAAACAATTTTAGGAAAAATTTAACCGGTACAACTTATGAAGATCACAGTGACCACGGCTGAAAAGTTAAATGCCAATCAGTTGAAAACTATTAAATCCGCCATCTCTAAAAAACATCCTAAACTCAAACTGGATATTCATGAGAAGCTTGATGAAAATTTAATAGGTGGATTACAAATTATGATCGGTTCTAAAATGTATGATGCTAGCGTAAAAAATAAACTAGCAGAAATAAAAACCCAACTAATTAAATTAAATTAAATGAAAAAAACAAATTTTATTTCTAATTTCTCCAAAACTGTTGACGCTCATGAGTTTGATCTCAGTGCTAATTCTGTGGGAAAAATAAAATCTTATGGCGATGGAGTTTTGAAAGTATCTGGCTTAGACGATGCTCAAGCTGGTGAATTAATCGACTTAGGAAATGATCAAACTGGATTAGTGCTAAATTTAGAGGAAGATGAGGTGGGCATTGTCTCTTTATCCCAATCACAAAGCTTAAGTGCTGGTCAAACTGTTAAGCGCACTGGCAAAATTCTCTCCATTGCTGCCAGTGACAAAATCATCGGTAGAATAGTAGATCCTTTGGGAAATCCACTTGATGGTAAAGAAAAGATCACTGCTGACAAGCAAATGCTATTAGAGCAAATTGCCCCTGGAGTTATGTCTCGTGAATCAGTGAATCAACCATTGCAAACTGGCATTAAGGCCGTTGATGCCATGATCCCTATTGGCAGAGGACAGCGTGAACTCATTATCGGTGACAGACAAACAGGTAAAACTGCCGTCGCCCTAGGTACGATACTAAATCAACACGACCAAGATGTAATCTGCATCTATGTGTCTATCGGCCAAAAAAGGTCTTCGCTGGCTCAAATTACTGAAATTTTAGAAAAAAATAATGCTTTTGATTATACTTGCATCGTATCTGCCAGTGCTTCAGAAAGTGCGGCCGTACAATTTTTGGCTCCATATGCGGGTGTAGCTGTAGCTGAATATTTCTTAAATAAAGGCAAAGACGTTTTGGTTATCTATGATGACTTGTCCAAACACGCCCAAGCATACAGAGAAGTATCTCTTTTGCTCAGAAGACCGTCTGGTCGTGAAGCTTATCCTGGAGATGTGTTTTATCTGCACTCTAGACTTTTAGAAAGAGCTTGCAAACTCAATAAAAATCACGGCGGAGGCTCTATTACAGCACTGCCAATTATCGAAACTCAAGCCAATGATGTTTCTGCGTATATTCCTACTAATGTTATTAGTATCACTGATGGACAAATTTATTTAGAATCTGATCTATTTAACGCTGGTATGAAACCCGCTATCAATGTTGGATTATCAGTGTCTCGTGTGGGTAGCAGTGCACAAATTAAACCAATGAAACAAGTAGCTGGCAGCATGAAACTCGACCTGGCTCAGTTTAGAGACTTACAAGCTTTTGCTCAGTTTAGCTCAGACCTAGATGCTAAAACTAAAGAGCAACTAGATAGAGGACAAAGAGTCAACGAAGTTTTAAAACAAGGCTGGGATAAACCTCTAAAAGTAGAAGAACAAATTACTATCATTTTCGCAGCTGTTAATGGACTCTTAGATCAGATTGATTTAAAAAATATTGTCAAATGGGAAGAACTATTCTTAGATTTTTTGAGATCAAGTCACAAGCAATTATTAAAAAATATTGTCAAAGGAGAAAAGCTAAGCGAAACCGAAGTAGATGACTTAAAAAAAGTTATTGAATCATTCAACAAGCTGCACCCCGAATTGACACTAAAAACTCAGTAGCTAATATGGCTAATACAAGTAGGCAAATCAAACGACGCATTTCAACAGCTAGCAATATTTCAAAAATTACCAAAGCTATGGAGATGGTAGCCGCTAGCAAAATGAGAAAAGCCCAAGCTCAAGCTTTAAAAAATAGAGCCTTTGCAAGAGCTATAGAAAATTCTCTCAAAAATGTAGCTTCTCACACTGACGCTGACTTACACCCTTTGTTAACCCAACATGATGCTGGTCAAAACGTCTTGATAGTTGTTGCAACTAATAAAGGTCTTTGCGGTGGACTAAATACTAATCTATTCAGACAACTCAATAGCTGGATAAAAACCCAAGACAACCCAGCCATCATTGCAGTGGGCAAGAAGGCAGTCCAATTTATCCGTAAAACAAACTTTGAATTAATTGCCGAATTTGTTGAAATTCCTGAACACGTAAATCCGGAAGATACCACTGCCGTCAGCTCTCTTGTAATGGAAAAGTTTTTGAATTCACAATTCAAAACCGTCAGTATTATTTATATGGATTTCATCAATACTATTTCACAAAAAGTACGTATCAGCAGAATTTTGCCTATAGCTCCTGAAAAAACTGAGATCGATGATGTAAAAATAATACCCATAGTTAAAAAAGAATATGTCTTTGAACCCAATCCAAAAGAAATTCTAAATTCTCTATTGCCGTACTATGTAGAAAATACTGTTTATCAAATTTTTCTCGAAGCAAAGGCGAGTGAGCACTCAGCGCGCATGGTAGCTATGAAAAATGCAAGTGAAAATGCTCAGGAATTGGTGGGTGAATTAAAATTGATGTTTAACAAATCTCGTCAAGCCAGCATTACCAATGAGCTACTGGATATCACAACAGCAGCACTAACTCTGAATTAAAAATTAATCAAAATTAAAAATATGTCTAAAACTACAGCAAAAACTACTGGAAAAATTATTAGAATAATTGGTCCCGTAATAGATGTCGAATTCCAGCCAAAGGCTGGTCAGCCTCTGGCTGACGAAAATCATCTTCCAACCATATATAACGCTTTAGAGGTGAAACTAAGCGATAACAAAAAACTAGTTTTAGAAGTTGAGCAACAACTTTCTGAAAACTCAGTTCGTTGTATTGCCCTAGGTCCAACAGATGGACTGCAAAGAAAAATGGAGGTTGTGGATACTCTGGCTCCTATTTCAGTTCCTATTGGAGAAGAAACTTTGGGCAGAATTTTTAATGTCGTAGGCGAAGTGATTGATGGTGGAGCAAAAATTAATGTTACAAAAACAGCTTCTATTCATAAAGATGCTCCTGCGCTTGAGGACTTAGAAACCACTCCAGAAATGCTGGAAACCGGAATTAAAGTAATTGACCTCATCGCTCCTTTTGCCAAGGGAGGAAAAGTAGGTGCCTTTGGTGGAGCCGGTGTAGGAAAGACAGTTATTATTCAAGAATTAATTCGCAATATTGCCGAAGAACATGAAGGTCATTCAGTTTTTGCTGGTGTGGGTGAAAGAACCAGGGAGGGTAACGATCTATACAATGAAATGAAAGAATCTGGAGTTTTAGCTAGTACTGTGATGTGCTTTGGTCAGATGAACGAACCACCCGGAAGTAGATTGCGTGTAGCTCTAACGGCCCTGACTATGGCTGAGCATTTCAGAGATGACAAGGGTGAAGACGTATTATTATTTATTGATAATATTTTTAGATTTTCTCAAGCTGGTAGTGAAGTATCCGCACTCTTGGGTCGCATTCCCTCCGCCGTGGGATATCAACCAAACCTGGGAAGTGAAATGGCAGCCCTGCAAGAAAGAATCACTTCTACCAAGAAGGGGTCTATTACTTCCATTCAAGCTGTATATGTGCCAGCAGATGACTATACTGACCCTGCTCCAGCTACCACTTTTGCGCACCTAGATTCTACTATTTCATTAGAAAGAAAACTGGCTGAGCAAGCTATTTTTCCTGCCGTTGACCCCTTGGTCTCAGCATCAAAAATCCTAGAGCCTAGTGTAGTAGGAGAAGATCATTACAAAGTTGCTCGCAACGTACAAGAGGTTTTACAGCGCTATAAAGAACTTCAGGATATCATTGCTATTCTTGGCATAGATGAATTAAGTGATGAAGATAAGCTCATAGTATCCAGAGCCAGAAGAATTCAAAAGTTTTTGTCACAACCTTTCTTTGTAGCTGAACAATTTACTGGCACTCCAGGATCATATGTACCTGTTAAAGAAACCATTAGAGGTTTTAAAGAAATTTTAGAAGGCAAACACGACAACTTACCAGAACAAGCTTTTTATATGGTGGGCAGCATTGATGAAGCAGTAAAAAAAGCCAAGAGCTTGTAGAGCGATCGGCATGACAAAAAAGCTATGTCTAAACTAATTATTAATATCATCTCTCAAGAAAAAAAATTAGCTGAGATAGAAGCTGATTCTCTAACCGCTCCCACTACTGAGGGAGAAATTACTGTTTTGCCTGGACATCTACCTCTTTTTACTAGATTAAAAACAGGCGAGCTAACTTATCGCAATGCTGGCAGTAAAGAGCTATTTGCAATTTCTCAGGGCTTTTTAGATGTAGGTCTAAATAATAGTATAACTATAATAGTTGATAGTCTCAGCAACACCAGAAATTTAAACACTGTTGAAATTCAAAAAGCTATTCAAAAAGCTCAAGAAAGTCTTAAGCATGGTAAGGAAAGTGGTTTGGCCCAAGAAGAATTGGTCAAAATTGAAGCTTCACTCAAACAAGCACTTCTTGAGGAAAAGCTTGCTCACAAGACCACTAAAACAAAATTATAAGATAGTTCCCTCAAGAGATAACACTCTTGCTGCATCTGCATAACTGCTTTATACTCGCTATTGCTAAGAAGCTCTCAAAAGCTTTTTTTTATTATGAAACAAAATAAAACCCAAATCAAAAAAGTCCAACTTACAAGAGAGGGACTGGAAGAACTACAAGCTGAGTTAACTGAGCTAAAAACTGTCAAGTTGCCTCATATCATTGATAGAGTGGCCAAGGCCAGAGCCCATGGCGACTTAAGCGAAAATGCTGAATATTCTTCTGCTAAAGAGGATCAGTCATTTGTAGAAACCAGAATTAGTGAGATTGAAGACGTCTTGGAAAGAGCCGAGATAGTTGCACAAACCAAAAGTCAAACTAATGTCGGCATTGGCTCTACTGTAACAGTGCAACAAAAAGGAAAAAGTAAAAAGAAAACTTTCAATATTGTAGGAGAATTTGAATCAGACCCCATGTCAGGAAAGATATCTTCAGCTTCACCACTTGGTAAGACCCTAATTGGAAAGAAAAAAGGCGAAACTGCCAAATTTGAAGCTCCAGGAGGTGAAGTAGAATACAAGGTTTTGGATATCAAATAGGTAAGCTTACCTCTTCGAAAATACCTGCAGTGCCTCTATCGCCTTTTGCATTTCTTTTTCATCAATAACTATTGATAATTCCGTATAAGTAGACACTATTTCTCTAATATTTACTCTCTGCAAAGCTATTTGGGCAATAATGGTGTAGATAACGTTGGGGATAGTTAAATATTCCGGAGAAAAACTAATAGTGATTGCCACCAAATTATCAAAGATCTCTTTTGGCTCTGACTTCATGTAGGAAAAAAGTAGTTGTTTGTGTTCGGGAGCTAAAATAATAGTAATCTCCCTTACACTTTGCGTCATCATGAAAAATTGATTCTCCTTGCCGATGAAATCTTTTTGAAACGCATGTAATTGCTCCAAATTCTCTTTGGTTTTAGCAAAACTGACATCAGAAAGAGGAGAGCGTATAGTTAAGTCTTCCATACTAAAGTCTGGTCTTAAAGATTCACCAGATTTTAATTCTTTTGCTACTCTAGAGAGAGCCACGACTAGTGAGTTGGTGCTAACATTTTTCCAAGTATCTTTTTCAACGTCATCCTGGATAGATTTAGCATAGGCGCTCAAATTCATGATGCCGCTGCGCATGGCTTCAAAGGCAATTTCGTCAGATTGTACTTTAGCTCGTACCGAGTCAGATACTTTTTTCATGTTATATATATTACAAATATTAATAAATCTTAACAAATAGTTAATTATTTGGCAATTGAGAATTTATGATTTAAAATCTTTCAATCGCTAGCAATTAGTTGAGGAGTAATGAAAATGAAAAACGATAAACCAAATCCCTGGGCTCTGATAGACGCTCTCAATGAGAGGGCGGAAAAACAAATCTTTCCTGACTTGAAAGCAAAGGGGCAAAAATTCCTTGACTGGGTTCAGAAAACTACTTCACAAAGTCAAAGCGATGAAAACAAGAAGCAGTAGCTGAACCAAATTCAACCCGCCCAAGAATAGGCGGGTTGTCTCGTTACCAGAGATGCTACAATACTAGAGTTATGAATCAAAATAATCACTCCCCTCACTGGATAGACAAATTAGCTGCTGGAATTTTGAAGTGGCAAGAAAAAAATGATCTTAAAAAATTGCACGTAGATGACATGAAAACTCCTAGCGGCAGAGTCCACACTGGCGCACTCAAAGGGGTCTTACTTCATGACATGGTAGCCAAAGCTCTGAGCGAAAAATCAGAAAAGGTAGTTAGTACTTATGTTTTTAACAGTATGGACCCCATGGACGGCTTGCCTAGCTATTTAGATAAAAATGAATATGAGAAATACATGGGTAAGCCCATGCATTTAATACCCGCCCCAAGTTTAGAAAATTGTGGCATTGATTTGAGCAAAGCTAACAAAGAAGAATTGGAAGATTTTAAAAATGCTCAGAGCTTTGGACATTTTTATGCCTATGATTTTATTCATGCTTTTAGAAAATTAGGCTGTAGTCAAAAAATAATTTGGAGCAGTGATCTCTACGAATCCGGTAAAATGGATGATGCTATTCGTGAAGCACTAAATAATGTAGAAAAATTTAGAAAAATTTATAAAGAGGTAGCCGAATATGACCTGCCAAAAAATTGGTACCCATTTCAGGTTATTTGTCCTGATTGTGACAAGATGGGAACTACTCTGGTAACTAGCTGGGATGGCGAGCAAGTTGAGTTTGAATGCAAGGAAAATCAAGTTGAATGGGCCAAGGGCTGTGGTCATAGTGGAAAAATTTCTCCTTTTGGTGGAAATGGAAAATTACTGTGGAAAGTAGATTGGCCAGCACATTGGAAAACTCTTGGTATAAACATAGAGGGTGCTGGCAAAGATCATACTAGTGCCGGCGGGTCTCGTGACATGGCCAACGCCATGTGCAAAGAAATTTTCGAAATTCAAAAACCTTTTGATATTCCTTACGAATGGATTTTGATAAGAGGTGCTAAAATGAGCTCTAGCAAAGGTGTGGGTACAAGCGCCAGAGAGTTCACAGAATTATTCCCAGCAGAAATTGGTAGATTTCTATTCGCAAATAAGCACTACAACAGTGTCATAGACTTTGATCCAACAACTATGTCGATTCCTGACTTATTTGACGAATACGATCAAGCTGCCAAAATTTATTGGGGCAGTGAAAAAGGTGATTTGCGCTTAGGCAGAGCTTTTGAAATTTCTCAAACAAAAGATCTTCCCGAATCTCACTTTTTGCCCAGATTTAGAGACATTGCACTTTGGATGCAAGATCCAGCAGCAAATCTAAGTTCTAAATTTGAAAATCTAAAAGGCTCCAAACTAACAAAACAAGAATTAGAATTACTAAATATAACAAAAACTTACGCCCAAAAATGGGTGGATCTTTATGCACCGACAGAATTTCAGCTCACTGCTAAAAAAGAACTACCAAAACAAGCAAAAAACTTAAGTGGTGAACAGAAAAAATTTCTAACCGACCTAATTGATCTAATTAATTCTAAAAAAACTTGGAGCCCACAAGAACTGCAACAAGAGATATTCGATTTAGCCAAAGCTAGCTTGGGCGCCAAACAAGGCTTTCAAGCAATTTACTTAGCATTCTTGGGCAAAACCAGTGGCCCCAAAGCCGCGTGGTTTTTGTTATCTATAGATAAAGAGCTAAGAGAAAAGAGGATTAGAGAAATTTCAAATTTATAAAATGCAATTACCCACCCGTCAAAGATCAGCAAAATTACTAGAAAAATATGTTGAGTTAGACACTCTTGATGATTGACAAAATTGTTATTTTAGGCTTTAATACAAGTAATTCTCGCCTCGTCCATGCCTCTGGCCCGACGAGGTTTTTTGTAGAAAAAGTCCATATATGAAAAAGAAAACAATATTATATATTGATAGTGAAAATTTAAAGTTTTATATCAAGAAAGTATTCCGGCAATCAAAAATAAAAAACGAAATTGAAGATATTGACTTTAATTTTTTATTTGATTCAGTCTTGAAAGATGTCAAAATTGACAAAAAAAGGTTTTATTCAGCCAAACTACATTTCAGCAAAAATTCTCCTAAGAAATCAAAAGATTTAATACAGAAACAAAGAGCTCTTAAAGCAAAGCTGGAGAATTCTGAATTTGATTTTATCATTGGTGGAAATGTTAGAGGACAAGTTATTAAAGTTGATGGAAAAACAAAAACTATTTTCAGAGAAAAAGGTGTGGATGTTCGAATTGCTGTCGATATAGTAAAAGAAACTTGCGAAAATAAAATCAATAGAATTATTCTATGCAGCTCTGATTCAGATCTGCAACCAGCTGTATATGAGGCAAAGAAAAAAAATGTAGAAATTATTTATCTGGGTTTTGAACTAAATCCAAATAAAGGTTTAATATATACAACAAATAGAACCATTTTGTTAAGAAATTCTGAAATATTGGCAGCTTTAAAAAATTAATGTTTTCAAATCATGAATCTCCCTACCCGCCAAACATCTATAAATCTATTGGAAAAATATGTTGAGTCTGAGGCCTTGCGACATCACTGCCACATGGTCGCTGATGCTATGCAGGCTTACGCCAAAAACTTAGGCAAAGATGAAGAGCTTTGGTATCAAACAGGCTTACTTCATGACCTAGACTGGGAAAAATACCCAGATGAGCATCCAAATTATGCCTTAGAAAATTTATTAGCTGATTATCCAGAAGAGTTAAAACAAGCTGTCAAAGCTCATGCGCCAGATAGAACCGGCGCAGAAGCTGAGAGCTTACTAGATAAATACTTATTTGCCTGTGATGAATTATCTGGCCTGATGCACGCAGTATCTCTCATGCGCCCCAATGGATTTGCCGACATGAAATACAAATCTGTTAAAAAGAAAATCAAAGACAAATCTTTTGCTGCCAATGTCAGCAGAGAAGATATTGCCAAAGGCTTTGAGCTAATCGGCAAAGAGCCAGCTGAACATGTGGAGTTTTTGATAGAGGTGTTTAAAAAGTGATCTCTCTAAGATTAGCAAAACAGCATCTAATGACTTCCCAAATAAAATCCGATACAATTGCCTCTGTTTATGAAAAAGCAAAGGACTCTTTTTTTAGACGAATCTGGTAAAGCAGATTTTGGTCACTATTCAAAAAACTTTGTTCTTTCTGCTTGCCCCATTCCTTCTCATAAGTTAGTTGAATATAATAATATTGCCAAACAAATCATCTTCAAATATTGGGGATCTCAAAAAAGCTTTTCGAGAAGGTATGGTGTAAAAAATATAGTCTTACATGCAAAAGATATCGCAAGATGCGAAGGACCTTTCATTATCCTTTCTGATGAAATGGTTAATCGATCGTTTTGGTCGGACATCTATAGTCAAGTTATATCTAAAACGGATATTACTTATTACATAAGCTTAGTGGATAAAATAGCAATAAAAAAAACACATCCCACTTGGAAAAAGAGCACTAGTCTTTCAAGAAGCTATAGTTTTATTCTTGACAGCTTTATCAGACACTTAAAGGCGAGAAAAATAACTGCTGAATCTAGTCATGACCAAGATTTAACTCTCATTAATGTTTTCAACACTTTTCAAAGAAATAGTTATAATATGTATAGGTCTAAGTATTTGGTAAGCAAGCTCTTAACTTCAATATCTTTAGTTAACAAAAATAATGATGGAATAGGAAGCCAAATAGCTGATCTGATGGCTTGGACTGGTGCTAACAAACACCTGATTGATCAAGGGTACAAAAATATTAAAGACCTAAACTCATCGGAAAAAAAATTACTTAATATGTTCAACAGAAGACTGAAATCGAAGGCTGCAAGAGATAAGTACAATAAATTTAAGGTTATAAAAAAATAAAGCTGGTATCGTGGCACAAGGCTCACCGACCAGCTTTCTTTGAAAAGAATCATATAAGTTAATACAATAAAAGTCAATATGTCCGACAAATTTTCCGCCACCTGGGTATCCCATTCTTCCATAAAAGATTTTTTAAACTGTCCCAGAGCTTATTATTTAAACAACGTTTATCGTGATCCAGATAGTAATCATAAAATTCAAATTATTTCAGCGCCTCTAGCACTAGGGTCAGCTGTGCATGAGGTGGTCGAATCACTCTCTGTGCTAGCAACGAAAGACAGGTTCAAAGAAAACTTATTGCAAAAATTTGAAAGAGTTTGGAAAAAACACAGCGGTAAAAAGGGTGGTTTTTCTAGTGAGACGCAAGAAGAGCAATATAAAAAAAGAGGCAAAGAAATGCTGCAGAGAGTCATAAAAAATCCTGGACCAGTGGCAGAATTAGCTGTAAAAATTAAACAAGATTTGCCTCACTATTGGCTGAGCAGCAATGATAATATTATTCTCTGTGGAAAAATTGATTGGTTGGAATATTTGCCAGATACCGATAGCGTCAACATTATTGATTTTAAAACTAGTAAGCGTGAAGAAGAAGGTGAGTCGCTACAACTCCCTATTTATAATTTATTGGCGAGCAACACTCAAAAGCGAAAAGTTAACAAAGCTTACTATTGGTATTTAGGCCTAAGTGACAATCTAGTGGAAAAAGATTTGCCAGATTTAGAAAAAGCCTATGAGCAAATTTTACAAATAGCAAAGAAAATAAAATTGCAAAGACAGCTAAAAGTTTTTAAATGTCCCAGTAGAGAAGGTGGTTGTAGGTATTGCAAGCCACTAGAGCGAGTTATCAGAGGTGAGGCGCAAAAAGTAGGTGTGAGTGAATACAATCAAGATGTTTACATTTTGCCTTTTGAAAATAAAGAAGAGCAAGAATCAGAAATATTGTAGAAAACCTCACCTATCTGGTTCGCTTCATGCTCACCAGATTTCCTCTCCATCAAGTGGAGAGGAGTATGGGGAAAAATTACTTTTATGCAAAAAATCAGCATTGGCGTAATGGGATTGCCCGTAAGAAAAACAAACGGCGAATTAGAATTTTTATTATCTCGGAGATATCAACCTGGAAAACCACTTTGGCATAACAAATGGCAACAAATAGGCGGCGGCATGGAGTGGGGTGAAACACCCGAACAAACCCTGGCGAGAGAATTTGAAGAAGAAGCAAGCGTCAGCGTAAGAATTCTTTACCCGCATCCAATTATTGCCACCAGTACCTGGATGGCTAAGGACAGCAAATCAACTCATGATTCTCATATTTTGCTGCTAACTTATATTGTCAGCATTGATAATCAAAGCTTTGATAAAAATGGAGCAGACGAAGAAACGACGCAAATCAAATGGTTTAATGTCGATGAGGCGTTTGAGCTTGATTGCTTACCAAATTTGCAGGAAAATATTCTTAAAAGTAGAGATCTCGTTGAAAAAGAAAAATTAGTCTAATGAAAGTAATCATACTAGCAGCTGGCTTTGGCACTCGATTGGGAAAATTCAGTGAAAATATACCTAAAGGTTTGATCACTGATCAAAATAACAATTCTCTTCTTGGGAAACTTCTCTCTGACCTGCAGACTATTCCCAACTTTAACAATAGTGAGGGCGCAACAATAATTACTAATGCCAGAGATTATGATAAATATGCAAATTATCTAAAAGAAAATAACTTAGATATATCACTAATTAATAACAATATTTTAACAGTGGAAACTAGTCTCGGCGCCTTAAATGATCTATTATTTGCAATAGAGCAAAAAAATTGGCAAGCAGAAGACATTTTGGTTTTACCCTCCGATACTTATTATGAATTTAAATTAACTGATTTCATAATTTTTGCAAAATCAAAAAATTCTTTAATTACTGTTGTCAATGATATTCAAAACAAAAATTTAATAAAAAATAGACTAGGATGTGCTGTCTTGGACAATGACAAAATAATAAGCTTTGAAGAAAAACCAAATGAGCCTAAAAGCAGTTTGGCTGCTATTCCTTTTTATTATTACCCTACAGAATTTTTAATCAATTTAAAAAATTATTTAGCTGAAATTAGAACTAGTAGCTCGCCTGGAGATATAATTCCTTGGCTTTTGCAAAAAAATATTACTATATATGCATATGTAGCCACTGGAAAATATTTAGACGTCGGAACAGTAAAAGAATTAGAAAAACTGAAACAAATTTCCTAACAGCAAACAGTGTAAAAAGAGATCCTTCCATTTCAGTCGGGATGACAATGCGTTATACTAGCAAACATGACAATTACTATCATCGGTCACGGCTATGTAGGGCTGGTAACAGCTTGCGTATTTGCTAATTTTGGCAACCAAGTTGGCGTTATTGGTAGGACTCCGGAAAAAATCAAAAAACTAAATGGTGGCGATCCCCTAATTTATGAGCCAGGATTGGAAGAACTCTTGCAGAAAAATCTGGAGGCTAGGCGACTTAAATTTACTTTAGATTATGATCCTACTATTAAAAATTCCCAAGTGGTTTTTATAGCCGTAGGCACTCCTAGTGGTGATAATGGTGAAGCTAACTTATCCCAGGTATTCTCTGTAGCAGAAAAAATAGCTGAGAATCTAAAAGATGATTACACAGTAGTATCCTGCAAGAGCACTGTGCCTGTGGGCACAAATAGAAAGATTAAAGAAATTATTTCAAGAAAAATAAATAGTTCTGTAAAATTTGACGTGGTTTCTACCCCAGAGTTTTTACGCGAAGGTACTGGTATCTCTGATACTACTCATCCAGATAGGATATTGATCGGTTCAGAATCAAAAAAAGCCACAAAAATAATGCTCGATTTACACAGAGAGATAAGTGGAGAAAGAGTGGTCACAAATTTGGCTTCTGCAGAATTAATTAAATACGCCTCAAATTCTATGCTGGCTACAAAGATTTCTTTTGCAAATTTGATTAGTTTTTATTGTGAAAAATCTGGCGCCAATGCAGAGCAAGTACTGTCTGCTGTAGGGTTGGATAACCGAATAGGCAGTAAATTCTTAAACCCCGGCATTGGTTATGGCGGAGCTTGCTTCCCCAAAGATGTGAAGGCGTTAATTCATACCGGCCATGAATTACAAGTAAATACCGGTCTTTTGGACGAAGTAGAAAACATCAATAAATTGGCTAGAAACAGTTTTGCAGAAAAAATTATTAAAAACTCTAAAGGCAAAAAATTAGGGATCTGGGGACTGAGTTTTAAACCAAACACCGATGATGTTCGCGAAGCACCCTCTATATTTATTATTAAAAAACTTCTAGAGAATAACTTTGAAATTACTGCTTACGACCCAGAAGCTATGAAACATATTCAAAAACAATTCGGAAATAAAATAAAATTTGTTGATGATCCTTATAAAGTAAGTGAGGGAACCGATAACCTAGCTATCTTTACAGAATGGAATGAATTTAAACAAATCGATTTAAAAAGAGTTAAGAAGCTCATGAGGGGCAAAGTAATTTTTGATGGCAGAAATATTTATGATTTAGATAAAATGAAAGAGCTGGGATTTGAATATCATTCAGTCGGAAGAAAAACTATAAGCGTCTAGATAACAAAGATGAACAACAACGCAACTCATACTATTCTCATAGCTGGTGGTGCTGGCTTTATCGGCTCTCACTTGAGCGAGTTTTGCTTGGATAAAAATTTCAAAGTAATGGTAATCGATAGCCTAATTACTGGCCGAGAAGAAAATATTAAAAAATTACATAAAAATAAAAATTTTAGTTTTATAAAAGCAGATATAAGTAAGTCTGATTTTCCCAAACATCTAACAAATAATAATTTTTCTCACATTTTTCATCTAGCTTCACCAGCCTCACCACCAAAATATCAAGCGAAACCCATAGAAACTATGCACGCTAATTCTGTTGGTACGGAAAATTTATTAAAAATTGCTAAAAAACAAAATTCGAGATTTGTGTTTGCTTCTACTTCTGAAGTCTACGGCGATCCACAAGTACACCCACAAACTGAAAGTTATTGGGGGAATGTAAATTCTTTTGGGCCACGCAGTTGCTATGACGAAGCCAAGCGCTATGGTGAAGCAATTTGTTACACCTATTTAAATAAATTTGATCTTGATATTCGCATAGCTAGAATTTTCAATACTTATGGTCCCAACATGGATCCTGCAGATGGCAGAGTAGTTTCCAATTTTATCAATCAAATAATAAAAAATAAACCTATTAGCATTTATGGTGATGGCTCACAAACAAGATCTTTTTGTTATGTGAGTGATATGGTAGAGGGCCTGTGGAAATTGGCCATAGAAAATGTAAAGGGAGAAATAATTAATATTGGCAATCCGGTGGAAAGAACTGTTTTAGAAACAGCAAAGCTAATAAAAAAAATAACAAATTCTGAAAGCGAGATAGTTTATTCAGAGTTGCCACAAGA
>JBDLIL010000005.1:0-32587 GCA_039714855.1 Patescibacteria group bacterium
TTACAACCACATCAGAATTCACTCTGCTCTAAAAATGCCACCCTCCAGATTCCACGCCGAGTATTTACACTCCGTGTCTACGAAAAGGGGCGCTTGACAATGGGACGAGCTATTTTATTGAGAGAAGCACTGTACACAAATAATTGGAAATAGTCTGACTTGCTTGTAAAAGATAGTAAATCTTTTTCCCTAATCAATCCTTCGGCTATTAACTTATTCAGTAGCTTTAAAGAATTTTCCTTTATTTCTCTTTCCTTTTCATATTTTTCTTGGGACTTTGCCATCTTGTCGAATTTTTTTTGCAATTTGTCAGAAGAGTCTTTAAGTTTCCCAAAGTCCTCAGTAGATAAATTTCTATCGATATCCGCTTGATATTTTCCATAAAAAGTTGTTACTATATCCAATACAAAATAGGCATAAAAAATATTGAGCGTCTTAAAAAGTACAGCTGAGAAAGCCAAAAGCGCCTTAATTCCTAAAAGCAAATATTCCAACAATGGTTTTAAAATTTTTGGCTTTTTGTTACTCATATTTTTAACCTACATAGTTGATTTTCTATACTCTCTATTAAGTATGTCAAAAACGACTTCCTTATTTGGCACAAAAAAATCAAACATTACTAATATTTTTTTTGTTGCCTCATATATAGTGTCATCCAGTTGTTCTTCCAAATCATTGAGTTTCACCTCTGTCTCCCATGTGGATTTGTTTGAACCACATGTGTAGTGTCTAAGACTAAACGATCTCATTTGATTCCAAGCACTCAAATACCTACCACTCAGTCCATTGAGAGATATTCTTATCTTTACCCGCTCGCTTTTACTAACATCGAGATGCTGGTAATAAGCGAGACAATGTTCTAGAGCTTCAGCAATGCGCCAAATGACAGTATCAAAATAAAGACTAGTTTTTGGTTCAGCTTTTCCATTACCACTATCTGATTCGAGATTTCTGGAAAAATAAAACTCTCCTTTGTTTTTTGCATACCAGTAATCTAGTTTCAGATTAAATGAGGGGCTGTACTCAGCTTCAATGCCATCTTCCTGGGGGTGCGGACGCTGATTGCTACCAGTAAGATATGCACCAATCGGCCAACCCGTTCTTCTTATTTCTGATCTTTGCAAAGCATCTTTTAGGAAATTGGTATCAAATTCTCTGTAGCTATTAGGGAGATAATGAGCAATTTCAAAAGAACCAAGATCACCCAATTTTTTTCTAGAATATGCTCTGCGCTCCTTAAACCAAGCATTTATTTCTTTATCTGAATCTTTGAGGGTTAGTAATCCGCGAGAAACTAAATCGCTAAAGCTGGTATTTTCTTTTTGTGCCTTTGATTTTGCCCATTCAAAAAGTGGGGCAGATATAGTTACATTTGTTCTAACAAGGTCGGAAGTTTTCTTTTGGATAGATAAAAAGTTCTCAATATTATCTGTTGTTATTTTCCCACCATTTATTAAAACCCTATGCTTATCTTTGGGGGGTTTTTTGCCCGAGTCAACAAGCCATATTTTCATTTGCTTCATTGCAAATTTATCTAACTTTTGATCTGTAATATTTTCTTGCTTGAAAGGTATATCGCTATTGAAAACATAAATTTCATAATTTCGCTGGTTAGAATCAGTGGCTAGTTCAAATGAAAAAATTCTGTATTTTTCTTCCGTTTTTGAGGAGATTAGTTTAATTTGAGGTGATTTGTTCATGTCACCGATTATATGCACGTGTGATAGTGTGTCAATACACACTTTACTGAAGTGTATGAAACAATTACTTTTTATACTGTCTCATTTGTCTTACTTACTTTACAATTACCTCTAGTTAAGGAATTAGTCTATGGGACGTTGGGGTTCCAGACCCGTATGCTCCGCATCCTCGAATTTGAACACATAATGATAGCCTGATTACTCATATGCGAAGCAAAAAATGCCAAAAGAATCAAATTATGCTGTACCATTAGACGTTAGTTCGCAGAGAGCTATCGAGAAACTACTAGAAAATGATCCAAGTCTTGAAGTTTTTGTTGTTCTTGGGAACGAGCTAAAAGAATTTGTTATTTCATTGTTGACACCCAGCTCATCAGTAGATGTAGTATTCCCTTATCCTGGACACAACGTTTTCCCATTTTATGAGTTAGATGTCGGTGATAGAACGCAACCAATAATTACATACACGAATACTGAGAAGAAAGCTTTATTAGCAGAGGTGGGAGCTTCTTTTTGTTCCTTAATCTTACTTTTTGATGAAAAAGGGGATTCATTTCTGGTTCATGATGGTCTTGTTGGTTCTTACACACTTGGAAATGATAGTGTGCTTGACACTTTTCCATACTTTAAAGATTTTATTAAGTTGTTAGATTCATTGAAAGATGGGAAGAGAGTTTTTCTTACAGCAACAAATGTTAATCCGCAATTAAGAAATAAATTAGTGAATGAAATTAGGACACTAGTTTCAAAAGATGTAGAAGTGCTCGACCTATTTTCATTTTCAGATGAAGAAATTCCTCTTTTGAACAAAAAAAATGGTGGCACACCAGTTGTCAGTGATAATGCTTTAAGTGGCTTATTTTTTGTTCCTAAATTTCTGTCTAGAGCTGGGAAAAATCAGATAGTTTTACTTGGAGATAAACTTGATTAAAAGAAAAGATAAAATACTAATTAAAAAAACACTAACAATAGCCACCGATGCTTTTGTTGATGAACTCGATAAAGATTATCCTGGTATTAAAATTGCTTGGAATTTATCTAAGTCGTTGTTTGGTGCAGCAATAAAGCTTAGGGAGGAAAAAGCTCTCGAATGGGTTGAAATGGTTAAGGACAATCCCAGACATTTTACTGAGAATGTTTTATCGGATGAAAAGTTTCAAGATGGTTTTGCAATCGCCTTTGAACGCTATTTAGTGGAAAGAAGCTCCAAGAAGAGAGAGATATTCAGAAATATTTTCTTAGGTTTTTCTGAAGCTGCTGATAAGGAGTCATTTCCACTGGAAAAATGCACTCACACTTTATCTCAATTATCACAAGTAGATATTTTGACTCTGGGTGATGTTGACATCAGTAAGATTGATGATCGAAATTATCAAGTATATGGTGCGAATGCTAATAGGAGAGACAATATTATTAATCTTATTGGTTTAGGAATTTTAATCGATACGACAGGGAATAGAATGGGATTTAGTCTCAAGAATTCTCCCTTTGTGAGAGTATCTCCATTCGGCTTGGAGTTTATTGGGTATATTAAAGATAAATAATTTAGAACTATAATTCCATTAATGAAAAATATTAAATTTATCTACTTTGATGTTGGTGGAGTTTTATTGTTAGATTACTCTGGAACGAATAAGTGGGTTGAGATGAGGAGAGATCTTGGGATTACGGCAGATTTAGATAAAAAATTTGCTCAAGTTTGGAAAAAGTATGAATCAAGGATTTGTATTGATTATGATGCTGATCAAATGGTAAGTGAGATTGAGAAAGCGACTGGTGTTGAATGGCCAAAAGATTATTCTCTGCTAGAAGATTTTGTAAATCGTTTTGAAATTAATAATTCTATTTGGTCAATTGTAGACAAGGTAAAAGAAAAATATAGGATTGGTCTTTTTACAAATCAATATCCCAGAATGCTATCTCTGATAAAAAGCAAAAACTTAATTCCCAATATTAAATGAGATGTTGAAATTGATTCTAGTGTTGTTAATTTGCAAAAACCTGAAGAAAAAATTTATGAACTAGCAGAAAAGTTGGCTCAAGTAAAACCAGAAGAAATATTTTTTGTTGAAAACAGCCAGGAACATGTTCAAGCTGCCAAAAATAGAGGATGGCAGACATTTTTATATGATCCACAGAAACCCGAGGCATCAATGCGAGAACTTCAAAATATTTTGGAGTTAGTATGAAAATTCCCAACATCTTTAAAACCAAAACCGGCAAGATAGTGATTGCTCAGTTTCCCAACCGGCCAATGTTTTTGGCCTTGGCCTTTTATTTACTTAGATTTTTAGATCTTAATATTTTGACTTTAATTAGTAAGTGGGGAGTAAGCATTATTATGCTTTATTGGTCTTATTTGGAAGTATTTCATGGCGTAAATACTTTTAGAAAAATACTGGGTATTGTTGTGGGAATATATTTTTTAAGCACTCTTCCTATTTTTGTTTAGTTTCGCTACACTAGATATATATGTTTGATAGCAGGCAGTTTATTGGTGCCAAAAAACCCACAAAGCAGAGTGCTTCTAGATCATTGCATTCTAGAGTAAATCCAGAAGAGCAGCCTATTCCTCAGGAAGACTATGAAAAGCAAGTGGAAGCACAGCAGGATCAAAGCGAAAATCAAGTTTGGACTCAAGTGAAGGTAGCTCCACAGTCCCAGCCTGTTAGTAATCTTTCAGATTCATCCTCTTCTATAAATGATTCTTCAAAACAACCCCCTCCAGAAATTAGAGACCTGCCTGCCGGTAGGCAGGGAGAATCTGGTTCCCGCCTTGGGCAGGACCAGATGGATGAGGCTGAATCAGTAAGCAATGATGAAGATAACGATGAAAGAGATTATTTTGAGCACCTGCCCAAGCCACTACCGGAAGAAACATTGCTAATTTGGAAGTCAGCTAGCAGACCCTTCAAAAAACGAAATCGCCAATTTTATACCACTATAGCTACCATAGTAGTTTTAATCTCTCTGATTTTATTTTTTGCTGGTCAATTTTTGCCCATAGCAGTAGTTATCTCTATTGCTTTCCTAGCATATGTTTTATCATCGGTGCCACCACACGAAGATGAAAAAAAAATTACTACCTATGGCGTTAGAGTTGATAAAGAACTTTATTATTGGGAAGAAATGGGTCGGTTTTGGTTTGATGAGAAATATGGATCCAAGATATTGCATGTAGAAATCGTTAGATTTCCGGGTAGATTGACACTGTTACTAGGAGATTTGAAAGAGGAAGAACTGGAAGATCTCTTAAAAGAAGTGTTAATCAAACAAAAACCAGAAGATACTCTTTTTGACAAATCTGCTACCTGGCTTCAGGAAAAAATTCCTCTAGATACAGCCTAACTTCACTTATTTTGTTTTCCAGACTATAATACTAGTCTCTTGGCAGTTCTGCTGCCCTCATAGTTTAACGGATAAAACAGCGGTTTGCGGAACCGCAACTCCAAGTTCGATTCTTGGTGAGGGCACTTTTTGGAAGGGTCGCATAGTGGCTATTGCATCAGCCTCGAAAACTGACGCCTTTTAGGCAACGTGGGTTCGAGTCCCACCCCTTCCGCAGCGTACAAAATCAAAACAAATAGTCTGCAAGAGCTTTTGGAAAAATTCACTTTATAATATTAGTATGAAAAACAAAAAAAATATTTTGCTAATCTTGGGTCATCCTTTGTCAAAAAGTTTTAATGGGGCGCTAACTAATGCCTATGCACAAGGCGCTAGGAAAAAAGGTTTTACAGTTAGAAAGCTAGAGCTAGGTAAGCTCAAATTTGATCCCATACTTCGTCACGCCTATAAGAAGCGCATGAAAATAGAGCCAGATTTGGCCAGCGCTATTAAAGACATTAAGTGGGCAAAGCACATAGTTTTCTTTTATCCATATTGGTGGGGATCTTGTCCCGCCTTATTGCAGGGATTTTTTGAAAGAGTTTTTACGCCAGGATTTGCGTTTAAATTTACCGGAAATTACACCTGGAAAAAATTGCTTAAAGGGAGGAGTGCCAGATTAGTTCTCACCATGGATACTCCACCAGTGCTTGATCGTGTTGTTTGGCGCTCAGCAGGGATAAGATCTATCAAATTTAATATTTTAGAATTTTGTGGTATTAAGCCAGTAAAAATTACTCGCATTGGCCCAGTCAAAAGCTCTAGCGAAGCTAAGAAGCAAGAATGGTTGAAAAAAATTGAGAAGTTGGGGGAGGGGGGAGAATGAACTTAGTGCATATTGGAGATAAAAAATCTTTTCAAAACAAACTTGATCAATTGAAAAAAGCTGGTCATGAATTTCTTCATGTAGTAGCAGACTTTGACAGAACGCTAACAAGAAATTCTGGCAAAGATGGGAAGACATATACTTCAGCTAACCTTTTACAGCAAACAGGAATAATCTCTAAATCTTTGCAAGATAACATCAAAGAATTATATGCTCATTATTACCCTATTGAGACATCAAGATTAATTCCTTTTGAGGAGAGAAAAGCGAAAATGATAGAGTGGTGGACAAAAAATTATGAAGCCTTTATAGAGGCTGGTATAAATAGAGATCATTTTTTAGAGGCAGTTCGAGAAAATAAAATGCTCTTGAGACCTGGGGCTCATGATTTTATAGAAATTCTGAGAGCTAAAAACATTCCTTTAGTTATTTTTTCAGCAGGATCTGGTGATAGTATTAATTTTTTTCTTGAGCACAATGAATTAAAACATCCTGGTATTGATGTGATATCAAATTATATCGAGTTTGACAAAGATGGAAGGGCTGTGGGATATGATGAGTCGTTTATACATTCCCATAACAAGCATGAAAGTTTGGGGAATAATCCTGTTTTGAACAAGCATGCGTTGGAGAGGAAAAATGTTATTTTATTAGGTGATTTGATAGAGGACACTTTAGTTGCCGACAATATTGATTATTTGACAATAGTGAAAGTTGGATTTTTGAATGAAAATATTGAAGATAATTTAGATGAGTACAAAAGAGTTTTCGATGTAGTAATTACTCACGATGGGCCTATGGATTCTGTGCATGAAATATTGCAGGAAATTATTGATAAATAAATATGAATAAAATAATCCTTGCATCACAATCGCCTCAAAGAAAGTTGATGATGGATACTTTGGGAATTGATTATGAGATTGTTCCCAGTAATTTAGATGAGTCAAAAATTAAGGAATTAGATCCTAGAAAAAAAGTAGTCGAATTAGCAAGATTAAAAGCAAAAGATATAAGTAGGAAAAATCCAAAGGCAACAATAATTGCTGCTGACACCTTTGGTTTATTAAAACATGAAGTCTTGGAAAAACCAAAAGACAAAAAAGAAGCAGTAAAAATGCTAAGGAAAATTTCGGGGCAGTGGATAGTCGCACTCACTGGAGTTTCACTCCAAAATCAAAAATCTGAAATCAAGAATTCAGCATTGTTTGAAACTATGGCTAAGTTTCGTAAATTATCTGACAAAGAAATCCAATACTACGTTGACACTCAGCCGGTGACTACTTGGTCAGCTGCATTTTGTCCTGGTTACCCTGCAGGAGCAGCGCTAATAGAAAAAACAGACGGAGATCTAACAAGTTTTCTTTATGGTCTGCCGGTGTCTTGGGTAGTAGGGCAGTTGAAAAAGACAGGAAAGCAATTATGAAATACGGATTGTGGTTGCAACCTACTGGCAAATCTTATGAAGATTTGCAAAATTTAATAAATGAATTGGCTAGGAAATTTGATTGTCCAGTCTTTGAACCTCATGTTACTTTATTGGGCGGCATTGATGTAAATTTAGAAGAATTAATTTCCAAAACAGAAAAATTAGCAAAATTAAGCTCTAGTTTTAAGATTAAATTAGAAAATACAAGTTTTTCTAGCACTTATTTCCAGAATGTTTTTTATTTAGTTGAACCCAATAAAGATCTATTAGATCTAAGAATAAAACTTCATGGATTTTTTCCTAACAAAGTAGACGAAGCGTATTTTCCTCACTTTAGTTTAACCTATGGGGATTATAGTGCAGAGCAAAGGCAAGAGATTTTAGAATATGTTAAAAATAAAAATTTAAGATTTGGATTTGAGATTAGCTCTATCAACATCAGTCAAGCAGAAACTAAAGATACCAAAACCTGGTCGGTAACCCAAAAGTTTTCTTTAAAACGACAGTTTGTTTAAAACACTTTCTAGCAAAGAATTAGATTCGATTCCTAATTCTTGGATTTCTCCAGTTTGATCATCAAGTTGATATTTTCTTCGCAGTTTCCTAGTAAAAAGACCAAAGAGTTTTTTGTCTTCCTCCTCTTGGAATTCTAGTTTCAGATTGCCATCTTTGCCTGTTGTAATATCGAGCAGCTGATCATTGTCAATTTCAGGTGACAATTTTCCACTTTCTTTCATTTTTTCGATGGCTTGATCTGGCAAATGGTTCAAAGTGTGGGTATTGCCAGAAGGAGTAGTGATGGTGATTTCGTTGCTCTGAGCATCAATACTAAATTCAGCTCCATTTTTCACCCTAGCTTTTACACCTCTTGACTCTATAGCCATACTAGCTTCCTCATTTTGGATTCTAGCCCTAATCTGGGTCATTTCTTCCCTGCGATTTCTCCTTTCTTCTCTTACTTTCTCCAAATAATTAGAATCTTCACCTTTGGCTTTTGTTTTGTCTTTTAGTTGGCTGGGGGTTTGTAAATTTAACCTCTGGGTTTTGGTGCTCTGTGATGGCTTTAGGAGTTTTTTTTGATTGGCTTTTTTGTCTTGAACATTTACTTCTAGCCGATTTCCCACAGGGTTAACTCTTAAACTTTTGCCAGCAGTTGGGATCTTTTGAGTTGGAGCTATTTTAGAATTAGACTCATCAGATTTCTTGCCCAAAATTTCATCTTGATAAAACTCTATGTAATCATTAGAGACTTTTATTTCCAAAGCTAATGTGGAGCTTGGGTTCAAGAATAAGAAGCACAAAAACAAAGGAAGAGTAAAATATATTTTTTTCATAATTTATTCGCAGATTAATACTACTCTTAATGATGACAGAATTATAAGATGAGGGCAAGATCATGAAAATTACAAAGTATCTTTTTCTTTTGAGTTTAATAATCTTTTTAAGTTTCTTATTTAGGTTATTTAGAATTGATCAAATTAGATTGACACACGATGAAATGAGTATTGGTTACAATGCCTATTCCATTTTAAAAACTGCTAAAGATGAGTGGGGGAGATTTTTGCCTCTAGATTTTGAAGCCTTTGGTGATCATAAATTACCACTTTACATATACACAGCAGTTCCCTTTGTTTACTTGTTTGGTTTGAGTGAATTATCAGTCAAAATGCCATCTATTTTGGCGGGAGTAATTTTAGTTGCCTTAATTTATTTTTTGACTAAAAAATTATTAAAAAATAGAAACACAGCCTTGTTATCAGCAGCACTCATTGCTTTTAGTCCAGCAACTATCCAATTGTCTCGTTCTGGTTTGGAAGCCAATTTAGCCTTAAGTTTATTTACAGCTGCTATTTTAACAACACTTTTCTATTTAAAAGATAAAAGAAGCTCAATACATTTGAGCATATTGTCAGGAATTTTGTTTGCTCTAACTTTTTATACATACATTGCCTATAGATTATTAATATTTTTTATTTTTGGGATTATTATTTTGTTGGCAGATTCCAGGAAAAAAATAAAACTTAGTTTGATTAGTTTACTCACTTGCTTGGTTTTTATTTTGCCGATTTTACCGCAAATGTTAGGGAATAGCGGTACCGCCAGATTTTCTCAGGTAGGGATTCTAAATAATCCTGGTATTGTGGATGGCATCAATGATAGGCGCAGCTTTTGCTATCTTACTGGTCCAAAATACTTACCTAAAATTTGTAAATTTATTTATAACAAACCCATAGCTTATTCAGAAATTTTTATTAAGAGTTATTTGCAAACTCTATCGCCTGAATTTTTGTTTTTCAAAGGTGATAGTCATATCTATCTTAATAATCCAGATTTTGCTGAATTTTATATTATTTTATTACCATTTTATTTATTAGGAATTTATACTGCTTTCAAAAACAGGGATTTGGCGTCAAAGTTAATTTTATCAATTTTTTTCATAGCTCCTATTCCTGCTGCTTTAGTGGGTGAAGCTCAAATCGTAAGAGCCAGCATACTGATATTACCAGCAACTTATTTAAGTTCTTTGGGTATAACTCAGGCCTTTAGTTTGATAAAAAATAAAATTTTATTTAAAAAAATATTCTCTTTATCCTTAACTGCAATTTTTATATTTTTGACTACTAGTTATTTGATAAATACTTATTATGTTTACCCGCAAAAGTATGATGAAAATTTTTATCGCTTAGCAAAAGAATTAGTCTTTGAAGTGGAAAAAATAAAAAATAATTATGATCTGATTTATGTAAGTGATAAGTTTGCTGATGCCCATATTCTATTTAGTTTTTATGGGCAATATGATCCAAGTTGGTATCAGGAAAATATTCTTAGAAAAGATGAGGATAGTTTTGGTTTTTCTCATGCTCAGACTTTGGGAAAAATAGAATTTGGATCAGAAAGTCCTGAGGCTTTACTTTGTCAAACCGATAAGAAGATTTTATATATTTCTGAAAATAGAAAAGAAAGCGGAGGGCTGTTAAAGGAATTCAAAAGTTTTTCTGGGGTACATGTTCAGGCTGAGCTGATAGACACATCATTTTGGCGACACGAATTAGAGAGTCAGGGCAAATTAGAAACATCTTGCCCTTAGCGCTTTGATATTTTTGTGTTAGAGTGCATCTATTAAAAGTTCTTCGGGGATGGGTGTGATTCCCTACCGGCGGTTATAGCCCGCGACCCTTGTTTTAATAAACAAGGTTGATTCAGTGAAATTCTGAGGCCGACGGTATAGTCCGGATGAAAGAAGAAATGTCACGATATGCTTGCGTGTATCGTTGGTTTTTTTGTTCTTCACGAATTTTTCCCTGAATCAAGAAAGAGAGATATGAAAAATTCTTTGTCACGGCTAAGGCCATTGCAACCATTTTTAATTTCTGTAGCTGCTGTGCTTTGGGCGATTGATGGTGTTTGGCGTCGTAACATTGCTCAACTGCCAGGAATCAGTATAGTTTTTTATGAACACTTATTTGGTTCGTTAATGTTACTGCCATGGGTAATATCAAGTTTGAAAAAGGAAAAGCTGAGTAAATATGTTTTGGGAGTTAGTTTTTTGGTGGCGCTTTTTGGTGGCTTATTAGGGACTCTTTTCATTACCAAGGCTTTTATTACTGCTGGAGCATCTTTTAGCGTTGTAATTTTGGTGCAAAAATTACAGCCACTTTTTGCTATTTCTTCAGCTTACTTTTTGCTAAAAGAAAAAATTAATAAAAAGTACTTCCAATGGGCGGTACTGGCAATAATTGCTGCTTATTTTGTTAGTTTTAAAAATGGTCAAATAAGCTTTCAAACTGGTATGTCAGCAATTTATGCCGCTGGCTTCTCATTTTTAGCTGCCTTTTTCTGGGGCATTTCAACTACTTTAGGAAAAATGCTTTTGAATAAAGTTTCTGATCTTTCTGCTACTATTTTGCGTTTTTATTTTGCTACAGTGATTATTTTTGTGGCCATGAACTTCATGGGGCAAGGAGTAGTCATAACAGCGCTAGGTGTTAATGAAATTTCCAATCTACTTATCATAGCTTTTTCTACTGGAATTTTAGCCATGTGGTTGTATTACAAAGGCTTTATTGTTACTCAAGCTAAAGTAGCCACCATTTTAGAACTGGCTTTCCCATTTACTGGTATGTTTGTAGATTATTTCCTATACAAAACAATTTTAGCTCCTAGTCAATATTTGGCTGCTGCAGTCCTAATGTTTGCCATGTATAGGGTAGGGAGACTAAAAGCATAATTAATCCCTCCCCATTTCTGGAGGAGGATTAGTTTTCAACCACCATCCGCCCATCCAAGTTTTTCACGCTCTGGTTTTTTGTAAATTATTTTTTATTTTTCAAATTTATTTGTTAGTCATTGACAATAAGGTCTTTTTTTTAGACAGCAGGAGGTGGATTATGTTCCACAAGCTGTCCCACTTTTTCCATATGTTGCGACATATGGCCGCTCCAGGTCCTTGCAATTGCACCTGCAAAAGGTGTGAAGATCAAGGTCACTGTGGCAACAATGAAACAGGCTGCTACTACAGAGGGTAGTGTGTAGCCAGTCTCATTGCTTGGGGTGGTGGGTTATCCTGCCACCCCATTTTCTTTATTACTTGCTACAATGGGTCAATGTTTCGCACTTCAAATATTAGGGGCCAGCAAAGATTTCTTGATTTAAGAAAGTTAAAAGCTTCTAAGGACGCTAATATTGTTTTAAGTAAAAAACAAATAGCTCTTATTGAAAATAGTTCTATTTTAACTTTGGGCGAAAAAATCGATTTATTATTTGTATCACTTGGTAACAAATTAACCACAGAGCTATTTATGAAAATTCGATACAACAAATCTAATTCAGTCAAACCAGAGCAGCCACATAAAAAAGACTTGAGTGAAATAGAAAAGCTGTTAAAACAATTACCACTTGTTTATTTTAAAGATTTTCTGCCTACTAAAAGAAACAAACAAACTGGAAAACTTCAAAACTTCACCTGGTTCCAGGTTTCAGTGAATAAAGTCGTTTCTAAATTTATGAAAAAATACCCAGATGATTTGACGGAATTCGAAGAAGGTGTGCTATATGGTTTTCCGCTCTCGGCGATTAGGGCATTCAGCGGTTTGATCGAAGCAAGATATGATAAGCCAACCTCAGCTTTCCGACATATGTCTGGAGTTTGTTCAAAAGATTTTTGGAGTGATGAGCGGGAGTATTATGAACTTTGGTGGGAAAGATTGAGAAAATTAAGTCCTAATATAATTCAAGAAGCTGAACAAGAATTTATTAAAAATAATAAATAGTTAATTTTTCCTACTCTATCACCATCCGCCCATCCAAGACTTTAACGCCTTGACCTTCGGGGAAAATCATCAGGGGATTGATGTCCAATTCTCTAATTTCTGGGAAATCCAATACTAGTTGACTAATATTTTTAATTGCTTCTTTGAGAGCTTTTATGTCATAAGCTTTTTGGCCGCGAGCACCTTTTAAAATTTCATGCATCTTGAGCTTATTGATCATTCTATTAATATCACTATTAGTCAGTGGCGCAAAAGCCATTTGAGTGTCTTTGATTATTTCTACATAGACACCGCCCATACCTAGCATAATCAAAGTTCCCAACTTAGCGATTTTTTTAGCACCTAATATCATTTCTATTCCACCTGGCTCAGCCATTTCCATGAGCAAGACTCCGTCTAGTTTAGCTTTGGGCTTATTTTTCTTTACAGTTTTCATCATTTTTCTATAATCTTCGGCTACAGTTTTAGCTGTGACATTTAACGTCACACCACCCACATCAGACTTATGCAAAATATCTTGCGAGACGATTTTCATAGCTAGTTTAGTACCGACTTTTTTGGCAACTTTTACTGCTTCCTCTGCACTAGCAGCTTGGGCAGCTTCTAGTATTGGTAATTTACGTGCTTTGAAAATTGGTAGTGCTTCAGCTTCAGGGAAAGAAGTCTTGCCAGACTTTTTTGCTTTGGCAAATATTTGTTTAACTTCACCTATCTGCTTTGTTGTCGCAGAACCAGATTTCCCCTGCCTGCCGGCAGGCAGGTCTTCCAATTTTGGAGAGGGGCTAGCAGAAACTTTATTTTTAGCAAATTTGCTCATAGCGGCTAGGGCAGCACCCGCTGGTTCTGGGAAGAGAGAGGTGGTTACGCCGCCGTCTTCCATGATTTCTACCCCTGAGTCGATAGTCTCTTGACCCATGAAACTCACTATGATTGGTTTTTTAGTTTTTTTCTTAAGTTTAACTATGGTTTGCGCTGTAGCCTCAATTTCAGTCATTGATTGAGGGGTGAGAATTAAAACTAATGCATCGACATTTTTATCTGCTTCCACTAGCTCTAAAGTTTTTTTGTAGCGCTGAGCCACTGCGTCACCCAAAACATCTACAGGATTTTTAATATTGGCAGCTTGAGGTAAAAAGCTACTTAGTTTTTTCTTTGTTTCGCTGCTCAACTCAGCGAGTTTTAGCCCAGCTCCAACCACAGCGTCAGTGGTTAGAACTCCAGGGCCACCAGCATTGGTGATAATAGCAACAGTTTTGACTTCACTCATTTTGTTTTCTGAGAACAGAGCTGCAAAATCGAAAAGTTGGGAAATACTTTGGGCTTGAATTACTCCAGCCTGTTCAAATAAAGCATCATAAGCTGCGCTACCCCCACTTAGCGATCCTGTGTGTGAGGCCACTGCTGCGCTACCTGCATCAGTTTTGCCGCTTTTTAAAATAATTACCGGCTTAGCATTTTTGCCAGTAGTAATTTCCTTAACGGTTTTAATAAACTTTGGCGCATCGACTAATTGCTCGGTATACATGGTGATAACCTTAGTTTGAGGATCATCTTTTAAGTATTTTAGTAGTGATAATTCATCTACTATAATTTTATTGCCGATGCTAACGAATTTGGAAAAACCAAGTTTTAGTTTTTCGGCATAATCTAAGACTGAAGTACAAATGGCCCCACTCTGAGAAACAAAGGCAATGGTGCCAGAGTTTGGCATAATAGCCGCAAAAGAAGCATTCATTTTAACTTTTGGATTTATTACTCCTAGGCAGTTGGGTCCGATCAAAACAATTTGCTTTTCCTTGCAGTAATTAGAAATTTCCTCTTCGCCTTTTTTATTACCAATTTCTCCAAATCCTGCTGAAATCACAATAAATGCTTTAGTATTTTTTTTCTCATGAGCTTCTTTGATAACTTGAAATGCGTGAGCAGCTGGTATGGCTATAACGAGCAAATCTATTTGATCTTTAATCTCATCAATATGTGAGTAAACTTTCTTGCCATACAACTCTTTGGCTTTAGGGTTAACAGGATAAATTTTCCCTGCAAATCCTTGTTTGACCAAATTTTTTACCACATCATTGCCAACAGTTTTTTTACGGCGACTAGCTCCTACTATAGCTATAGATTTTGGGTAAAAGAGGGGTTTAAAGTTCATACCAGCATCATAGCGTATTTTAATTCACTTCACATAAGATATATTCTACACGAGTGTTATAATTGGTTTCGCTTGAATTAATATAGGAAGTGTCGCCCTTCGACTATGCTCAGGGCAGGCGCCGTGGCCAATTGTTAAGATTGGCAAGTTTAATTAACATAGGAAGTGTCGCATAGTGGCCAATTGCACAAGATTGCTAATCTTGACCCGTTTACGGGTTCGTGGGTTCGAATCCCACCACTTCCGCAACAAGTTAAAAGTTCTGGTAGACCCGTCTAATACCTCGGAATGGGTTGATGGGGCTTACCAAATTTCCTCGTTTTCAACATTTATTGATTTTAAAGCCTGTAGAAGCTACATTATTGACTATATGGTCGTGATTAAAGCCTCAAAAAATTGAAAGTGGCCTAAGGCGGATGTGTTGCCAGAAGTGGAGAGAACCTAACCAGGTTCTTTAAGCCAATTAAAAAACTCAAAGATTAACTAAGTATCTTGATCTATTTTTGAACTTTCCAAAACTTGGCTGTTATTTTTTCGATGATTAATTAATCCGTGCCTGTGTCCAAAATATGCAGAAGCAATGATGGCAAAGAAGAAAAAGATCAGTGATCCAGCTATAATAATTCCCAGCTCATTTGCAATAAATGGTGCAATAAACGCAATCGCCTCGCCTCTGGGGGTTCCCACGGCTAACATCCAGTACGCTCCATTGTAGTCTACTGGAGAATAAGCCACTAACATTCTAGTGAGCAACTTATTGTCACTTGTGGTTGGATAGGCAATATCAATCACTCCCTCATGTCTCTCAGCAATTTTTTCCTCAGCAAAATTGGCAATGAACTTAGCACCCAGAAAAGGGTCTTCATTTTCAAGACGATCGATAAAATTCAAGCCTACCAGCTCACTTCTTGGAGAGTGAAGGACAACTCCTTCTGAGCTTAGTAGGTAAATCTCACTACTATCAAGAACTTTCAAAGGATGCAAATACTGGTCAGTGATTTTAGATAATGATATTGGCACGGACAAAACACCAGAGAATTCTCCATCGGTGAAAATGGGAGTGGACATAGGGATTATGAGATCTTTATCCTTTCGCTCGATCCTAGACAAAATAGGATTACCTAAAAATATTTCTCCTGGCTGGGCATTTTTAGCCCAAGAAAAGTAGTCCCTATCTGAGATGTCAGTATTAGGCTGAATAGTTGCTTCATAAATACTTGAGAATGATATTATTTTTCCATCTTTATCAGCCACCATCACTCCATTGAGAGTTGGTGAATCCCAATCGCTCACGAAATCATCTAATTGCTTTTGTAAAACATCCTGATCTTGCAAGTTATCCTCAATAGCTTTTGATAACAGGACCACTGAGCTTTTAGTAAGTTTAATGAAGCTCTCAATTGACCTAGCTCCAGAAGAAGCAGTAACCAACTGTCTATCAAGAATTTTTCCCGAGAGAATACTTCTGGTTTTCTTTCCAGTAAATAAATAAACGAACGCCACCAGCATTAGCATCAACAAACCCGCCAGTGATAGGAGTAGAAACGTCTTGGTGGTGATAGTTCTTGTGATTTTTTTCATAAAAAGTAATGTGGCTTTCAGTATACAATAAATTACTTACATAGACTTATTTAAGCTTCAATTCTTTTTTTGAGAGAATAAACTTTGTCTTTATCATTCCCAACGCCTCACGCCGATCATCCGAACTTCCAGTTTTCAGTATGTGTCTTAGATAATTAACCGCCACTTCTTCATCCTGGCTTTTGACCGCTGAAGTCTCTATCTCATCTAAATTTCCAGCTAAATATTCTTGGTGAAGTACCTCAGATCTTAATTTGTGAAAACGCTCAATATCGGCTTTGAGTTTTTTGGCGGTTTTGGCTTTATGAATTCTGACATTGATATTTAGTTTTTCCTCTACGACTACCTTTCCTCCAACACTTACCACCACATTTGGGACATAGTTTCTTTTTTTCATACTACTAACTTATCTCTAAACTAGTTAAAACAGCAATTTAGATTTATAATTCAGAGAGAATTAGTTAAAAAAGGTGACCGTTTTTGAACGGTGTCCTTCCGCATAGTGAGATTGGGTTGGTGCATAGGTGTATATTTTGATAGAGAGTGATACAAAATACACAAAAATTTGCTAGTAAGCCCTTTTCATAGTAGAATACTCTTCTCAACTATATGTTTAAACTAGCGATCAACAACTATAAAGACTACTACAAAGCTCCTAAAAGGTGTTTGTTTTTGTAGTTCTTAGAATTAAACAAATAAAAACAAGCACCTCCTCATAAGGAGGTTTTTTTATGCAAAATTTACGAATAAATACCAGCTATTTATATGGACACTATTTGTACTAGTGGGTGTTAATTATATTGTTATTAGTTACAGCACCCAACAAAGGGTGCTTTTTTATTAAATAGAAGGAAAATATGTTAGATAAAGAAAAAGATATTACAAAAATAGGAGCCGGGTTTGGTGACGGCTTAAGAGAAACTAGTCAATACACTACAACTCAGGAAGCATTGATTACTAGGGGTCTAGTTGCGGAAGTTCTTAATCAAACTCCTCCAGTAGGACTAAATTTGAAAATTTTAACTGAACAAATGCCTGAAGCTATGCAACTTCTGGATCAACTTCCTAATAATTCAACAATTGCTTTATTTGGTTTGGCGATTGCAGATGGGGTGAATGACACTTTTAGATTGCTCCATCAACTTGGAAGGCAAGATGTAGCTATGATGCATGTTGTAGATATTGATCAAGCAATTATCGAGCAAGTTAAAGAACTTAAACTTGCTAATGTTCTTACACTTCATGAGGACGCTAGTAGAACGAGTCTTGACGGTAATTCTCATGAACTAATAGTGAGAGATCATTTGGGTAATTGTTGTCCACCAGATCTATATCATGATATCGAGAGAGAAGTAGCTCGAGTGTTAGTGGCAGATGGATTTGCTTTAGTTAATATCACTACAAGTGAAAGTCTCCTTCAATCTGAAGGAAGAGAATGTGTCCATATTGACCAATTGAGCAAACAGTTATCACAAGAAGTACTAAAAGCTCTCAGATCAAGAATTTTTAGTTTATCTCAACTGTCAGAAGAGTTTCCCAATATAAAAATTGAAAACCTGAGAGGTAAGTTGCTAGAAATCTCTCCTAATTGCTTCGTAGTATTTGGGGAAGATGAGCAAGGTCACGGAGAATGGTTTTCTACTTTGGAATGGCAAGAGTCGTTATGGACAAAGAATGGCTTTAAAGTAGTAGCAAGCCATAAAAGAGTGGGACAGGACAGCCATAAACCTCCTTTAGAATGTGTCCGTCATATCGTGTTATTAAGAAAAATTAAGGAGGAAAAATGAAAATTAGCACATCTCTAGTTCATCAGGTTGAACCTCTAGCTCAAGAAAATAAGGAAATAGTTGAGCCACTTCACACCTCTACTATTTTTGCTATGAAAAAACCGAGTAGTCATGGTGGTTTTCAATACGGACGAGTAGGAAATCCTACTCGTCTGATTTTGACCAAAAAATTGTCGGATTATTCTCAAGCAAAGTTTGTTACCTGTGCAAGTTCTGGCTCTGCCGCTATATCAGCAATGCTTCTAACTCTTAAGTCTAAAGATGAAGTAATTTGTCATGATGAGGTGTATGAGGGTAGTCAAAGGATATTGAATACACATTTTTCAAGATATAAAGTTCAATCTCATTTCATTGATTGTTGTAATACAGATTTGTTGAAAAAACATTTAAAATATCATCCACAAACAAAAGTTGTATTGATTGAAACTCCAACAAACCCTATGTTGCAAATCATTGACATAAAAAGAGTGAGTAAAATAGCTCATCAATACAATGCGCTATTAGTTATTGATAATACCTTCGCAACAAGCTTACTCCAACGACCGTTAAATTTAGGCGCTGATGTCGTAATTGAGAGTTTAAGTAAGCATGTTAACGGTCATAGTGACGTCATTGGCGGAATGATAGCAGCGAATGATGAAAAGCTTATCAAGCAGGTGAATGAAGTTGTAGAAACCCTAGGATTTGTGCTGAGTCCTCGAGATGCTCATGAAGTTTTAAAAGGTATGAAAACTATGAAACTCCGTGTAGATAAACAATGCAGCAATGCAGAAGAACTAGTTTCATTCCTAAAAAAACATAAAAGAGTCTCTAAGGTTTTATTTCCTTACGGGAAATTAGCTAAATCACAAATGAAAAAATCTGGATCAATAATTTCGTTTAATGTAAACATTGATCCTAGTGGTTTTTTACAAAAATTGCAATTGATACATATTGCTCATAGTTTGGGAGGAGTTGAGACGCTGATTCAACAACCTACAACGATGATGGACTTATCTTTTAGTGATGACCAGCTTAACGCTTTTTCAATTGATAATACTTTTTTTAGACTATCAGTCGGTATTGAAAGTATAGAAGATATTATTGGAGATTTAAACAAAGCTCTATCTATTGAACAAAATTAAGAGTCATCCCATAATCTTGCTTACTCAAGAAAATGGTTCTAACTTTGTTACATGTGTTCCGCAGCAACTTCTCCCTGAGAACAAAATTGTACACAGTGGAATGTTAGAACCTATAATCTTACTTGATAAGATTTGTTAATCAGGTTACTCTATTTTCTTCTCAGGAAATTCTCATATAAAACAGTTATACTGGAGAAAGTATAAATTGAATTTATAAAGGCAAAATATGAAAAAAACTATTATTTTTTCCATTTTCTCATTAGCGATTATTACTACTCCTACTTTAGCTCTAGCTCAAGGGCGGCAACAAGGTCAGCAAAATGGTACTCAGCAGAGAGTTCAAGACCCAGCCCTTTATGAAGATGGCAGCGCTAACTTTGGAGATCAAGGTGTTGGAAAAGCTACTCAAAATCTTAATCAAGTTGCTGAGAGAACTAATAATCCTGAAATTGGTGAGCAAGTGAGAGTGATGATTCAAAGTCATCAGCAGATACAAACAAAAAATAAAACTGCTCTTCAAAATATGAGTAAAAGAAATAGAGCCATGAAGTTTTTAATTGGTCCTGACTATAGAAATGCGGGGCAAGTGAGAAGCAATGTAGTTGGTTTACGTAATGACGTTACCCGTCTCGAAAAAATGAAAGATGATGTCAGTGCCATTGATGCTAAAGATATTCAAGTTGCTATTGATGAATTAAAAACAGAAGCAAATAATCTCGATACTCAACTCGAAGACCAACTTTCAGGATTTAGTCTTTTTGGTTGGTTAACTAAGAGATTTGCTAATTAAACTAGTAAGACAAATCCGACTCTGAACGATAAGCTCGTTAATTCAATGACATTCACTACTAAAATTTTTCGTCTTGCTTTCGAGAGCTTGCTTGCCCACAGTTTTCGTGCTTTTTTGACCATGTTAGGAATAGTTATTGGTGGTGCAACTATTATTCTGGTAGTAGGTTTGGGTGAAGGAGCTAAGCGAGACATTGATGCTCAGTATTCCAATATGAGTGTCACAACTATCTTAATCAATGCTCCTTCAGCAGAAGATGGAACTAAATCTAAATTGAGCCTTGAAGATGCTGAAGATATCGCTCAACTAGAAACAATAGTAAGTGCCGTACCTCAGACTTCAGGAAAAGTTAATGTAGCGGCTAACGGAACTACTGCTTCTTTTACAGTAATTGGTAGTACTCCGAATATTTTTTCAATGTTGGCAGCTGCTTATCAGTTTGGTGAACAATTTACTCTGGAATCAGAAGATAATAGAGAAAAAGTTGCTGTAATTGGTGCAACAGTAGCCGAAGATCTATTTGAATCTGAGCCAAAAGGTATTGTTGGTCAAGAAATTAACTTGGGTAAAAAAACTTTCACTATAGTTGGAGTTCTTGAATACCGAGGTGGAGCCTTTGGTCCTATTAGTGTTGACGAATCAATCTTTGTACCTTATTCAGCAGGTTATCGTTATGTACTGGGTAAACAAGGAAAATTTAATATCAATGCTCAAGCAACTGACATAAATGTTTTAGATATAGCCATGGAAGATATTTCACGAATATTAAGAGATAATCATAATATTAAAGTTGGTGGAGTCGACGATTTCAGAGTGCGTGATATGGGAACCAATGTTCAGTCAGCTAAGGAATCTGCTACAACCATGTCATTTTTGCTTGGAAGTGTTGGTTTTGTGGTCTTGCTGGTAGGAGGAATCGGGATTATGAACATTATGTATGTGAGTGTCCACGAAAGAACCAAGGAAATTGGACTGAGAAAAGCCATTGGAGCCAAAAACAGCCATATCAAACTACAGTTTCTTTTTGAGGCGGTGATTTTAAGTAGCATTGGTTATGTGATTGGAGCTATACTAGCCTTTGCTCTTTACTTTGGGTTGGAGTCATTAGGCGTTTCTATTGTTAATGTATGGTGGAGCTATTTGTTATCGTTATTTTTTGTTTTCAGTACAGGAGTAATTTTTGGCTACTTTCCTGCCCAAAAAGCAGCTAGCTTACACCCAATAGAAGCGTTAAGATATGAATAAAAATTGAAAGGAGCATATATGAAAAAAAACATACTAATTGCTTTTGTAGTAATATCTTCTGCAGTGCTATTTTCAGCATGTACTAATAATAATCAAAGTGATCAATCACCGAGTAATATTGATGCTACAGAAATAGTAAAAACAGTTCTACCAGATAGGCCAGCTGAAATTAATGGACAAGTTAAGTCCATTGAGGGCAATGAAGTAGTTGTTTTAAATGAGTTAAAAGAAGTTTTAAATGATGAGGATCGAGCTGCTCGCCAAGAAGAAAGAGCGAATCTATCTCAAGAAGCAAGACAAGCACTGCGTCAAGAAGAGATGGAAGCAGTTGAGACAGAGCAGTTAACACTACAAATTCCTGTAGGTGTGCCGATTATGACTGGTAGTGGTAATGCAGATGGGTCAAATATTTCAGCTAGTTTAGCTGACATCAAGTCAGGGACATATCTTTCAGTCTGGCGAGACACTAATGGCCAAGTTGAAGCAGTAAAAATTAAAGGGCTTAATTAATGAAATTTGTTAATAATAATACTAAAAAAATTCTGATTGGATTAGCTGTAATAGTTGTGGTTGGAGTTGGAGGTTTTTTGGGGTGGCAACAAATGAAGGCTAGTAACCAAGAAGTTGAACCAAAATACGATGTAACAAAAGTTACAAAAGGAAATGTCAGTGTTTCACTCAATTTAGATGGAAAAACGGTTATCGCCAGGAGAGATCTTTCTTTTGAAATAGGAGGAACTGTGCGTGGAGTTCTGGTACAAGAGGGAGATACAATTAAGGCGTGGCAAACATTAGCATATTTGGATACTAGAGAAGCTCAAAAAAATTTTGAGTTAGCGCTGCGTGATTACTCTAATAACAGAAATGATTTTGAAGAAGCTATCCAAGTCACTTATCCCGGAATACCGTTAACAGACACTATTAAAAGAATTCTTGAAAAAAACCAATGGAATTTAGAAAAAGCAGTCTTAGATGTTGAGCTTAAAGATCTTGCCAAGAAAAAATCATATTTAAGTTCTCCCATTGCTGGAATAGTTGCTCAGGTAAGTATAAAACCAGGGGAAACGGTTTCATCTCAAAATCAACCGGTTGTTGTCACCATTATTGATGAGAATAGTTTCCATTTTGAAACTTTTGCTGAAGATATAGAGGCTTTAAAAATCGAAGAGGGTATGACTACTCGAATTGCTTTAGATGCACTTCCCGATCAGAGCCTTTTAGGCACGATCGAGTATGTTTCACCCCTTGCCACTATTGATAGTAACGATTTATCAACTTATAAGGTAATTATTTCATTTAACAACCCAGAACAAAAATTACTTGATGGAATGTTTGGGGAAGTGGAAATTATTAGTAAGGAATCTTCAGATGTGATGAAAGTTCCCAATCAAGTTGTCAAAAGAGAAAATAACCAGGCTATTGTGTATGTGATTGAGAACGAACAACTTGCTAAAACTAGTGTTGAGTTAGGATTTACCAATGGCAAAGAAGTTGAGATTATTTCTGGTTTAAAGACAGGACAATCAGTTGCTAGCTGGAAGTAAAACTGGCATGCCCAAAAAAAACAAACTCCCATTAATTGATTTAAAAGAAATCACTAAAAGTTATTACTTAGGGAACCAAGAGTTTCCAATCCTTCATGGTATTAGCTTGAGAATTAATCAAGGAGAATTTGTTTGTCTAATGGGTCCATCGGGAAGTGGTAAGTCTACCCTAATGAACATTATTGGCTGCCTTGATACTCCAGATGATGGAAAGTACTTTCTCGATCAAGAAAATGTAGCAAAATTAAATAAAGACCAACTAGCAGATATACGCAATAAATACATTGGTTTTATTTTTCAAAACTTCAACTTACTGCCCAAACAATCCGCTCTAAAAAATGTAAGCTTGCCCAGTTTTTATGCTGGAGAAGAAAATTTAAACAAGTCAAGACAGCTATTAAAAAGGGTGGGACTTGAAGAGAGAATCAACAATAAACCTAGTGAGATGTCTGGTGGACAGAGACAAAGAGTGGCTATTGCCAGAGCTCTAATGAATGATCCCAAACTTATTTTGGCCGATGAACCAACTGGAAACCTGGACAGCAAGTCGGCAAAAGATGTAATGGAAATTTTAAAACAACTTAACGAAAAAGAAGGAAAGACCATTTTGTTAGTCACCCATGATAAACTTACTTCAAAATTTGCTAAGAGAATGGTTCGTCTAAAAGATGGAAAATTAGTATAATGATTTTAATTGAATTCCTCAGCTTTTTTTCATTTTTTTCGTTTATACTTAATTGTAATATTTCTTAAATAGTAAAAGGAAGGCATGCAAAATTTTACCAAAAAAATTTTAAAAAACAGAGGTCTTTCTCTGGGATTATTTTTAGCAGGGCTTGTTGTAGCTATGGGAGTGGATTCTGCCTACTCTAAGTATTCTGCTTTAAAAACCGCTGGTGACGTTATTCAAGAAGAAACTTACGGGAAACTAGGGTATGGTCGAGGAAGTTCTCAAAGAAAAAACGGTGGTAAAAATCAAAAAGAGAGTTCAGGGCAAAGTAGGCAAGGCAACAATCAAAGATTAAACAAAGAAAATTGTCTTATGGATGGCTGTTTGCTTGTAGAAGATGCTGATTATCCAGTGGGAGAACTAAGTGAAGAAACCATTGAATATCTTAAAGCTGGCTTAGCCGATGAGAGAAAAGCTTTAGCCACTTACGAGGCAACTATAGAAAAATTTGGAACTGTAAAACCATTTATTAATATTGCTCGGGCAGAAGAACATCACATTTCTATGCTCAAAGCTCTATTTGACAAGTATGGCTTAAAAATTCCAGAAGATACTACCCAGATTGGTGCTTTACCAGCCACATTACAAGAAGTGTGCACTGTGGGTGTTCAGGCAGAAATAGATAACGATCAACTTTATCAAGATATGATTCCAAATATAAAAGAACAAGATATCAGAGAGGTATTCACTGCTTTGGCAGCCGCATCTTTGGAAAATCATTTACCTGCATTTGAGAGATGCGCTAATTAGGCAATAGCTTGTTGTAGTTTATAATCAATCATCGTGACTGAAAAAAAATCTTCTAAGCAAAAATGGTCTATTCTAGAATTCTATGAAGAGTCTTGGGATTTGCTATGGAAACATAAAAAGCTTTGGATATTAGGCTTGGCTGCTAATTTGTATCTTGCTGGTGGTGGCAGAATAAACTTGCCTAATTTTAGTGAAATGGGCGATTCAAATAAAGAAGCAGTACAAGAAAAACAATTTACTCCAGAGGACTCAAGCGTTTTAGGTAGTAGCTATGAAGAAACGGAGGAGCTTGGTCGTTTGGGTATTGAGGATATTTTTGCAGAAGATGCAAGTGTAGATCAAGAAAGCCCAGACAAATTCAAAGCTTTTTTCTCAAATTTTGAAAATATCAAAAATATTTTTGCTTCTGTGCCAACTCAGATTTACGTATTGCTCGGTTTAGAGTTTTTAGCCTTTATGGTTTTTTCAGTAATATTGGGATTGGCTGCCAGCGCTTGGGCAGAAGCCGCTTTAATGAAGGGAATTTCGCAAGCTTATGAGAGTAATGAGGTTAATTTAACAAAAGCTTCACAATTTGCTGTGACTAAAATTAAATCACTACTTTGGGTGAAGTATATTCCAATGATCAGATTTATTATCTTGACTGCCCTGGCTGCCATAGGAATAATGATTGTCACTCCATTGCTGTTAAAACAAGTTGCTGCTGCAGTTAGCATGTCGTTGGTCATAGTTGCATTGGTTGGAACAGTTGCTTTCTTCTATTTATTTATTCGTTTACAGATTAGAGTACTTTATGCCAAATGGCATTGCGTGATTGACAATTTGTCAGGATCTGACTCCTTCAAGAAAGGAATAGCAACCACTCAAGGAAACATGCGCAAAACCTTGCTATTAGGATTTCTGAATATTTTGCTTTATTTTATAAGCGCATTATTTTTTATAATACCGTTTGTTATATTCGCTGTTTTGCTAGGATTAATAGTATTTTTAAGTGGCATTATCACTTCGTTTTCTTTTGCTAAGTTATTTTCAATTATTCCTTTTGTCATAGTAATTGTCGCCCTAATGATAATCGTATACTCATTAATTTCTGCACTTATTCAGGTATTTATGCATAGCGTTTGGTATCTAGCATTTAAAGCGATTGGGAAAAAATAATATGAGTTTATTTAAATCACTAAAGCTAGTCAAAAATAAAAAATATGCAAATTTTTTGCCAAGATTTTTGGCAAGTTTAATTGATAGTCAATTGTTAAATTTGCCTTTTGTTTTAAGTATTTTTTTGATAGTTAAGAAAGATTCTTGGGAAGAAATGTTGGCTTTTAGCATCAGTATTATCGCCTTAGTTGTTTTGCCAGTTGGCCTATTAACACTAATATATTACCCATTCTTTTTATCCAGACAAGGTAAAACAATAGGAAAAGCTATTTTGGGAATAAAATTAACAGATAAAAACGGCAAGTTCCTTAGTTTTAGGCAAGTTATTTTTAGAGAATATATCTGCAAACCAGTAAGCTTTTTATTGTTTGGACTGGGAATGATTGCTATTTTATTTGATAAAGATCATCAGGCTTGGCATGATAAATTATCAGGAACTTATGTTCATCTGGAAGCCAAAAGAGTTTCGGCGGGAATTGTGACCTTGGTTTTATTATTGGCAACTCATGCCTATTTCATTTTTGAAATTTTCAATTGTTGCGGAGGTGACAGGATTTGAACCTGCGAAGCCGTGAGGCTCACGCTTTCCAAGCGTGTGCAATTGACCACTATGCGACACCTCCTAGAGAAGGGATATTATAGCAAAAACCCCGTTACTCGTAAGAGACGGGGTTGTTTTTTCAGAAATGAATTTATTTATTCAATTTTTTATAAACATAGGCTACGCTCAGCATGCTGACTGGTGTACTGACCAGCAGGCCGACACCTAAGGCTAAAACTCCAAGAATGTTTATGAGCAACATCACTAGCGCTAGAAAGAACAAATCCATGAGTTTTCCTTTAGTCATTTCACCGCTTTTTTTAATAGCCTCTATTGCTCCCATTTTTTTATCAATAACAAGATAAGGTGCGAATTGATATTTTAAAGCCAAATAAATACCAGGTATTATTAAAAATATTAGACCCACTATTACCATGAGGCCTACCAAAACACTGGCAAATAAGTAACTAAAGAAGACTGGATATGACTCATATAGGTTTTCAAATTTTGGTTTTTTACCACTAATAATTTTTAAGGAAATATTAATCAATCCAATAGAAATGATTATTGAGGCTGCAGAGCTGAGTAAGCTAGATAAGAGGCCTTCTCCCAGTAATTTAGTGATTAGCATTGGGAAAATCCAGGCTATCAGAACTACTCCCACCAGGAAACCTATATTGGCTTTGGTTAATTTCCAAGCTTTTGAAACAGTTTCCGATATCGAAAAAGATTTTACAGACATAGATCCCTTATTTAGTTGATACTTCCGAAATTATGACACAATCTTTTATTAATTTACAAGCGACAGCGAATTACTCATAGCTTTGGGTGATGATCGGGTATACTAGAACTTATATCATGTCTCAGATTCAAACTATTAAAGACTCCACTGACATAGTAGAAATAATCGGAGCTAAGCTTCAATTGCAGCGATCTGGCAGCTACTTTAGAACAACTTGTCCTTTTCATAGTGAGAAATCCCCCTCGTTTTTTGTAAGTGAAAGTATGCAACGTTATAAATGTTTTGGTTGCAATCAGTCAGGTGATGTTTACAACTTTCTGGAAGAATACGAAGGCATGACTTTTTATGAAGCTTTGCAATTTTTAGCAGATAAAGCTGGTATTAAACTGGATTCTTACAGGCCAAGTAAAGAAGATGACGAACGCAAACAAGTCTTGGAAGTTTTGGACTTAGCCAAAGAGTATTATCACTACTTGCTCACCAAGCACAAGGTTGGAGAGCTAGCCAGAGATTACTTAAAAGATAGAGGTAGCAATAATCAGTCTATTAAGATTTTTCAAATAGGATATGCTTCAAATTCTTGGAATGGCCTCATCAAGTATTTGCATGGCAAGAAAAAATATTCATATGATGTTTTGCAAAGGGCAGGATTGATTTTGAATAAAGGCGGTCGTTATTATGACAGATTTCGCAATCGAGTCATTTTTCCTCTCAAAAATCATAGGGGTTTGGTAGTAGGTTTTTCTGGCAGAACATTAGATAAAGATCCCAAGTCTGCTAAGTATATTAATTCTCCTGAGACCAGTATTTATCATAAGAAGGAAATGCTTTACGGCTTTTCAGAGCTTTATCAAGAAATTCGCAAAGCTAAAGAAGTGATAGTAGTAGAGGGTGAATTTGATGTAATTTCTAGTAGTCAGCACCACGTAAATAATATAGTGGCGATTAAAGGTTCGGCTTTAACACCAGAGCATGTAAAACTAATTAGGCGTGTAGCCGAAAAAATAATTTTAAGTTTGGATACTGACAGTGCTGGCATAGAGGCTACCAAAAGAGCTATATCTATAGTACAGGCTGAGGGTTTAGAGTTAAGGGTTTTGCAGGTGGAGGGTGCCAAAGATGTAGATGAACTTATTCAAGAAGATGCCAAAAAATGGCGAGATGCTAGCAAATCTTCTATTTCTGTTTATGAATTCTTTTTGCAAACTTCGCTCAAAAATCATGATGTCAAAAGTCCTGAAGGCAAAAGAAAGATCATTAATGAGTTGGCTAGTATTTTTAAGCAAATTACCCACGGAGTAGAGAGAGATTTTTATATCAAGAAGTTGGCCAAAAAATTAGAAGTACGAGAATCTGTAGTGCGAGATGATGTAGAAAGATTTGGAAAAATCCCACTTCGCCAAGGTTCTACAAGGCAGATAAAAAAATCAAAAACTAATAGCAAAAAACAGATAGTGAGTAAAAAAGAAAAGTTAGAAAAATACTTATTATTTTTAATTGCTAATTCTAAAAAAGATTTAGACATAGAGTTATTTGAAAACCTGAAATTTGAAACAACAGAATTAAAACAAATATTTGAAAAGGTTTTAGCCAAGGCGACTAAAAAACTGCCAGAAGACCTGCAGCAAATATTATTTGATATTAGTTATGATCCTAAATTATTAAGATCCTTAGATAGTCTTAATTTTAAAAAAGAACTTAAAAATACTATTCAAGAATTAAAAAAACTATCTATTAAAAACGAGATTGAAAAAATTACTAAAAAATTAGAAGATTTAGATAAGTCTGTAGACAAAAGCGAAAAAGTAGAAAAGCAACAACAAGAATTACTGAGACAAATAGTAGAGCTGCGGCGCAAAAGATAACTAAGCAAAAATACTATTTGACAAGGTATACCCTATGGGGGTATATTAGATTAATTATGAAAGATCCTAGCATTGCCCAGTTAAAAAGAATTCGCGGTCAGGTAGATGGCATTATTCGCATGTATGAAGATGAAAGGGCTTGTACTGATGTAGTAAGGCAAATTGCTGCAGTGCGAAATTCACTAGCTAGAGTAGCAAGAGACTTACTTGGTGCTGAAGCCAGCAGCTGCAGCAAAGAAAGAAGAATTGGTGATTTAGATGAAGTATTAAAAGAAGTATTTAGATATTAATTCCACTCCTTCTGGGCTTTACCCAGAATGGTTGGAATAACACTTAAGGAGATAAATATGTCAGATGACAAACAGGCCAAAGCCAAGCATCTAGATGATGCAAATTTTAGTGAAGTTTTAGCAAAAGCTAAAGAAGATAAATTGCCACTTTTCGTTGACTTTTTTGCAGAGTGGTGTGGTCCATGTAAAATGGCGGCACCAATAGTAGACAAATTGTCTGGAGAATACAAAGGCAAAGCAATCGTCGCAAAACTTAACGTAGATGAAGCCAGAGAAACAGCTGGTAAATTTAATGTTATGAGTATTCCTACAGTAGTTATTTTTAAAGACGGGGAAGAATTTGATAGAAAGATTGGTTTTCCTGGTGAAGAAGGATATAAGAAAATGATAGAGGAGGCACTAAGTGAATAAGACCAAGCTTGCCATTATCGGCTCTGGTCCTGCTGGCTATACTGCTGCCATTTATGCGGCACGAGCTGACTTAAAGCCTATTGTAATTGGTGGTATCAAAAGTGGTGGACAGCTGATGTTTACTACTCAGGTAGAGAACTTTCCTGGGTTCAAAGATGGGAAGAATGGTCCTGAGCTGATGATAGAGATGCGAAGTCAGGCTGAAAAATTCGGCACTCAAATGATAGATACTTGGGTGACAGCAGTAGATTTTTCTGCCAGACCTTTTAAACTTTGGACCAATTTACCTGAGGGTTTTGATCCAATGCAGTTTGAGTATATGAAGCCTGATGATTGGAATGAGTTTAGTAAAAAAGTAAAATCTCAGCCTCATGACATTGAAGCAGATTCAGTGATAGTTTCTACTGGCGCTGCTAGCATCATGTTGGGCATTCCTGGTGAAAAAGAATTGCTCGGTAAGGGTGTAGCTACTTGTGCTGTTTGTGATGCAGCTTTTTATAAAGATAAAGTTGCTTACGTAATAGGTGGTGGTGACAGCGCTATGGAAGATGCTACTGCTTTGAGCAAATTTGCAAGAGAAGTAAAAATAATTCATAGACGAGATTCTTTTAGAGCTAGCAAAATTATGCAAGATAGGGTTTTAAGCAATCCCAAAATTAAAATACTTTGGAATAGTGAAGTTGTAGAAGCAATTGGCAAGACTAAGCTTGAAAAAATAAAAATTAAAGATCTAAAAACTAATAAAGTAACTGAGCTTGAAACCGATGGCCTTTTTTACGCCATTGGTCACAGGCCTTTGACCCAGCTTTTTACAGGGCAATTGCAGTTGGATGATCATGGATATTTACTTACTCGACAGAGTTTAACTAAGCAGGGTTTAGAGCTCGCCTCGCAACACATTAATGAAAAAGGACTTTTAGAGTATCCCAGTATGACTTCTGTAAATGGTGTTTTTGCTGCTGGCGATGTGGTAGATGTTCGTTACAAGCAAGCTGTGACTTCTGCAGGTCAAGGTACTCAGGCAGCACTAGATGTGGAGAAGTGGCTGGAGGTAAATGAAACTTCATAAACTTGGAAAATTAATAGTTGCCTGTGAAGCATATATTATTCATGACGGAAAAGTGTTAATGCACAAGCGCGCGGAAGATAAAAAGAAATTTCCTGGTTTTTGGATAGGTCCTGGTGGTCATGTAGAAAGTGGTGAAGATGTGCTCACTACAGCTATAAGAGAAGTAGAAGAAGAGACAGGTGTAAAAGTTAAAGCCGATGATATTAAACTGAAAGTTTTAGCTTTTCATCATCATTTAGACAGAGAAGAAGTTTGGATGGAGTATTTATTTAGAGCTACTATTCCAGAAAATCAGAAACCGATTTCTACGCACGAGGGCGAATCAGAATGGATCGAAATAGCAAAATTGTTAAAGATGGATAAGGTCTTTCCACCATCAAAATATTATTTTGATCATATCTTAAGCGACAAACCCGGCATTATGTACAACGCCAGTCAGTGGAGCGATGCCGAGCTGGTAAAAGTACAAAGTGAGAGAGTAGATAAAGATACTTAAAATTATTAATTAAAATCTATGAAAAATAATCCACACACAAACGCTAGCAAACAATTAGAGGATGTCGCAGAGATTTTGCGTGCTGAGTATGAAGATGGGGCAAGATTTGATAGAGCAATAGAGCTACTAAAAAAGCCACAAAATTTAATAGAAGGTGAAGTAGAAGTAAAAATGGATAATGGGGAAATCAAAAAATTTAAGGCTTTTAGATCTCAACACAGTAATGCTGTGGGGCCGTACAAAGGTGGTATCAGATTTCATCGGGATGTGACGCGAGAAGAAGTAATAGCACTATCTACCTGGATGACATGGAAGTGTAGTGTTACCAACTTGCCCTATGGTGGTGGCAAAGGTGGAGTAATAGTTGACCCTAAAAAATTAAGTGAAGCAGAATTGCAAAATCTCTCCAGAGCTTATGCTAGATTTATTGCCAACGATATTGGTCCTTGGATAGATGTGCCGGCTCCGGACGTAAATACTACTCCACAGATCATGGCGTGGATGGTAGATGAGTATCAAAAAGTAAAGACGCAAGACTTTGCGTCTCTGGCAACTTTTACTGGCAAGCCATTAGAACTAGGTGGCAGTGAAGGTAGAAATGAAGCCACTGGTCTTGGTGGAGTTTACCTTTTGGAAAAATTGGCAAAAAAATTAGATTGGAAACGCAAAAAAGATATCACTATTGCGATACAAGGTTTTGGCAATGTGGGTTACTTTTTTGCTTATCATGCTGATAAGTTGGGCTACAGGGTAGTGGCAGTTTCCGACTCCAAAAGTGGAGTGTATGTAGAGTCAGGCATTGATCCAGAAAAAACCTTGGAATGTAAAAAGAAAACTAAGGGTATAGAAGGCTGTCTCTGCAGCGAAGGTAAATGCAACGCTGATTTTGGGAAGCCTATTAGCAATCAAGAATTACTAGAATTAGATGTGGATGTACTAGTGCCGGCAGCTTTAGAAAATGTAATAAATAATACTAACGCAAATAATATTAAAGCTAAAGTTATTATCGAAATGGCCAATGGCCCAGTTACACCAGAGGCAGATGAAATTTTGAATAAAAAGAATATTCTAGTTATTCCAGATATTTTGGCTAATGCGGGTGGAGTTACTACTTCCTATTTAGAATGGGTGCAAAACTTGCAGGGTTATTATTGGACAAAAGAAGAAGTGCTAAATAAATTGCAACCCATGATGGAAAATGCTTTTGAAAAAATGTGGAAGCTAAAAGAAGACAAAAGTTTGAATACTAGAATGGCAGTATATTTTTCTGCTGTAAAGCGTGTGGTGGATACCATGATGGTCAGGGGATGGATCTAGGGTTATAATGTCAGGTCATAATGGCAAAAGCTAAAACTAAAAAAACTACAAAAAAAACAAATAAAGCTACCGAGGACAAAACAAAAAAGGTTCCTAAAGCTTTGCAAAAAGATATTACTGCGCTTTTCAAAAAAGCAAAGAAGATGGGTTGTGTTACCCAAGATGAGGTCTTGGAAGTTTTTGTTGAGCCAGAACTTTACACCGATCTACTTGATGATTTCTATGATCAGATTATTGCAAACAAAATTGATGTTTTTGAATCAGTTTCAGAAGATGCTGATGCAGAAAATGTTTCGGATGTTGAACGAGAGTTGGAGGTTCTTAGTACACTGACTAGTAGTGGCGTTTCTGATCCGGTACGCATGTACCTGAAAGAAATCGGCAGA
>JBDLIL010000006.1:0-32056 GCA_039714855.1 Patescibacteria group bacterium
ATGTGGTAAGCCTTTAAAAGTTTTTATAGATTTTTTAATTTGATCGTCACTAATACCAAGTTTTTTAGCGATAATTACACTAGGCGTTATGTTTACTACACTATGTTGTCCTTTTAATTTTGTTTCTTCTAATTTAATAAAATTATTTTTAGAAAAAGCGATTTTTTCCGCCTTAGATTTTTCAGCAATTTTTTTAACTATTTTATTTTTTTCAAAATAAACTAATAAATCTTTTTTACTTTGATATTTGGTAATATTTGCTTTGGCTGAAATATATTTTTCAAAACTTTCAAAATGATCTAAGTGTTCTTCTTTAATAGTCTGAATCACGGCAATATCGGGACTAGTTTTCAAAGTGACTAACTGATGACTGGATAGCTCTAGTACAAAAAACACCTCTGCCTGATTAGCATCAGGCGTCTCCTCTTTGATAAGAGGAGAGCTTAATAAATCCAGTGGGGGTATGCCAATGTTGCCACCCAAGTAAGCATCAAAACCATTTTCTTTTAATACATGGTGAATCAATGCAGTAGTAGTGCTTTTGCCTTTGGTGCCAGTGACGCCAATAGTTGTTATTTCTGAACCCGCGCTGCGCAGCTTACCAGTGATGTCAAAAAAAAGCTGGGTATTGGAAGTTATTTGCGATGTATGATTTATGATTTTCGAATATTTAGATTCTGGAACGCCAGGGCTTAAGAAAACAAAATCAGAATTTTCCAAATCACTAGCTTCTCTGAAGTTATGAAAAGAGTCTTGTTTTAGTTTATGAAAAAGTTCTTGAAATTCTGGGCTTAACTTTTCTAAAGGTTTTTCATCGGTAGTATCTATTCGCTGTTGGGGTAAATATTTTTTTAAAAATTTGTAAGTAGATAGGCCTTCGCGGCCTAAGCCAATAATCAATACTTTTTTATTTTGAAATTTTTTTTCTAAATAAGTGCTAATTATTTTGTTCATAGCTTTTTCTTAAAATTCTCTCAAAAATTTCTGGCAAATTGTGTTTTTTATTCCAGGATTTTAGTATTTTTTTGCTTCTCTTTTCTAGATTTTTTTCTTTACTTAGTATTTTCTTATCGATTTCTTTAAGAATCAGTGGTAATTTTTTATTATTATCTTGATATTTTTTGATACTTAAATAGAAGGCTAGAATACTTTCTTCTTTGGTGCCCACACATTCCCAGGGTTTTGTTTTTTTTGCTTCCACTAGTTTAAAAGCATCATCCAAAAGTGATCTTTTACTGAAAATATTTTTGTTAAATATTTTTTTACTCAGAACTTTTTCATCCACAAATGGAAAAGTGATTAAAAAAGCAAATAGGCATTTGGGGCAATCATGACACCAGATATTTTTTTTCTGGCCTTTATTGCAACTTCTAAAAGCAGAAAAATATTTTTCTCCTAAATCAGAAAATAGTTTGCCAATTTGAATTTCATACAAAGGTCTTAGGAAACTAAAGTATTCCAAATTAGAAACCAAATAACTTTTTTGATATGTTTTAAATTTATTTTCAAAGTTTGTAGTTTTAGAATATTGATGATTATATTTTTTGCTTTTTATTTCTACAGTAGCCTCATCGGCGCTTTTTTCATTAGAAACAGCAACATTTTTTATTCCCTGCAATGTTGCAACTAGTGTAGTTAAGAAAGCTAAGTATGCAGAGAAGGGTGTGTGGCCATTAAAATAGCCTTGTTTATTGAGTTCCAATAATTTGGGATCTATTTTTCGTTTTGCTATAACAGGTTTTAATTTATTATTAATTTTTAGAATATCCAGGGTTGCCTGAGTTGGATTTAAAGCAAAGGGAATGATTTGGTGTTGGAGCTTTGTCCGCCAGCTGGCGGATAGAACTTCGAGTGAAACGAGCGAGTCTTTACCTCCTCCTAATGGTAATAAAACCTTATCGTTATCCAGCTTTTCTTTTTGAAAGGGAATATAAGAGTTAGTGCTTTCAATTTTAAATTTAAATTTTAGTTCACTAGGATCTATCTTGTTGCGAAAGAAAAATTCGCCCAAACCTTCCATAAGTAAATTTCGCCACCAAGTGATTTGCTTTTTGTTTAAGTGTCCAGCCTTAACAGCAATAATTGGACTAAGGGTGGCTTTCCAATAACTGGGGATTTCCATGAGTCCCAAATGAAAAACTAATCCGTCGATAGTATCGTGATTTATTTGTAAGAGAGTTTTTCTTTCTAGGCCACTTATGCGCAGTTTGGGTTCAAACAAAATATTTGGTTCCAGCAAAAATTTAAAACTACATTCAACTTGATCTTTTTTAATTTCCCAATCAAAAGATTGATAAATAAACTTGGGGTGTTTTGTTTGGCTTTGTTTTATGGTCATTGTGAGGCAGAGTGGTATTATACTATTTATATGAATTACAAAACAGTCTTAGGGGTAGATTACGGTACTAAGCGCATTGGTTTGGCTATTAGCAGGGGGACACTAGCAATTCCGTTGCAGGTAATATTTAATATCAAATCTCCAATATCCAGACAATTACCAATTACAAAAATCAAAAATATCTGCCGAAAAGAAGAGGTAGAATTAATAGTAATGGGTTTGAGTGAAGATGGCATGGCAGAGCAAACTAAGGGTTTTGCTAAGAAATTGCAAGCAGTTACCAATCTGCCACTAGAATATTTTGATGAAACACTCAGTTCTCAGGAAGTGGAAAAAAAACTAAAAAGCAAAAGCATCAGAAAATCCAAGCGCCTTGGTCACATAGATCACTACGCCGCAGCGCAGATACTGCAGGAGTGGATGGATACTAGCAACTAAGCTATACTCCCCCTATGCCTAAAAAAAATATTTTTATTATTTTATTTTTTATTTTTCTTTCTTTATTCTTAATTTTTAGCATTTTTATAGTTTCTCTTTTTAGACCAGTGTCTTCTGACACTTTATCTCAACGTTTTGTTATTCCCAAGGGTCAGGCGATTTCTATTATTGGGCAGCGTTTGCAAGCACAGGGTTTAATAAAAAGTTCTTTAGCTTTTAGATTGATAGTCAGGCAGCATGCTTTGGCTAATAAAATCCAGGCTGGCAGCTTTGATTTGAGCCCCAACATGAGTCTGGGGAAGATCGCCATAGCACTAACCAAAGGTACAGAGGATCTTTGGGTAACTATTCCAGAGGGTTATCGAGTAGAAGAAATCGCTGAATCTTTGGATTCTTATGAAGAACTGACCTTATTTAATAAGGCAGAGTTTTTAGACTTGGCCAAATATAGCGAAGGCTATTTATTTCCTGATACCTATCTTGTTCCCAGACAAATGGATGCTGAGGGTCTGTTTAATTTATTTACAGATACTTTTGATAAAAAGGTTAATTTGGGTTTGGAGAAAGAGTTGGAAAATAGTGATAAAAGTTTAGAAGATATTTTGGTTATGGCCTCTATAGTAGAAAGAGAGGCCGGTGGTGATAAAGATCAGCCTCAAGTAGCCGGAATACTTTGGAATAGAATAGATATTGGCATGGCGCTGCAAGTTGATGCTACTTTGCAATATTCCAAGGGTTATAACAAGATTCAAGATTCTTGGTGGGTGCCACCACTAGCTGTAGATAAAAAGATTAATTCGCCTTTTAATACTTATATGAATCTGGGTTTGCCACCTAGACCTATTTGTAATCCTGGCCTGAGTGCCATGCGGGCAGCCCTAGATCCAACAGAGTCAGATTATCTGTATTACATTCATGATAGAAAAGGCAGGATTCATTTTGCAGAAACTATTGATGGCCACAATGCGAATGTGAATAAGTATTTAAGATAAAGAGTTGACATTTTCACTTCTAATTTGCTAAGGTGTTAGCAGTTCAAACCAACCCCAACCGGGGCTGGGTTTTTCCTCTTGCAATTTTATATTTTCAATATTAGAATGCTCTTTCACGTCTTTTTTGTCAAAAAAGTTATTTAAAAAAGGATTTCTCTTGACTAAGCTTAATTCAAGAAGCTAGGAAGTTTTTATAAAAAAAGGTACTGCAACTGAAGTGGCCTTTTTTTCGTTTTGTCACTTAAGAATCAATATTAAGGAGATATATCATGAGTAGCCAGAAACGCCAAAATTGGGGCAAAGAAGCCAAAAACCTTCCCAAGCTAAATCTCACCAGAATCCAAAACGATTCTTACAAAGAATTTCTCGAAACTGGCATTCGCAAATCTTTAGATGAAGTGAACAATGATGGCGGTATTGAAGATTTTACTGGTAAAAACTGGAGCTTAAAATTTGGCAGTCACCGCTTCGGTGAAGCCAAGTACACCCCTAGTGAAGCTAGATATAAAGCAGTTTCTTATGATATGCCTTTATATGTAGAGGCTACTTTGGAAAACAAAAAAACAGGCGATCAACAAACACAGGAAGTATTTTTGGGTGATATGCCCAAAATGACTAGTGTAGGCACTTTTATTATCAATGGTATTGAAAGAGCAGTTGTAACCCAATTGGTGCGTTCCCCAGGTATATTTTTCTCAGGCAATGAGGATGTATCTAGTAAAAGATTGCTTTTCAAAGCTGAGCTGCGGCCCCTGCGAGGTTCTTGGATTGAATTCACAGTAGGAAAGCGTAATGTGATTACTGTTAAGATTGACAGAAGGCGCAAGATGCCAGTCACTGTATTGCTCAGAGCCATTGGTATTAGTAGTGATGAAGAGCTAAAAGAATTATTTAGTGATACCGTTGATGAGCATAATTTGATCGAAAACACTATTGCCAAAGATGGTAGTAAAACTCAGTCAGAAGCTTTAATCGAGTTATATGAAAAGATGCGACCAGGCGAACCAGCAGTTTTGGATAGTGCCAAAACATATCTAAAGCAACTTTTCTTTGATCCTCGTCGATATGATCTAGCTAAAGTAGGGCGTTACAAACTCAGCAAGCGCTTGAAAACAGATATAGATAAAGATACAACTGTTCTAACCCAGGAAGACATAGTTGCAGCTGTAAAATATTTAATCGGTTTGCAAAACGGCAGAGGTAAGACTGATGATATTGATCACTTGAGTAATCGCAGGGTCAAGCGTATTGGAGAATTGGTAAAAAGCAATGCTTTTAGAATTGGTCTTATCAGGCTCGAGCGTTCCATTAGAGAGAAGATGTCTTTGACCAAGACAGACGAATCTTTGAGTCCGGCAGCTTTGGTAAATGCGAGACCTTTAATCGCTACTATTAGTGAATTTTTCAGAAGAAATAGACTGTCTACTATTTTGGATCAAACCAACCCTTTGTCAGAAATCGATAATTTAAGGCGTTTATCTGTAATGGGTACCGGTGGTGTTACTAGGGAAAGAGCCAGCTTTTCCATGCGCGACATTAATGCTTCTCAATATTCGCGCATTGATCCCGTACGTTCCCCAGAGGGTCCAAACATTGGTCTAGTGACTTATTTGGCTTTATATACCAAGGTAAACGAGCATGGATTTTTGGAATCTCCTTATCATCCTGTAAAAAATGTTAATGGCAAGATGAAAATTCAAGACCAGATTGTCTATTTGTCTGCAGATGACGAAGAAGAGTGCAGGATTACTCATGCCAGTATTAATATCAATGATAAAAATTATATTACCGATGAATGGGTGCCAATTAGACATATGAATGCGTTTGTAGAAGGACCAGTAGAAGAGGTGGAGTATATTGATGTTGTTCCTAGACAGGTAATCGGAACTTCGGCCTCATTGATTCCTTTCATTGCCCATGATGAAGCCAACCGTGCCTTAATGGGTACTCACATGCAATGTCAGGCAGTACCATTGATCAAAACCCAATCTCCCGTAGTAGGAACAGGAATGGAAAAATCTGTTGTTGAAGCTATGGGTCGTAGTATTTATTCCCATTACAATGCTGTTGTAGATTATGTGGATGCCGATAAGGTTGTACTAAAATTAGGCAAGGCTGATGCTAATAAAGTCAAAAACAATGAGGAGATTTCTCAAGATGAAAAGATAAGCTTGCAAGGAGACAAATTAGAATACAGGCTGGAAAAATTTGCTCGTACTTCCCAAAGTACCTCCTACTCTCAGAGCCCGGTGGTTACTTTGGGTCAAAAAGTTAAAAAAGGTGAAGTTCTGATTGATGGTCCATCATCTGACAATGGCGAACTAGCTTTGGGTGCCAATCTTTTGATTGCCTATAGTTCTTTTGAAGGTTTGGGTTACGAGGATGCTATTGTAATTTCAGACCGTTTGGTCAAAGAAGATTTGCTTACTTCTGTTCATATTAATGAACACAGAGCTCAATTAATGGAAACAAAGTTGGGCCCTGAGGAATTAACTAATGATATCCCCAACGTTTCTGAGGGATTTTTGAGAAACTTGAATGTAGATGGAGTAATCAGAGTGGGTAGTGTGGTTAAGTCCGGCGATATTTTGGTGGGTAAAATTGCTCCTAAAGGTGAAACAGAGTTGACTGCTGAGGAAAGATTACTGAGAGCCATTTTTGGTGAAAAAGCTCGGGAAGTTCGCGATACTTCTCTGCGTTTACCTCACGGTGATGGTGGTGTTGTAATTCACGTAAAAGTATTAGATAGAGAAATGGGTGATGAATTAGACCCTGGAGTGATCAAAGAAGTAGTAGTTAAAGTGGCTCAGATGAGAAAAATTACCGTGGGAGACAAGTTAGCTGGACGTCACGGAAATAAAGGCGTAATTTCTAAAATTGTGCCTACTGCCGACATGCCTCACTTGGAAGATGGTACTCCGGTAGATATTATTATTTCTCCGCTTTCTGTTTTAGCTCGTATGAATTTGGGTCAGCTTTTGGAAGCTCATCTAGGTTGGGCCGCACAGAAAAAAGGCGAAAAAATAGCGATCCCAGCTTTTGAAAAGGTGGACGAATCGCGCATTTGGGATGAGTTAGAAACTGCTAGTTTGCCCAGATCAGGTAAAGCACAATTATTTGATGGTAAGACAGGTGAAGCATACAGTGAGGAGACTGTAGTAGGTGTAGCTTATATTCTTAAGTTAATTCACATGGTGGAAGATAAAATTCATGCCAGGTCTACAGGTCCATACTCATTAGTGACTCAGCAACCACTAGGAGGCAAGGCTCAAAGAGGTGGACAACGTTTGGGTGAGATGGAAGTTTGGGCACTGGAAGCACATCGGGCAGCTCATACTTTGCAAGAGATGTTAACAATCAAGTCTGATGATGTTATGGGTCGTAGTAAGGCCTTTGAAGCTATAGTTAAAGGTGAGGATATTCCTGCGCCTACAGTACCTGAAGGTTTCAAGGTGTTAATGCGAGAGCTCAATTCACTTGGTCTTGACGTCAACATGCATGAGACCAAAGTAGAGGAAGTAACTGAGCCAAAAGCTGATCCTACGGCTATTGCTAGCGATGATCCCTCGACAGATTCGACAAGCTCACTGCAAGCAGGCTCGGGAACCACTGATGAAGACAAGAAAGATAAAGCTGATGATGAAGAAAGCGGGAAAACTGAAATAGAAAAAATGGAAGAGGACGTCGCTGAAGCCGCACAAGCCGAAGAAGCTGGCGCAGAGGCTCTTATTTCTGACTCAACTGAGGGAGAAGATAACTAATATAATTAAAAACAAAAATCATGAAACACATAGTCGACTTCACCGCCCTACAAATTAAAATTGCTTCGCCAGACATGATCAAATCATGGTCACACGGAGAAATTAAAAAGCCAGAGACTATCAACTATCGCTCTTTAAAAACAGAAAAAGATGGTTTGTTTGATGAGAAAATCTTTGGTCCAGTAAAAGACTACGAATGTCACTGCGGCAAGTACAAGAGAATTCGCTATAAAGGTGTGATTTGTGATAAATGTGGAGTAGAAGTTACTCAGTCTAAAGTGAGAAGAGAGCGCATGGGACACATCTCCTTAGCAGCTCCGGCAGCACATATATGGTTTTTCAAAGGTGCTCCATCCAAGCTTTCTTTGCTTTTAGATATTTCACCAAAAAGTTTATCTTCACTAATTTATTTTTCTCAATATGTAGTTTTGGAAGTAGATAGAGATGAGAAGCTGCAGGTTATTGAAGATCTTGATTTGGGTTTGGAAGAAGCTCAAGAAGAATTAAAGCAAGAAACTATCCAAGAAATTGAAAAGATCAAAACAGAGTTAGAAAAAGAAAATCAAAATCTAAAAGAAAAAGTTAGCAACAAGGAAACTCTTGATCTGAGGTTAACAGAAACAGCTCTCAAGGCCAAGCAAAAAATTGCTGCGCTTAAAGAACAACTTGATACTCAAAGAGATCAATTGGCTGAAGTTTATAAAACCATTAAGCAAATGGTTAAGAAGATTGATGAAGGCACTATACTCAGTGAGGACGAATTTTTAAAACTAGATGAATATGATGCAGCCAAACATATTAGAGTGGGCATGGGAGCAGAAGCTTTATTGGAGCTGGTGAAAAGAGTAGATCTTCAATCTTTAACAGAAAAATTGAGAAACGAAATGATTGAGAGCAAGGGTGCCAAGCGCATTAAGGCTACCAAGCGTTTGCGAGTAGTAGAAGGTTTGAGAAAAGCAGAGATAGATCCTTCATGGATGTTTGTTAATGTTTTACCTGTGATTCCCCCAGATCTAAGACCTATGGTTCAACTTTCTGGCGGTCGTTTTGCCACTTCAGATTTAAATGATCTTTATAGGCGAGTAATTAACAGAAATAATCGTCTTAAGCACTTGATAAATTTGGGTGCACCAGAAATTATTTTACGCAATGAAAAACGCATGTTGCAAGAAGCTGTTGATTCTTTGATCGATAGTAGTCAGGCTCGTCAATCCAGAAGAAGGTCAAACAGAAGGCCCCTGAAGTCTTTGAGTGAGATGCTTAGAGGCAAACAAGGTCGATTCAGACAAAATCTGCTGGGAAAAAGAGTAGACTATTCTGGTCGTAGTGTGATTGTAGTTGGTCCAAATCTAAAATTAGATCAAGTGGGTTTACCAAAAGATATGGCTTTGGAAATGTTTAGACCTTATGTCTTGCGAGAGTTGATAGTTCAGGGTGTAGCTCCAAATGTGAAGAGTGCCAAGCATTCACTAGAGAGAAAAGATCCGGAAGTTTATGACATGTTAGAGAAGGTGACTAAAGATCACCCCGTGATTATTAATCGTGCCCCTACTTTGCACAAATTGGGTATGCAGTCGTTCTATCCCCAACTTATTGAGGGTGAGGCTATTAGATTGCATCCGTGTGTTTGTGCTGGTTACAATGCTGACTTTGATGGAGATCAAGTGGCTGTTCATGTATCCCTGACCAAAGAAGCTCAAGAAGAAGGTAGGACACTAATGTTGTCTGCCAATAATCTTTTAAAACCAGCCAATGGTTCCCCTATTACTGTACCTAACAAAGAAATGGCCATGGGGGTTTATTATTTGACCAGTGTGGATGAAAAACAAGAGAAACCTGACACGATTTTTGCCTCAAAGGAAGAGCTTTATCATGCCTATCAGATAGGTGAAGTAACTCAAAGACAATTGGTAAATGTTAGGGTCACAAAAAAAGATGCTAGCGTTGAAAGAGTGGATACCACTGTAGGTAGATTACAGCTTAACGATGTTCTGCCCGAGGCTTTGGGTTTTATCAATGAGCCGATTACTGCTGGAAAAATCAAAGACATCATTACTAATGCTATGCACACTTGCTCCAAAGAAGTGGTGGCAAAACTGATTGATGATATCAAAAACATTGGTTTTGAGATTGCTACCACATCAGGTCTTTCGGTAGCCGTTACTGATTGTGAAATGATTGATGCAAAGGACCAGATCATTGATGATGCCAATAAATTATCTGAGCAAGTACAGGATAATTATTTAGATGGTTTAATTACTAATGAAGAACGCAAGCATCTAACTTTTGACATTTGGATGAAGACTACTGATAAAGTAGCTGAAAAAACTTGGGATTCCTATAATGAAGATAATGCCGTAAAGGTAATTATTAATTCCGGAGGTACCAGGGCTTCCAAAGATCAGGTCAAACAATTGGCTGCTATGAGAGGGCTAGTAGTTGATCCGTTAGGTAATATTGTAGAAATGCCTACAAAGTCCAATTTTCGTCAAGGCTTGTCAATTTTTGAATATGTAACCTCCGCCAGAGGTTCGCGAAAAGGTTTAACTGATTCAGCTTTGAAAACTGCTGACGCTGGTTATTTGACTAGGAGGCTAGTAGATGTGGCTCACGATGTAATTATTCGTATGGAAGATTGCGGAGTTGAAGAGGGAATAGAAATAAGTAAGGAAATTAGACCAGATGTCTTTGTAGATAGAATTACAGGCAGAGTAGCTTTAAAAGATATTAAGAATGGTAGAAAGTTGGTAGTCAGAGCAGGTGATTTGATTGATGATCTTGCAGCGAAACTTATCGCAGAAAGCGATCTGAAGTCTGTAGAAATAAGATCGCCTTTGACGTGCAGAGCAACAAGAGGTTTATGTCGCAAGTGTTATGGTTGGGATTTTTCTAATCATGAGTTGGTAGATATTGGTGTGCCTGTGGGAGTAATTGCTGCTCAATCCATTGGTGAGCCAGGTACTCAGCTTACTATGCGGGTAAAGCACTCTGGAGGTATTGTTGGCTTAGATGTGACTCAAGGTTTGCCTCGTGTGGAAGAGCTTTTTGAAGCCAGGAGTCCTAAGTTACCAGCTGTATTGTCTGAAATTTCTGGAAAGGTTTCCATTAAGGACAAAGATGATGAATATATTGTCAAGGTAAAGACCAACTCTCAACCAGTAGAAGAAAAAGAGTATAGCTTCTCTAAGACAGTTGATTTGGTTGTAGAAGATGGACAGCTGATCACCATGGGTGAAGCTTTGACCAAGGGTGTAGTCGACCCAAAAGATATTTTACAAGTGCAGGGATTATTACCTGCTCAGCTACACATAGTTCACCAAGCTCAGGCTGTTTATGAATCTCAAGGTATTCCTATTAATGATAAGCATTTTGAAGTGTCAGCTAGAAAAATGGGTGATAAGCTTCAGATAGAATCATCCGGTGATACTGAATTCTTAACAGGCGAAATTGTCGAAAGAAACAGATTCTTGGAGGCCAATGACGCTATTATGGCTGCTGCTGGTGAGCCAGCTTCAGCTAAAGTTATGTTATTAGGAATCACCAGATCTTCACTTTTCACTAGCTCGTGGCTTTCAGCTGCTTCTTTCCAACATACCAAAAATGTGTTGACAGATGCTGCCAGCTCAGGATCGATTGATTATTTAGAGGGACTTAAGGAGAATGTTATTATTGGTAGATTAATTCCTACTAGTGAAGAAAGAGCGAGGCTGGACGCTAACGCGTAAGCACCAAAAAACAATTCACAAACAACAAATACAAAATTAAAATTTGGAAATTATCCAGTCTATGTTACAATCCTTGTCTTGAGATAAATTATAATTATGCCAACAATAAATCAACTTATTAGAAAAGGTGGTCGCAAAAAAAAACCTGTAAAGGTTAAGGCTAGTGCTTTGAGACGAAATTTCAATTCACTCAAGGGGCAACCTTTGGCAACCACCAACCCTCAAAAACGTGGTGTTTGTACCGTGGTCAAAACCATGACGCCTAAAAAGCCGAACTCAGCTTTAAGAAAAGTAGCCAGAGTTAGGCTTTCTAATAAACAAGAAGTTACAGCCTATATTCAAGGTGAGGGTCACAATTTGGCTGAGCATAGTGTAGTTTTGGTTAGAGGTGGCAGAGTACGAGATCTTCCTGGTGTGAAATATCACATTGTACGAGGAGTTTATGACTGCGCTGGTGTTGATGGCAGAAAAACAAGTAGAAGTAAGTATGGAGTGAAGGCCAAATAAATTTGGCAAATAACAAATCAATTGAAATTTGAAATTTAAATAATATATGAGATCTAAAACAGCTCCGAAGCGAAAATTTGCAGAAGATAAGAAATACAAATCTGTTAAAGTATCCAGATTAATTGGCAGAGTGATGAAGGATGGTAAGAAATCCGTAGCTCAAGCTCAGGTTTATTTTGCTCTGGAAAAATTAGCTGAGATTACGGGCAAAAAACCTCTGGAAGCTTTTGAAGTAGTTTTGCGCAACATCATGCCTCAGATGGAGGTTAGATCTAGAAGAGTAGGCGGAGCTGCTTATCAGATTCCAGTTCCTGTGAGAGGCGGCAGAGGCTTTTCACTTGTTACTAGGTGGTTAGTTTTAGAAGCTAATAAAAGATCAAATAAAGAAAATCACAGTTTTGGCGAAAAACTTGCTGCAGAAATGATAGATGCTTACAATAATCAAGGTAGGGCTATAGAAAGAAAGAACGCTTCACATAAGATGGCGGATGCTAATAAAGCCTTTGCCCACTTCAGGTGGTAGACTTTTATTTTTACTTATGTCACAACAAACCGTTAAATCCAGTAACCGCAATTTACCACTTGATCATATTCGTAATGTTGGGATTATTGCTCACATAGACGCAGGCAAAACCACTACTACAGAGAGAATCCTGTATTACACAGGCAAGAGTTATAAGATTGGTGAAGTTCACGAGGGTGAGGCTACTATGGATTGGATGGAGCAAGAGCAAGAGCGTGGTATTACCATCATGTCTGCTGCTACCACTACTTTTTGGAAGCCAATATTTGATTCACATTTGCCTACCGATCAGTATCGTATTAATATTATCGACACTCCAGGACACGTTGATTTTACTGCTGAAGTAGAGCGCTCACTTAGAGTATTGGATGGCGGTGTAACAGTATTAGATGCTTCTGAAGGAGTTCAGTCTCAATCAGAAACTGTATGGCGTCAAGCTGACAAATACAATGTGCCCAGAGTTTGCTTCGTGAATAAAATGGATAAACTAGGCGCAGATTTTTTTGAAACAATTCAAGATATCAAAGACAAGTTTGGTGTGAAGCCTGCAGTTATGGTTTTACCCATTGGTGTGGAAAATACCTTCAATGGCATAGTTCAACTTTTGGAAGAAAAAGCTTGGGTTTGGGAAAAAGACAGTTTGGGAGCTGAATACAAAGAGGTTGATATTCCCGAAGATATGAAGGAGCAAGTTGCTGAGTATAGGAATTTGCTTATAGAGCAGATTAGTGAGACTGATGATGCGCTCTTAGAAAAATTTTTAGAAGGTGAAGTAGCTAGTGTTGACGAGCTAAAAGCAGCGTTGCGAAAAGCTACTATAAATTATGAGCTAGTTCCGGTTTATTGTGGATCTTCACTAAGAAATACTGGCGTGCAAGTTCTACTAGATGCTGTGATCGAATATTTACCATCTCCAAAAGATATTTTAAATATAAAGGGTACGGACCCTAAAACAGACGAGGAAGTTACACGCAAGCTAACCCCAGAAGAGCCATTTTGCGCCTTGGCTTTTAAAATTCAAACAGATCCCCATGTAGGTAGGTTAACTTATGCCAGGGTTTACTCGGGTGTATTAAAATCTGGTAGTTATTCTTACAACTCTACTAGATCGAAAAAAGAAAGAGTTGGGCGTTTGTTACTCATGCATGCCAATCAGCGTGAAGAAATTACTGAAGCTCAAGCTGGTGAAATAGTCGCCATAGTAGGTCTTAAAAATACCAAAACAGGTGACACTCTTTGTGATCAAGATAATAAAATCATGTTAGAGGGTATCACTTTCGCTGACCCTGTGATTTCTCTGGCTATTGAGCCCAAGACTAAAAACGATCAGGAGAAAATGGGTGTAGCACTGAGCAAGCTGAGTGACGAAGATCCTACTTTTACCATCAAATCAGATCATGACACTGGCCAGACTATTATTTCTGGTATGGGAGAATTACATTTAGAAATTATTGTTGACAGAATGAAGCGCGAGTTTAAGGTGGAAGCCGACACAGGCAAGCCTCAGGTAGCTTACAAAGAAACTATTACGCAAAGCGCTGATGGTGAAGGAAAGTATATTAAGCAAACTGGTGGTAGAGGTCAATATGGTCATGTTTTGCTTAAATTAGAGCCAAAAGACAGAGGCACTGGATACGAATTTGAAAATGCTATCAAAGGCGCAGCTGTGCCTAGAGAGTTTATTAAGCCAACAGATAAAGGTATTCAAGAGTCATTAGAGCGTGGATTTTTAGCTAGCTATCCCATGACCGATATTAAAGTTACTTTATATGATGGATCTTTCCACGAAGTTGACTCAAGCGAGCTTGCTTTTAAGATGGCTGGTAGTTTAGGAATGAGAGAAGGTGTCAAAAAAGCCGACATGGTTTTACTTGAACCCATCATGAAGGTAGAAGTTACTACGCCTGAGGAATATATGGGTGATGTAATTGGAGATTTGAATTCTAGGAGAGCTCAGGTGCAAGGCACCAATCAAAGAGGTAAGGCAGTGATTGTCACTGCCATTGTTCCTCTGGCAGAAATGCAAGGCTATGTTACAATTTTAAGAGGTTTTACCAAAGGTAGAGCTACTAGTGTGATGTTGCCATCACATTATGAAATAGTTCCCAAGGTAATTACTGAAAAGGTAATTGAGGAGAGAATGGGGAAGAAAAATAAATAATTAGAACTTAATTTAAAAGGAGTTATATGGCAGACAATAAATTCGTCCGCAACAAACCTCATGTAAACATTGGAACTATTGGTCACGTTGATCATGGTAAAACTACCCTGACCGCTGCTATTACCGCTACTTTAGCCAAGAAGTTACCAAGTGACACCAACAAAGCCTACGCTTTTAATGAAATTGATAACTCACCAGAAGAAGCAGCTAGAGGTGTGACTATCAATATTTCACACATCGAATACGAGACAGAGAAACGTCACTACGCTCACATCGATGCTCCAGGTCACGCTGACTATGTAAAAAACATGATTACTGGTGCCGCTCAAATGGACGGTGCTATTTTAGTGGTAGCCGCTACCGATGGTCCTATGCCTCAAACCAGAGAGCACATTCTTTTGGCCAAGCAAGTTAACGTACCTAAACTAATTGTCGCTTTAAACAAAGTTGACATGGTTGATGATGATGAATTACTCGATTTAGTAGAAATGGAAATCAGAGAGCTTCTCACCAAGTATAAATTTGACGGTGACAAGGCCAAGATTGTTCGTGTCAGTGCCTTGAAAGCACTAGAAGGTGACGCAGCAGCTCAAGATCAAGTCATGGAGCTCATGAATACCGTTGATAGTGAAATCCCTGAGCCAAAGCGAGAAACAGAAAAAGATTTCTTAATGCCTGTTGAAGATGTTTTCTCTATTAAAGGTAGAGGCACAGTGGTAACTGGCAGAATTGAAACTGGCAAAATTAAAGTAGGTGAAGAGATTGAAATCGTTGGTCTTAAAGATTCAGCTAAATCCACTGTCACTGGCGTAGAAATGTTTAGAAAAATGCTAGACGACGGCCAAGCTGGCGACAATGTCGGTATTTTGCTAAGAGGTATGGAAAAAGATGATGTTGAGAGAGGTCAAGTTTTGGCCAAACCTGGGAGTGCTAAGCCTCATACTGAATTTGAAGCTGAAGTTTATATTTTGACCAAAGAAGAGGGCGGTAGACACAAGCCTTTTTTTAGCGGTTACAAGCCTCAGTTTTATATTAGAACCACTGATGTAACTGGTGATATTAAATTGCCAGATGGAGTAGAGATGGTCATGCCTGGCGACAATGCCAAGATGAGCGTTAAACTTATCCAGCCCGTAGCTCTTAATGAAGGCTTGCGCTTTGCTATTCGCGAAGGTGGTCACACCATCGGTGCAGGTGCAATTACTAAGATTACTAAGTAAGATACTAGATACCTGCCTGCCGGCAGGCAGGTTAGATATTAATCTTCCCCACTCATAGAGTGGGGATTTGCTTGAGAATTATTATGGTGTATAATCTGCCTTTGTCTCTTACCAGAGGTGAGCAGGGGTAAAGACAACTTTCACCCAAAGGGTGATCAGCCTCTGGCTGAAACAAACTTAACAATATTATGGCTAAAGATAGCAATAGTAAAAACGCTGGCAATACAATACGCGTCAGACTCAAGGCTTACGACCACAGAGTGATTGACGAAGCTGCCAGAAAGATACTGGAAACCGCCATCTCGACTGGAGCAGCTGTGGTAGGTCCGGTTCCACTTCCAACCAATAAAAAGTGGTTCACGGTCCTCATTTCTCCTCACACAGACAAAGATGCTCAGGAAAGCTATGTGATTAGAACACATAAGCGCCTAATCGAGATTGTGAATCCTACCAACAAGACTATTGATAGTCTCATGCACCTGGAGTTACCTGCTGGTGTAGGCATTGAGATCAAAATGTGATAACGCTTTTAGCTAAGTAAAAAATGCTATGGATTCCCGCCTACGCGGGAATGACATAAATATGGTTTATAAAACTTATATTATTAATAATGTTAAACAGTATTTTTGCCACCAAACGCTCGATGACACAAGCTTGGGACAAGCAAGGCCACAGGCTTGCTGTGACCAAATTAGCAGTTGGCTCAAATATGGTAGTCAGAAAAGATAAAGTAAACGTAAAGCCTCGTAGCGATTCTCCCCAAACCCAAGAAAATTATATTTTTGAAATTGGATACGGCAAAAAGAAATTAAAAAATGTATCTAAACCACTCCGAGAAAATCTAAAAAGGGGTGGTTTTTCGTTAGGTGCCAAACAGCTGAAGGGTGTTCGTATTTCCACCGAGGAAAACATAGAATTAAAAGTTGGTGATGAGATTAAATTAGATACAGTTTTGGAAGTAGGTGATCTTGTTAAGGTTCAGGGTACTAGCAAAGGTAAAGGTTTTGCCGGAGTTATGAAAAGACACGGGTTTAGTGGAGGCCCCAGAACTCATGGGCAATCAGACAGAGAAAGAGCTCCTGGGTCTATAGGTGCAGGTACTTATCCAGGGCGTGTTTGGAAGGGCAAAAAAATGCCTGGACACATGGGCGTTGAAACCAAAACAGTAGAAAATTTGGTGGTTTTGCATATTGATGTTGAATCTGGAGAATTGTGGCTCAGTGGCCCTATTCCAGGATCTGTAAATTCCATAGTTAAAATTACTAAAATGGGCAAGAAAAAAGAACTTGAGTTAGACAAAAAGGCGTCTGGAATCCCTTCGACAAGCTCAGGGACCACTAAGGACGACAAGGATAATTAAATGAAATTAAAGACAATTAGCGCTACCGGCACAAAAGGCAAAATGACAGCAAGCGATACTGTATTTGCAGCCAAAGTAAATCAATTTTTACTAGCTCAGGCTGTGAGGGTTTATATTGCTAATGAACACCAAGGTACTAGTTCCGCTCAGACCAGATCTGACGTAACTAGAACAAAGAAAAAATGGTTTAAGCAAAAGGGCACAGGTAACGCTAGACATGGCGCCAGATCTGCAAACATTTTTGTAGGTGGTGGTGCAGCTCACGGACCAAAGCAAGAGCAGCACCTTACTTTAACTTTAAGTAAACAACAAAAGAAAAAAGCTCTGATTTCTGCACTGAGCTTAAGAGTTGAAGATGTTTTAGTTTGCAATGCAGTATCAAAATTGGAGGGTAAGACCAAAGATGCTAAAAAATTACTTGATAAGATCAGTCCAGAAAGCAAAAAGATAGTAATAGTTATGGATGAAATCAGTGATTTGAGTTTTAGGAGCTTGAGAAATATTCCTGAGATTAAAACTATTGAAGCACGAAGACTGAATGCTTTGGACGTTGTTGATACTCAGCAACTTATCATGACAAAGACAGCTGTGAAAGTTTTGGAAACAAGATTAGTTAATAATAAACAGCCAGCAACTAGTAAAAAAAAATCCCCCACTTCGCCAAGGCTTCGCGAGGCAGGAAAAGTTAAAGCTAAAAAGTAATGAAAACTTATATAATTAAAAAACCAGTTGTTACTGAAAAATCTTTAGCATTGGCTAATAGTCAAAACATCTATACTTTTGAAGTAGATAGAAGAGCTAACAAGAATCAAATTGTTGAAGCTGTGGAATCTCTATTTGGAGTTAAAGTGCTAAGAATTAACACTATTCATGGCTACAAATCAGTTAAAAAAACTGGCAAAAAGAGAATGCCTAGCGTAATTAATCCTAAGAAAAAAGCCTTGGTAAAACTTAAAGAAGGTCAAACTATAGACTTGTTTGACCTTGGAGGAAGTAAGTAATGCTAAGAAAAAGAAAACCTACTTCTGCCGGTGTTAGAAATCAGGTTAATATTGATCGCTCTGATTTGTATAAGGGTAGTCCTGAGAAGTCACTTTTAGCCAAAGGCCACAAAAAACGTCAGGGTCGAGGATTTAAAGGCAGAGTTACTGTGCGACACAGAGGTGGCGGTGTAAAGAAAAAGATGAGAATTATTGATTGGAAAAGAGATAAAAAGGATATTCCGGCTGTAGTTAAACAATTGGAATACGACCCAATGAGAGGAGCTCATATAGCTTTACTTTTTTACAAAGATGGAGAAAAAAGATATATTTTAGCTCCCAGTAAATTAGAAATTGGCCAAGAAGTTATCAATTCTGAAACAGCAGATATTGTTCCTGGTAATACTATGTCTTTAGATCGTGTGCCTGTGGGTGTGGCTATTCACAATTTAGAATTAAGACCTGGAAGAGGAGCTCAAATTGTTAGAGGAGCTGGTACTAGTGCATATATTCAATCCAAAGAAGGAAAATATGCAGCAGTATTGCTTCCGTCTAAGGAATTGCGATTGATTAACTCGAAGTGTTTGGCTACAATTGGCCAGCTTGGTAACGTTGATTGGAAAAATCGTAAAATTGGTAAGGCAGGTAGGAAGCGCCTTATGGGTATTCGCCCAACTGTGAGGGGAACTGCCCAGCATCCCGGCTCTCATCCACATGGAGGTGGTGAGGGTAGGAGTGGTGTTGGTATGAAATATCCCAAGACACCATGGGGTAAGCACGCACTTGGTAAAAAGACGAGAAAAAAGAGGAAGCCAAGTAGTAAGTGGATAGTAAGAGATAGAAGGGTTAAATAATTATTTAGATATTAGTTATTAGATATTGGATATTAGTAAATATGAGCAGATCAAGTAAAAAAGGACCATTTGTAGACCCAAAATTGCTGAAAAAGGTAATGAAGCAGAAGGGTAGTGGAGACAAGGCTGCCATCAAAACTTGGAGTAGAGCTTGTACCATTAGTCCAGATTTTGTGGGTCATAGTTTTTTGGTACACCAAGGTAAAAATTTTATTGAGGTGTTTGTAAATGAGTCCATGGTGGGACATAAATTGGGGGAGTTTGCTCCAACTAGAAATTTTAGAGGTCACGGCAAAATGGTAAAGAGAGTATTAGCCAAAACATAATGAAAATTATTGCTACACAAAAAAATGTCAGACAGACACCGAGAAAATTGAGATTGGTAGCAAACCAGGTTAAAGATCTTTCTTTGGAATTGGCATTAAAGCAATTAGCTGCTATGGAAAGAAGAGCTACCATAGCTCTTTTAAAAACGATTAGGCAAGCAATTGCTAATGCGCAGCACAATCACGGATTGGGATTCGAAGATTTGAAAATAGATAGCATCATGATTGGTGAGGCAGCCAAGTATAAAAGATTTAGAGCTGCTAGTAGAGGCAGAGCACACTCAGTAGTCAAAAGGTCAAGTCACATTAGAGTTGTACTAGAAAGTCAGAAGCCTTCCTCTGCTTCTTCTGACACTAAGGCTTTGAAGGATAAAAAAGCTACGAAAGGTAAAGTCAAGCTACAAAAAACTAAAAAGAGTGTGGGGTCTAAAGTAGAGAGTAAAGACGTTGCACGCAAAGTTGCGGCAGAAAAAGTAAGTGGTAAAGACGTTGCAATGCAACGTCTCAATCGAGCAAGTAGTAAAAAGTCAGTTGGCAGAGCTGTAAAGGCAACTCGCCAAAGAACAACTAACAAATAATATGGGACAAAAAGTAAACCCTATCAGCTTTAGAATGGGCAACACGTTTACGTGGAAGTCTAGGTGGTTTAGTACTGCCAAGCAATACTCAGCTAGAGTTTTAGAAGATTTTAAGTTGCGCAAGTATTTAGATGAAAAATTATCTAATGCTGGCTTAGTACAAACCGAGATCGAAAGATCTTTGACTACCATAAAAATAGTTTTACATGTGGCTAGACCAGGCGTAGTTATTGGTAGAGGTGGTGGAAATTTGGAAATAATCAAAAAAGAAGTTGAAAGAATTTTGAATGTTTCTAAATTGAAAAAGGATAAAATCAAAGTTGATTTGAGAGTAGAAGAAGTAAGAGAGCCAGATTTAAGCGCTCGATTGATAGCTGAGCGTATCGCTGAGCAAATAATGAAACGATATCCACACAGAAGAGCTGTTTCTCAAGCTTTGGAAAAGAGCATGACTGCAGGTGCCAAAGGCATAAAAATTTCTTTATCTGGCAGAATTGCTGGAGCTGAGATTGCTAGAAACGAAAAATATGCCAAAGGTAGTGTGCCAACTCAAACTCTAAGGGCAAATGTTGATTATTATCACAAAGCAGCTCTTACTAGATCTGGATACGTAGGCATTAAAGTTTGGATTAATAGAGGTGAAATCTTAAGAGAAAAAGATACTAGAAAAAGAGAAAAACGGGATGACAAATATGCTACAGCCTAAAAAATCAAAATACCGTCGAACATTTCGAGGCAGCATGAAAGGCAAGGCAAATAGAGGAACTAAAGTGGTTTTTGGTGATTATGGATTAAAAGCTATTACAGGTGGTTGGGTTAACGCTAGGGAATTGGAAGCTGCTAGAAAAAAAATTACTTTCTCAACCAAAAGAGAAGGAAAATATTGGATTCGTGTATTTCCACATAAGCCAGTAACGCAAAAAGCAGTAGGGGTAAAAATGGGTTCAGGTAAAGGCGATATTGATCGACATGTGGCGGTGGTAAAGCCAGGACACGTATTGTTTGAAATTGGTGGAGTCAGCGAAGAAATAGCCAAAGCAGCCCTAAAAAGAGCTGCTCACAAAATTTCGGTAAAGACAAGCATAGTGAATAAAAGTTTATGAAAAAAAATGATTTACAAAAGCTGCGAGATTTATCTGCTCCTGCTTTGCAAAAAAAATTAGATGAAATGATTTTGAAGCGGGAAAAAATGAGGATTAAACGCTTGGCTGGAAAGCTAGAAAATACTAGCATGGTTAAAAATTTGTCAAAAGACATAGCAGTAATAAAAACTCTCTTGAGAGAAATGCAGTTGATCAAATAATTATGAAAACTTTGCAAGGAACTATCATTTCGTTGAAAATGGCCAACACAGCTACTGTTTTGGTCGAAAGGCAGTGGCAGCATCCGATTTATAAAAAATTTGTGAAAAGAAGCAAGAAGTATGCTTGTCATTATGATAGTAAGTTAAAACTAGAAGAAGGAGTGCAAGTACTTATTGAGGAAACAAAACCAATTAGTAAGACTAAAAGATTTAAAGTAAAGCAGATAATAAAGTAAAGACGTAGCAATGCTGCGTCTATACAAAAACAATGATACAACTCAGGTCCGTACTAAAGATCGCTGACAACTCTGGAGCTAAAAAAATCCGAGTCATTCAGGTTTATGGTGGTTCGCGACGACGCTTTGGACACGTAGGAGATATGGTGATGGCATCTGTGATTCAAGCAGATCCTAACAGCAATGTTAAAAAGGGCGAAAAAGTGAGAGCCATTATAGTGAGAACCAAGAAGGAAAGAAGAAGATCGAGTGGTGAATATATACGTTTTGATGAAAATGCGGCCGTCATCATAGAATCAAGAAATAGTCTAGTTCCAGTAGGAACCAGAGTTTTTGGTCCTATAGCTAGAGAAGTTAAAGACAGAAAGTGTAGTAAAATAGCTAGCTTAGCCCAAGAGATGTGGTAAAAATCAAATGAAATTTAAAACAGGCGACCAAGTACTAGTGACGGTGGGTAAAGATAAGGGCAAAAAAGCCAAGATTATCAAGGTATTGCCTGAAAAACATCGCGTAGTAGTTGAGGGTGTAAACATGTATACCCGCCATATGAAGCCATTTGGGGGGCAAGCTGGTCAAAAAATACGAAAAGAAAGGCCACTGCCGACAGCAAATATAGCAATTATTAATGACAAGGGCCAAGCGGATCGCATTGCTTATGAGGTTGGTAAAGATGGCAAAAAAGTTAGAATTTTTAAAAAAACCGGAAAAATTATTTCCCCCAAAAGGGGATCGGCCTCTGGTCAAAAATAATCATGAATAGACTTAAGAAGAAATACCAGGATAAAATTTTGCCAGAATTAAAAAAGTTGTTGGGTCATACTAATGATCTGGCGATTCCAAAATTGGAGAAAATTGTGATTAACATGGGTATTTCTGATCCACAAGAACCCAGACAAAGAAAGCAAGCTTTGGACAACATTGCAAAACAATTTGAACTTATCAGCGGTCAAAAACCAAAAATGACTCTGGCTAAAAAATCAATCGCAGCATTTAAGTTAAGAGAGGGAGATCCTTTGGGAATTATGGTAACCTTGAGAAGTGATTACATGTGGGAGTTTTTAGACAAATTAATCAGCGTTGTTTTACCTCGGGTTAAAGATTTTAGGGGCACCTCTAGAACATCATTTGATGGCAGAGGTAATTATAATCTGGGCATAGAAGAACAAATTGTTTTTCCTGAGATTAATTATGATCAAATTGAGAGAGTTAGAGGTTTACAAGTGACATTGGTAACAAGTACTACGAAAAATGATCAAGCATTCAAATTATTAGAATTATTGGGAATGCCTTTCAAAAAAAAGGTAAAGACGTAGCAATGTTGCGTTTATACGAAAACTATGGCTAAAAAATCAAAAATCGCTAAATCAGCTAAGCTTTTAAAAAAGAGAAGTTTATTAGCGCAATCTGGTGTGAAAAAGATGAATCGTGTCTCGACCAGAGGAGTAAGACGATGTAGAATTACGGGCCGCCCAAAGGGAGTAATGAGGTATTTTGGTCTTAGCCGTATGACTTTTAGAGAATTAGCGGTAAAGGGTGAGTTGCCTGGAGTAGTAAAGGCAAGTAGGTAATTAAAAATTAGAAATTGATAAACTATGACTGATCCAATAGCAGACATGCTAGCAAGAATAAGAAATGCTTTTTTAGCAAGACATGAGCTTGTAGAGGTTCCTCATTCAAAGTTGAAAGAAGCCTTAGCTCTGATACTAAAAGAACATGGATATGTTGCAGATGTTGAAGTTAATAAGTCACAAGTACCTGCCTTGATAAGAATCAAATTGAAATACGTAGGTAAAGTGCCTGCCATTACTCAGATCAATAGAATTTCTAAACCAGGTAGGAGAGTCTATTCTGTATCTAAAAAAGTGCCTAGAGCTTTGGGTGGTTATGGTATTACTATCGTATCTACCAATAAGGGAGTATTAACCGACCAACAAGCAAGAAAGCAAAATGTGGGTGGAGAATTACTCTGCCAGGTTTGGTAATTAATAAAACTATGTCAAGAATCGGCAATACAGTTATTAGCATTCCCGAAGGAGTCACTGTCACAGTGACCGGCGACTTAGCAACTGTTAAGGGTCCAAAGGGTGAGTTATCCACTAGTTTGATTGGTGGCATAACAGTAGAGCAAAAAGATAATGAGCTGATAGTTAAGAGAAAAAATGATGAAAAGCAAAGCAAAGCTTTTCATGGATTGTTGCGCAGTTTGATAAACAATAATGTCGTCGGAGTTAGTCAGGGTTATAAAAAAACTTTAAAATTAATTGGTACAGGATACAGAGTTTCTAAAAAAGGGCAAGATTTATCCTTAACACTAGGTTTTTCTCATCCAGTGATGGTGAATGCAGTAGAAGGAATAAGTTTATCTGTAGATGGAAATGACACAATTCACGTTGAAGGCATTGATAAGCAGCAGGTGGGTCAAGTAGCTGCTAATATTAGAAAGTTGCGTCCACCGGAACCTTATAAAGGTAAGGGTGTTAGGTATGAAGGTGAGATAGTAAGACGCAAAGCCGGAAAGGCCGCAGCAACTTAAAATGAATAATATCAGGCATAATACAACACCAGTAGAAAAAAGAAGGCTTAGGGTTCGATCGAAGATTAAAGCAACTGCTGATAGGCCTAGACTGACAGTTTTTAGATCCAACAAGTATCTATATTTGCAGGTGCTTGATAATAAGGGAAATGTTTTAGCGGTAAGCAATGAATTAATGTTAAATAAGTCCGGCAGTGAATTAAAAGGAAACAAAACTAAAAAATCTGAGCAAATAGCAGAAGATTTGGCAAAAAAATTAAAGAAAAAAAATATTAAAAAACTAATTTTTGACAGAGGGTCTTACAAGTATCAGGGTAGAGTGGCAGCAATTGCAGATACTTTGAGGAAAGTAGGGATAGATATTTAGTTTACTTGGTAAATTATGAATAAAAATAAACACAGACCAGCTAAAGAAATAACAGAGAAAGAATTCGACGAAAAAGTCATTCAGGTATCTCGTGTTTCTAAAAAAACTAAGGGTGGAAATCAGATAGGATTTTCGGTTTTGATGGTAGTTGGTGATAAAAAGGGTAAAGTTGGTGTGGGTTTGGGAAAAGCAGGTGATGTTTTATCAGCTATTAAGAAGGGTATTAAAAAAGCCAAAAAGAAGATGATCATTGTACCTATGGATGGTACCACTATTCCCTTCTCTATTCAGATTAAATTGGGTGCGGGTAAAGTTATGTTGAAACCAGCTCCTAAGGGTTCTGGGGTAATCGCAGGAGGTCCAGTACGAGCTGTGGTGGAAGCTGCTGGTATTCGTGACATTTCTAGCAAAATCTTAGGTACAGAAAACAAGGCCTCAAGTGTTTATGCTACTTTTGAAGCTCTTAGACAAATAGCTAAAATTGCTAAAATTAAAAACATTAAGCTCAAATCTATTGCAGAAGTAGAAAGAGAAGAAGAACTTAAGAGAAAAGAGTTGCAGGCAAAGGCAAAGAAAAAGCCAAAGATTATCAAAAAAGTTAAGTCAGCTTCTGGCCGAAAAGCTAAACCAACTAAGAAGAAATAATGTCATTTTTAAACAAGCTTATTAGCGTTAAAAGCAAGTCCAAGAAGAGAGTTGGTCGTGGGACAGGCTCTGGTAAGGGTGATCATACTGTTGGTCGTGGTATAAAAGGTCAGAGGTCTCGCACGGGTGGTAAACAATCACTGTGGTTTGAAGGTGGGCAATTACCCATAATCAAAAGAATGCCTATGCTTAAAGGTAAGGGGAAGTTTAAGCCTGTTAGGTTAACAGCAGAGTTGAGCTTAACCGATATTGAGAATATGAAGGCCAAAAAAATAAATTTAGAAACACTTTATTTAGAAAAAATTATCAGTCGCAGATTTAAAAAGGCAAAAATAATTAATACCGGTTCCATTAATAGAGCGGTTGAAATCGAAGGCATATTAGTTAGTCCGTCAGCAAGTAAGATTATCCAAAAAGCTGGTGGAGTAGTAGTCTAATGGCAGTTACTGGAGCATAGCGCTCAGTACACCACAAGAACTTGTGCAAAAGTTTATAAACACTGTCCGTAGTATCGCAGCTCACAAAGAGCTGAGAAAAAAAATCCTTTTTACCGGGATGATTGTTTTTGTGTACAGATTTTTTGCCCATGTTCCAGTTCCGGCTGTAAATGTTTCTCAGATTACTCAACTTTTTTCTTCAAGTCAATTTTTGAGTTTACTTAACGTTTTTTCAGGAGGTACTCTAGCTAATTCCTCCATTGTGGCAGTTGGCATTAGTCCATATATTACGGCTTCTATCGTGATGCAGTTGGCTACCATGGCTTTTCCTGCACTCAAAGAAATTCAAAAGGATGGAGAAGCAGGCAAAGAAAAAGTCAATCAATATACTCGACTTCTATCGCTACCTTTAGCAATAGTTCAGAGTATTTCGGTGCTGGCTTTACTAAATAGCCAATCTCTTATCGAGTCTCAAGATCCCCTATCTTTAATAGCAATGATTAGTAGTTTGGTAGCAGGATCTTTAATTTTGATGTGGTTGGGAGAATTGATCTCACTGTATGGAATTGGTAATGGTATTTCTATGGTTTTACTCATAGGTATTTTAAGTCAGGCTCCTAGGGCGTTTTTGCAGATTTCTTCGATCACTACTCAGCAACAGTTTCTTACGATGTTAATTTTTGCTTCGGTGCTTTTATTGGTGATTTCACTTGTTGTTTTTATGAATGAAGCTATTCGCAAGATTCCTATTCAATACGCCAAGCGTGTTCGTGGCAGCAGAGTTTATGGTGGTCAAAGTACGCATTTACCTATCCGGGTAAATGTAGCGGGAGTATTACCAATAATTTTTGGTGTATCTATTATGCTGTTGCCATCTTTTCTTGCCAGACTTTTCATAGCTAGTGGTCAAGCTCGCTTACTAGACATAGGTCAGCGTTTAAGTATTTGGTTTGCTCAGACATCACCAATTTACATGATCACTTATTTCTTGATAGTTGTAGTTTTTACTTTTTTTTCAGCACTCATATTTTTCAATGCCGAAGATATTTCTGGAGAACTTAAAAAAAGTGGTGCTTTTGTTCCAGGGACACGGCCAGGTGGTCCCACTAAGACTTTTTTAGAGTTTGTAGTAACTAGGATTACTTTAGCTGGAGCATTTTTCTTGGGTGGTATAGCCATACTGCCCTCTGTTGCTCAAAATATCACTGGCATACAATCTTTAGCCATTGGAGGCACTAGTGTTTTAATTATTGTTTCGGTTATTCTTGAAACTAGCAAGCAAATACAAGGCATGTTGGTGGGTCAAAATTACGAAAGGTTTTCATGAAATTAGTCTTAATAGGAATTCAAGGGGCTGGAAAATCGACTCAAGGAAACTTGTTGTCAGAAAAGCTAGGAGTTCCATATCTTTCTTCAGGTCACGTTTTTCGAGATTTGGCCAAGAGAAAAAATAAATTAGGCAGATGGCTTAAAGAAACTATGAATTCTGGGGCTTTGATACCAGACGAAACTACACTTGAAATAGTAATTGATTATTTGCACAGGAGCGAATACGAAAATGGTTATATTTTAGATGGTTTTCCACGCACGGTGACTCAAGCTGAGGTTTTTAGCAAAGATAATGGTCCGGAAAAAGTAATTTTAATTGATGTGAGTGATAAAGAAGCTTTGTGGAGAATCTCTGGCAGAGTAGCTGAGAGAGAAGACGAAACTTTAGCAGCATTGAGAAAAAGAATTGAGCTTTTTCACACCCACACTCAGCCAGTAATTGATTACTACAAACAAGAAAAAAAACTAATACGCATCAAAGGCGAGCAAGAGGTAGAAAAAGTTTTTGAGAATATCGTTAAGAAGCTTAAACTGTAAAGTGTTATAATTATAGGATTCTTAAAATTATTTTAATTACTAATTGCTCTAATTTCTAAATATTTAGATTTTTGGGTCAATTAGATTAATTAGGCGTTAGAAATTAAATAATATTATGGGAAAAGTTCAAGAACATAAACGAGCGGCAAAAGCGCGAAGACAAGTAGATAGCACTTCTTCTAAACTGAAATCAGTAGATAGATTTGAAGTGGAGGGAGTGGTGGAAGAATGTTTGCCAAATACGATGTTTAGAGTGAAGATCACTAGTTCTCAAGTAGAGCAGATGCAGGGGAGAACATTGTTGGCTACACTTGCAGGCAAGATGCGTCTTTATAGAATTCGTGTTTTGCCAGGGGATTTAGTCAAGGGTTATGTTTCAAAATATGACCTCAGTAAATGTAAAATTACCTATAGATCAACGAAAAAAGTAATGCAGTAATATTCCCTCTTTCCAAATTGGGGGCAATAATATATAGTGCGAGATCTGGTTTAGCTTGTGATACAAAATATGAAAGTAAAAACATCCGTCAGACGAATTTGTAGGAACTGCGACGTGCGAGTTCGCCGGGGAGTTGTTTTTGTATTTTGTAAAAGTAATCCTAGACACAAGCAAAGACAAAAGGGGAAAAAGAAAAAATAATTATGCCTAGAATCAGTGGTGTCGATATTCCAGAACATAAGAAAATAATCTTCTCTTTGAGGAGTATTTTTGGTATAGGCAAAACAAAGGCTGAGGAAATAGTTAAGTTGGCCAATATTGATCCCAACAAAAGAGCCAGAGACCTTACTGGTGATGAAATAGGAAAAATCCAAAGACTTTTGGAAAAGCACATGGTGGAGGGTGATTTGAGGAGATTAGTCAGGGATAATATCGATCGTTTGAGAAGAATTCGTTCTTATAGAGGCATGAGGCACTCAGCCCAACTACCAGTGAGAGGTCAGCGTACCAGATCAAATGCTCGTACTAATAGAGGTAAAAGAAGGACTGTAGGCTCCATGACAAAGGAAATGGCTGCCAAGTTGGATGCGCAAAAAAAGGCTAAATAATGTCAAGATCACAAAGTAAAAATTCTAACAATAAAAAGAGAATCAACAAAGTGGTTGCCAGGGGTAGAATTTATGTGACGGCCACTTTCAACAACACTTTGGCAAGTGTTACTGATGAAAAGGGAAATGTACTTTGCTGGTCATCTACAGGCGAATCAGGGTTTTCAGGTTCACGAAAGTCTACTCCTTATGCAGCAACAATTACTGTAGAAAATGCGGTCAATAGATCTAAAGCTTATGGCATGCGTGAAATGGATGTGTTTATCAAAGGTCCGGGCCCAGGTAGAGATGTAGCTTTGAGAGTGCTTAGAGCTGCCAAAATAAAAATCGGTATGATCGCTGACGTAACACCAGTGCCACACAATGGTACCAGACCAAGGAAAGCGAAACATAATCGTTAAAAAAATAACAAGATCCAAGCAGCAAACAACAAATTATGGCCAGACATCATAAAGCCAAAAACAAACTAGCTAGAAAAATAGGAGAAGACTTAGGGCTCAAAAGCAACGCCGCTAAGGTAGCTCGTCGATTGATGATAAGGCCTGGGCAGCATGGTCAAAGGGGTAGAAGAAAGCTTTCTGATTATGGCATTCAGCTTAAAGAAAAGCAAAAAATTAAATATATTTACGGTATTTTAGAAAAGCAACTCAAAAAAGTGTATTTGCAGGCAAGTAAGAATCCTACATCCACAGGGTCAGCTCTACTTTCTTTGTTGGAGAGAAGATTAGATAATGTGGTTTATAGATTAGCTTGGGCTCCTACCAGAGCTGCAGCTAGGCAATTAGTTTCACACAATCACGTTCAAGTTAATAGTAAAAAAATGAGCATTCCTTCGTATCAGGTAAATGTGGGGGATGTAGTAAGTATCAAGCCAAAATCGACCGGCATTACTCATTTGGCTGAGGCAATAAAAGATGAAGAAGGATCTTCTGCTTCTTGGTTAAGTAAGAAAGGTCCAGCTGCAAAAGTAGCTAGTTTGCCAGAAAGACAAGACATTACCGAAGTAATAGATGAGCAGTTAGTGGTAGAGTTTTATTCTAGATAAAAAGTATAAATTTATTAATAAATCCAGTAACAGATTCCCCGATTCAAATTCGGGGGAGGAGAAACAAAGGAAAAATATGCAAAACACTAGTTTTAACAACTATTCAGTCATGAATCCTAGCTTTGAAGCAAAGCAAGTAGAAGGCGATGACAGTGAGGCTCAGATAGTAATTGAACCTTTAGAAAAAGGTTACGGTCATACCGTGGGAAATGCCTTGCGAAGAGTTCTTTTAAGCTCATTGCCAGGCGCAGCTATTAGTTCTGTAAGGATAGATGCTGTGGATCATCAATTCAGTACCTTAGCTGGTTTGAAAGAAGATGTGGTTGAATTAATTTTAAATCTTAAACAGGTTCGTATTAAGGCAGTAGCTGAAGAAACAGGTACTCTAAAAATTGAAGCAGAGGGACCTACAGAAGTGAAGGCGGGTGATATCGAGTGCGAAGCTGGTTTTGAGATTGTAAACAAAGATTTGCACATAGCCACTTTGGCTAAGGGCAAAAAACTGAAGTTGGAAATGTCTGTTGAAAGTGGCACTGGCTATTCTATGGCCAAGGAAAGAGTTAGTTCAGCTGCTATAGGTGAAATTCCTGTTGACGCTTTGTTTTCGCCAGTTATTAAGGTAAATTATCGAGTTGAATCTACTAGAGTAGGTCGCAGAACAGATTTTGACAAAATCATTATGACAGTGCAAACTGATGGAAGCATTGGCCCCTCAGATGCTTTGAAACAAGCATCGCGAATTTTGTCTCGTCAGTTTACCCAAGTATACGAGCCAGTTTTGCCAGAGGTTGAAGAAGTAGAAACTAGGCTAACTCCAGAAGAGGCTGAAACACTACGTCTTACCGTGGAAGAACTTGATTTACCTACTAGAATAGCTAACGCGCTAAGAAAAGGCGGTTTTAAGACAGTGGGAGATTTGGTAGGTGCACCTAAGATGACTGTTGCTAAAGTAAAAAATCTTGGCGAAAAAAGTGTCGACGTCATCAATGAGGCTCTTGAGAAAAAAGGAGTGCAACTGGGTGATTAAGTAACTAAGTTAATAAGTAATTAAGCAATAATGAAACATAGGGTAAAAGGCACTAAGTTAGGCACTGATAGTCAGCACAGAAAATCTTTGCTGAGAAATCTTTTACGAGCTCTTTTTGAGCATGGGCAGATTGTGACTACTGAGCCCAAAGCTAAAGAGGTCAAGCGCTTGGCTGACAAACTAGTTTATCGAGCCCAAACAGATACTGTTGCTAGCAGAAGACAGCTGCATAAATTTTTTGGCAAGAGGGATGTGGTAAATACTTTGGTAGAAAGAATAGCCCCAGCATTTAAAAAAAGAAAATCTGGCTTTACTAAAATTGTTCCTACTGAAAAAAGACGCGGCGACAATGTCAGAATGCTAACTATTAGCTTATTGGAAAAACCAAAAAGATTGGGAACGCTTAGAAGCGGTAAAGACGTTGCAATACAGCGTCTCAACAAAGTTGCTAAAAAAGCAGCTAAGCCTAAGGTGGTAAAAACTAAAGCCAAGCTTAAAAAGTAATGAAAACATATAGTCAAAAACAATCAGAGGTAAGCCGTGAATGGCAGTTGGTAGATGCCAAAAGCCAGATACTGGGCAGATTGGCTACTCAAATAGCCGGCAAATTGATCGGCAAAGATAAGCCAAGTTACACTCCTAACATCGATGCTGGTGATTATGTGGTTGTTACTAATGCTGCTCAGATAGAACTGACCAGGAACAAAGCTCAGAAAAAAGTTTACAGGTGGCATACAGGTTTTGTAGGTGGGCTCAAAGAAATGGGTTTTGAAGAGATGATGAAGCGTTTTCCGGAGAGAGTTATAGAAAAAGCGGTTTACAATATGTTGCCTAAAAATAGACTCAGACAACACAGAATGAATAGACTCAAAGTTTATGCCGGAGCTGAGCACAAGCATGAGAGTCAATTAGGAAAAAAGCACCAAGCACCAAGCAACAAATAATAAATATTTGGAATTTGGATATTGGACATTGGAATTTTCCCCAAAGGGGACTTTATGGCCAGAAAATTAAGCAAAAAACCAAAATTGATAAAAAAAGTTATCAAAAAGACTACTAGTGGTTCCAAAAAAACCAAATCAGTAGCAAGTAAGAATCTGCCAAAAGGCAATTATATTGAAGGCATTGGTAGGCGCAAAGTTGCTACTGCCAGAGTGCGAATTTATGAGGGTGGGGGAGATTTTATTGTCAATGACATGGCGGCTGGCAAATATTTTGCCAATATTTCTGATGCTCAAGTTTTATATTTAAAACCATTTGATTTAACAGGTACAAAAGGCAAATTTGCTGTGACAGTAAAAGTTAGTGGCTCTGGTATTAGAGCTCAACTAGATGCTGTCATTCATGGTCTTTCTAGAGCTTTGGTAAAGTACGATCCTGAATTTAAAATTCTTCTTAAGAAAGAGAGCTTGCTTACTAGAGATGATAGGATGAAGGAGTCCAGAAAAGTTGGTACTGGTGGTAAGGCTAGACGTAAGAGGCAGTCTCCAAAACGTTAGTTTTTATCAACTTGTTGTTTGTTGTTTGGTAAATTTCTCTCCATTCAGTGGAGAGAACACCAAGTTCTGCATAGCAGAACGTGGTAAGTGAGGCAAATGGGAGTCAGCCTCATCTCTCATGCTTTGTTTCACAAAGACTTGAGTTCTTCTCCACCGAGTGGAGAAGTGTTCTGGGAAAATGTTTTTTTCTACCAAACTTCTTTTTTCAGAGGCTTGCCAGCGCGGAAGTTGACTACGTTGTGACCTTTTACAGTTTGGCGTTTTTTCTCGTCACCGAAAGGGACGACT
>JBDLIL010000007.1:0-27706 GCA_039714855.1 Patescibacteria group bacterium
TTGTACAAAAGCAGGAGGACCATCTTGATCATCTACTATAAAATTCTCAGCTGGTTGATTGACACCAGCGTTTGGATCACCTGCTGCCAACACAAAAAGAGTGAAGTGATCTACGCTGGCTAGTAATTGCCCTGCATCTGAGTTAAATTCACTGTCAACTTTTTCCCAACGCTGAGCTTCTGTGTCAAAATAATATAAAGATAACTTATTAAGATTAACTTTGGCTAAAAGATCTTCATCTAGAGAAACACTAATAGTTAAATCTTTATTAAATTCACTAATGTAATTTTCTGGATTGACCTGCCCAGGAACAGTGCTTGTATTTAGTTTTTTAGCTCTCAAATCAAACATGGCTCCAACTTGATGATTGGCTAAAACCTTATTGCCCGTGACTTGGCTGTAAGAAATTACCACATCTTGATTTGTAAAGCCGGCGGGCAAATCGACTCCTATGTTATTAACTTCAAACTTGCCTCCACTGGCACTACTAATTACTTGACGCATATGAGGAATCTGATCTTGCTTTATTGTGAGTGGAACTGCTTGAGGATTTTTGTCAAAAATATTTGACTTTTTCAAAAACAATCCAATAATTAATACTAAGCCTATAAACGAAAAAAATACGCCCGTGGCGTATAGTTTATTGAGTCTTTTTTGCTTCATAGAGTGATATTAGCATGTTTACAGATGGCTGAACAGATTTGCGTGCTATACTGCGTTTTAATGTTTAAATATTTTTTTTGTTTTCTTCTTTCAATATTCATCACGATTCAAACATCTTCCCCTGCATTTGCCCTAGGTGGCCCTGAAAATGGACCTTGTAGTGCTTCTGGCGACAAACCGAGTATTGGGAATATAGATGGAGGAGATGAAAATTTTCAAACTTATACTAATCCTGACGGCAGAATTATTAATAGAGTTTGCTATGCCCTAGAATGGCTAGATGGCAGCATTGATCATGGTCTGACCAGGAAAAATGAAAACAATGGCTGTTATGAGATTACTGGTATAGGTAGCTCCACAGTTACTGTCAAAAGGATTAGTGAAACTTACGAGGTAGCAGATTGGCAAACGGGGCCAGAGGCAGGTAGATGCCAACCCATGCTGCACCTAGATGTATTTTTAAATCCAACTCCTGCTCCTACAGCAGCAGATACTGCCTCCACGACAGATGAAGACTCAGATTCGGATTCTGATTCAAACTCAGATTTGAACTCAGATGACAATAGCTCAAACGACTCAAATAATTCTGACCCTGATTCTATTTTTGATAAGAACACGAACGCCAATAATAATTTGCAAGTAAATAACAAAACTAATGAAGAAAATCAAAATCAAGTTTTGGGTGAAAGTGAGAAGCAAGAAGATTTACAAAAAGATCAAGATAAAATACTAGGCGAAAGCGAGAGTAAAGCAAGCTCCAATTTTCAGCTCATCTTAATCTCGGCAACTATTGCATTTATCTTTTTGATCTTGCTAACAATCTGGTTTTTGAGAAAAAGACAGGATTAGACCTCGCTATTTCCAAATCAACAATTAAAAAAATTATTAACTTAGAAATAGCGGCGGGGTATCCATCCCCACCGCGAATAAAAAAACAAACGTGCCAAATCATCAGTCTGAGGTAAAATCACCGACGAATCCGGTGACCCACCCTGACTCAAGCCTATCCTCGCATTTCAAGGGAGCTATTACTTCTAGCCACAGCATGTTCTCTATTATGAGAGCATTTTGAACTTGATATTGAGTACCAGACTGTAATACGAGGTTTTCTGCCTCCTCATCCCAATCTTCTGGACACGAGATGAAAACAATATCACAAGCGTTCGCATTTGGGCACTCTCTAACGAGAGAGTCGTTTTTTACATAAATCGTGCCACTCATTTGTGGCACTTCTCCTGTAACAGTTCCCGCCGAAGCGGGAAACCACGCGGACTCGTTTCCGTTCTCCTCATCGACGATGAGGAGAAACACGTACTCTTCCCCATGTACTTCCGTTCCATTTAAAACAACATACTGGTGTCCAGCGAATATGCAGAGAATGTACTCACCCACACTATGAGTTTTTAAATCAAAGATCTGGGACGGCCCCATACGTCCCAAAACTTGCTCATGTGCCACAAACACTGGCGTGGGATCCGGTGTGTTTGTCGGCGTATCTGTCGGCGTGCTGGTGGGCGTATCGGTTGGCGTACTGGTCGGCGTGTAGGTTGGCGTGGGCAACGCCGTCAGCGTTGCCACCACCGCGGCTTCCACCGTCGCCCCCAGGTCGGGGGTGGGGGTGTTGGTGGGCGTATGGGTTGGTGTATTCGTTGGTGTGTTGGTAGGTGTACTGGTTGGCAACGGCGTTGCCGTCACCACTTCAAAAATCACCCGCGCCGTCTGCGTGGGTGCCTCGGTTGGCGGCGGGGCGTCATTGCCCCCGCCACATGCTGCCAAAAATGGCAGCATCAAAACGAACAAAAAAACTGTCGAGCGTTTCATTTTTCTTTTACTCCTATGCCCTCAATTCTTGTCCTTCTGAGGGTCAGTTCAAATTTCTAAAATTAATAAAAACTTGAATTAACCCTCAGAATCTAGCCAAGCCAAATAACAAACTTTTTGTAATTAGCACGTTTTTTTAAAGAGCTTTATTTTCGCTTTCAGCAAAGCAATTTTGCCAAGCAAAACAAAACCATAAGTCTGGTAATTATATATTGAATACGTAGAAAAATCAAATTATAGGACGTGAATTTATTTTTTCTTCACTCTCCTCAAAACCCATTTATATCCCTCTAGAGTTAGGAATCCCACAAAAGCGATGGAGAAGACTAGCAACCAATCAGTGGCACTTAGGGCAGTAGTTTTGAAAATTTTCTGTGCAAAGGGATTGTAAACTATCAGTAGCTGTAAACTCAAAACTGCTAATACAGATAAACTAAGCAGCTTATTGGCAAACAAGCTAATACTCCAAGCAGGCTTATCTGTCCTCACTGAGAAAAGTAAGAAGAATTCAAACAACACATTGGCGTTTAAATTCAAAGTCCTCAGATGAGGCAAAGACCAATCCAAAAAGAAAAGCGCATAAACAAAGAAACCATAAGTGAACGCATACTCCACTATGGCTGCCACTACAGAAAAACTAATCACACCATGCAAAATCTCTTTTTTAGAATTGTAAGGCTTTTTCTGCATCAGATCTTCGTCAGCGTCATCAGTAGCTAAAGCTAGTGCTGGCAGAGAATCCGTGGCTAAATTAATCCAAAGAATATGAATTGGCAGCAGCGACAATGGCAAACCTAGCAATATACTAGTTAATACTTCTAAAACTTCGTCAAAATTGGCACTAAGTAAAAATTTGACAAACTTTTTAATATTAAAAAATATTCTTCTAGCCTCACGAATACCTTTGATAATAGAAGCAAAATTATCATCCAAAAGCACCATGTCAGCCACACTTTTTGTCAGATCTGTACCAGACCCCACCGAAACCCCCACATCCGCGCGCTTAATAGAAACCGAATCATTTACCCCATCGCCAATCATAGCTACTTGAAATTTTTGTTTTTGCAAAAGTTCCAAAATCCGCAATTTGTGATCTGGAGATACTCTGGCAAAAATGTCAGTGGTTTTAAGATTTGATAATAATTCCTGATCATTCAGATCATCTATATCTATTCCACTTAAAACTGTTAGGCGCTTGAAGCCAACTTCTTTGGCAATAGCCTGGGCAGTCTGAGCATGATCTCCGGTAAGCATTATCACTCTGATACCAGCTTTTTTAGCCGTATCCAGAGCCTTACTCACTTCAGCTCTGGGTGGATCGTACATAGCTACCAAACCAATGAAATTCAAACTTTTAAGATTTGAAATTTTGAGTTTGTTTGGAGCTTGAGATTTGGATTTTGGAATTTTGCTAGCTATAGCTAGCACTCTCAGGCCCTTACTCGCCATCTCTCTATTAATATCTAACCATTTTTCTTTTTGAGTTTTGCTACCCTTACACATGGCTATAATAGCTTCCGGCGCACCTTTGCTAATTATTTTTTTCTCTTTTTTAGCCGAATTTACTAAAACCGCCATGTATTTTGACTCGCTAGAAAAAGGTAGCTCAGAAATACGTATAAATTTTTCTCTTAGCTTAATCTCATCTAGGCTCATTTTCTTAGCCGCAACTATAAGAGCCCTTTCTGTAGGATCACCGATTTCCAGTTGCGCATCACTACAAAGCGTAGCATCAGAAAGAATCATCTCTAAATTTTTTGCGCTAGTTTTTTTTGAAAATCCAAATTGCCGACTCTTGCCCGCCAACCAAGACACAACTCCCTTAGTTTCATAGCCCGATCCAGTTATTCCAAAAAATCCCAATTTTGGTAAAAAGATATTTTTCACCATCATCTCATTGTGAGTGATGGTTCCCGTTTTATCCGTGCAAATCACATTTACCCCACCTAAAGATTCGGCTGTAGAAAGTTTGCGAACCAAAACATTACTCTTCAGCATCTTCTTAATTCCTATCGCTAGTGCAATAGTAACTACTATCGGCAAACCCTCGGGCACTACCGAAACCGCTAGAGAAACTGCTATCATCAGCATTTCTGCCCAATCTCTACCCAAAATTAAACCGAAACCAATGCCAGGAATAGCTATTATTAAAGAGATGGCTGCCAATATTTTGCCCAATCTATCCAGGGCTTTTTGCAGCGGCGTACTTTCAGAACTCATGCTTTGAATACTGTGAGCCAATTTGCCAATTTGCGTACTCATACCGGTAGCCACCACTACTGATATTGCCCTACCCCTGGTAATTACCGTACCGGAATAAAGCATGTTTTTTCTATCAGCTAACCCAGTCTTATTTGCCAATTTTCCTAGCATTTTAGTCACAGGCAAAGACTCACCCGTCAACATAGATTCATCCACTTTAAGCGAGACCTCCTTGATAAGCCTAGCGTCTGCCGTTATACGATCACCTTCAGATAAAATTAGAATGTCGCCAGGTACTAGCTTTTCGGCCAAAATACGAATTTCTTTGCCATCTCTTAAAACTACGGCTTCTTGTTTTTCTGAGTGCTGCAACTCTTCCAATGATTTTTCAGCCTTGTATTCTTGAACGAATCCCATCAGGCCATTAATAATTACTATGGCGAAGATAGCCCCAGCATCCAAAACTTCATGAATGAGCAAAGAAAAAACACCAGCTACTATTAGAATGATTACTAAGACACTTGAAAACTGCTCAACAAATAGCTTGAGAGCAGAGCATTTTTTTTGCTCTTTGAGTTTATTGGGGCCAAATTCGCGAAAGCGTTTCTCTACCTCAGATTTTGCCAGACCTTCTTTAACGGAAACACTTAACTTTTCCAAAACCTGACCTACACTAGAAGAGTGAGCTTTTTCAATTAGTTGCACTAATTATTAATCCTCTCAAAAAAAGACTCAAGCTGGAAGAAGTAATGGTTGTGTAGCTGGCTCATATGGTACCTAACTTGAGCGTATTAGAGTAGAATTAACTTTGTGAAATTCAAAAAATTTTGGCAAAGAAAAAACAAAAGCTTTGATTATTTGACTAAGCTACTTTTTACGGCTAGTTTTATTTTGGGGTTAATCCTAACTTTTATAGTACCCCCTTTTCAAAAACCAGACGAAATAGCACACTTTTATAAAAGCATTTCTGTGGCTAGAGGAAATCTGATTTGCAGTAAGGGAAACACTGCAACTTTCCAAAATTTGTTACCCAAATATTTGGTCGAATTCCCTACTGATACCTTTGCTCTGCATGTAGCTTTCAAGCCGCACATTCCTTTTCCACCCAATCTTTACACCCATCTGTTGACAAAATCAAACTATGACATCAGCCTGGTTAACGAGCCTTCTGCTTGTTCTTTGCCATTCGTTTTATATGCTCCTGCAGGACTTGTTCTTAGCTTGCCTGTATTGTTAGGGCTTAATCCTTTATTTATTTTTTACCTTGGTAGATTAACAAATTTCTTATTATCCATAAGTATTTTTTACTTTGCTATCAAGATTACTAGTAAAAAACTTAAACTAATCCCTTTATTTGTTTTAATTTTGCCAATGACGCTTCATCAACTCAGTTCTTACAGCAAAGATGCACTGCATTTGGCTTTTGGAGTTTTGGCATTTACTTATTTGATGAAACTTATTAAAACCAAAAAGTTTAATAAAAAAGATATTTTGATATTTCTTGCATCTCTAGCTTTAAGTATTTTGGCTCGACCCCAATATTTTCTTCTTTCGCTTTTACCACTAGCACTAGTAAAAAAGAAAATTCCTAATCTGAAATTTAAATTAATCGCTTTTGCCTTTATCTGCATCTTGCTTCTTAGCGTAGGCACTGCTATATCTTTAGAAATCTACTCTGCCAAAGCTCTAAGCTTAGGAAATGTCGAAACTAACACCAATATATATCCACACTTACAACTAAAAACTTTGCTAGAGAGTCCATTAAGATTCCCAAAAATTATCCATGATACCCTCGATAAGGATGCTGAAAAATATACCAAAGAGCTTATAGGTGTTTTTGGTTGGCTAGATTATGAAATACCCTGGTATATATATTTAATTTATATTGGCTTATTTTTTATTATTTTAAATAAAACAAAAAAACATTTTCCCACACTCTCAACTAAACAATTTTTGATTATCAATATAGTAAGCTGGGGCAGCATGATGGGGCTATTTTTAGCAATGTACTTATACGCTACTCCCGTGGCAGGGATTCACGTAAAAGGCTTGCAAGGACGTTACTTTATATTATTAATACCACTGTTAATATGGATCTCGGCTGATATTCTCAAAAAACTAAAGGGTAAAGAAAATCTCTTTTTAATTATTTTGCTTGTTGTTTCGATTTTTAGCGCCGTAGTAAATCGTTACTACAACTATGATCATTATTACTATAACACTAGAGCTGATAGAGAAAAAAATCTAGCCTCTGATTCAATTTTGGAAACTGAAAAAGTAGACGTTTTTTTGCAAGAAAAAATTTCTGTAGATATAAATAAGAAGATAGCTGGCATTTCTGTATATCTAATTGAAAATGAAAAATTGGTCCTTAAGCCATATCAAATAGAACTGCGCGATAAAAACTGTGCCGATATTATCGAGAAAAAAATAATTGATAGCTCTACTTTAACAACCAACGGGTGGAATGACTTTGTATTTAAACCCTTTAATTACAAAAACGAAAAAAATCTTTGTGTCCAAATTAAACCTTACCATATAAGAGTTAATAAAAATGAGAGCCTAAACTTACTTAAAGACAAAAGCAGCCGCAAGGTGATCTTGCAGCCGCTTTATCTTTTCTAGTTACTTTACTTACCTATGCATTCCCATTCCTCTGCTCTTATCTTGACTCACACCTCTTCCTCCTCTTGGTTTTGGCATGATATCTTCTAGACTGATGCCCTGACTCTCTGCCCAAGTTCTCATTTCTTCATGTTTTTCTTGCATAGCAGCCCTGCGTTCTTCTGGCTCTAAATCCCTTATACTATCTCTTTGACTTTTTACTTCCTCATGTTTTACCAAGATAGCTTGTTTTTGAGCTTCAGTGATTTTGCCATCAGCTATTGCCTGAGTTAAATTTTCTTCGAATTGAGCTTGCCTTTCAGCTTGATGCTGTGCTCTGTTTTCTTCAAAAAAGCTTTCTACTTCGCTTTGATCCAAGCCAAAACGTTGAGCAATTTTTTGAGACATTTCATCTCTATCTGTCCCCACGTTGCGAGCACTAACTGAGGCCGCACCTGCAGCTACTACCGCACCAGCAGTGAGTGCAACTGCTCCCAGCGTGAGCATGTGTTTTGAAATTTTCATAATTTCTCCAATACATCTTCTTAATTTATACAGCTGACAAAGTAGATAAACTTTTTAGATCTACTTTGTCATCCCGAACGCTTTTAGCGAGATGTGACGAGCTAAAAAGATTCGGGATCTTCCATGGATCTATAAGTAGTACGGGGAAGGGTGGGGATTTATTTCAAGAAGATAAAAATTTCAAAATCTGATTAACGCCTCATTCCCTTCACCGCCGGCTTCGGTAGAGGTTTTGCCGGCAAATCCTGTTGCTCATAAAATCTTCTCATGGGTCTTCTGTGCTGTAATCTTTCATTCACTCCCACTCTATCTATTAAAAAACCACTAAGCAGCAAAGCTCCCAATAAACCCAAGACTATTAACTTCCAATTTTGCTTGTAAGAAAATTCATATTTTTTTAATAAATAAACTCCCAGTGCGAATAATAATATTAGTATCAGAAAGTGTAGCCATGGAAAACGGTATCGCAAAAAGTGCCATAGAAATATATGCTCCGGCGCCCTGTGTTGCATTACTTCATGCACTCGCAATCTAAAAAATATTAGATTACTAATAAACATAGCCATGCTAATTAAACTCACTACAGAAAAACCCATCAAAAAAGAAGCTAATACAAAATGCCAATGAGGCTTCATTTTGATATGTTCTTTTTCTATGGTCTTCATGATCTCTTGTGAGAGATCTAATTTTTTACTTTTCATAAACTTTTTTCATGAGCTTTTTGCCTCTGCTCAGCCACGTAGCCACTGTACCTTTCGACACCCTCAGCACATCGCTTATCTCTTCATATGTTTTCTCTTCTATATAGTATAGCGTTAGTACTGACCTATACTTTACTGGCAACTTTTCTAAAACTTTATCTACTTTTTTCTTAATTTCTTTTTTATCAAATTCTGCTTCTATGTCTTCACCGTTGCTAATAGTATTTTTCACCCATTCATTTTCTTCTAAAGAAATCTGCTTTTTATTTTTTCTAATATGATCTATGCAAAGATTGTGAGCGATACGATATATCCAACTGGAAAATTTCTTATTAATATTAAAGCCGTTTAAATTTTTAAAGGCTTTGATAAAAGCTTCTTGGACTATATCTATAGCCACATCTTCGTCGCGCAATATTCGCTGCGCATAACGCAAAAGCTTATCTTGATATCGCTTCACCAACACAGCATAAAGCTCTTGATCCTCCTCTCTGACCAATTTCACCAACTCCCCATCGCTCAAAGAACTCAAAAACTTCATAGTACTATTATAGTACGGATGGGGTGGGGAGTTTGTTTCAAGCTCTTATTTGTTTTGCATTCTTGCCACTTACAATACTCTCACCAGTTTGCTTTTCTACTTCTAAAGGGTCTTCAATTTCTTCTATCCGTTTTTCATGGGTGTGCTGATGGTATTTTTTTGGAAAAGCTTTTTTAGAAAAATTAGATTAAACCAAGACTCGCAGAGATTATTAAAACACCAGTAGTAACCACTTGATTAAGATCATCACCCTCTTCCCCCTGATACTCACCATCATCCAAGATGTCGGCAATGAGATCTGCTTCTGTGAGGGGCCTGCCCTCGCGGTAATCCAAAAAATCAGGATTCTCACTATAGAGCTCAAACATTTCTTCAAAATCCACATCCGTCTCTGCAGCAATAATTTCTTTAACGTGGGCAATTAGCTCTGAGCTGAGATTTTCTTCTTTGGGCATGGTGGTTGATTATAGCGTGGGGGAGATTTTTTTGTGTTGGCGAAGACTGGGAATAAAAGGACTGGATATCGGAGAAGTTTGTCTTTTACTCATATCACCATTATACCCCACCCTCTCGACCAAAAGGGGAAAATTCAATAAGGAAGTTATGTTTAATTATTGACTCTGAGTATTCTTATCTTATAATAAAAATTGCTAAAAGCTGGGGAGCAAGCGTGATGCTGCGAGCCAGTTTTTTTGCATTCTAGGGTAGAATTTTAAACCCTTTTATTTTTGAGTAAAACTTCTTTTTCTTTATTCCTGTGTTCTTATGCATCGTAAATAACTTACTGGAAAAAGGCTGTATAATATATTTGAACTAAAGAAAGGAATATTATGTTCGGTATATTTTTACTCTTCCTAGTTGTTTTTGCTATTTGGTATTTTATTTTCAAGCCAAAAAATTCGCCTGTGATTAATACAAATCTTAATAATTCCAGAGCTGTGTCAGAAATCAAAAAGGAGAAAAGAGAAGTTTATAGACCCAAACTATTAGGTATTGGCTTAGTTGTTTTGATATTAGCGTTTAATATATTCTTATACGGGACATTTACCAACACTCCACCAGTGATCGGCTTAGCAGGATTTAACATCTTTGCTCTGATTGCAGTTTTGATTTCTTATAAAAAAGAAAGACTGTCTCCTCTAGTATTTTCACTAGCAGGAGTCAGTGCTGTGGCGGGAGCATTTATGCCCTTGCGCACCAACGGCTTTGTGCAATCTGTCAATGCCGCCGCCATGTTTTTGATATTGATAGCATTAATTTTTATCAACGCTCACGAAAAAATTAGCTGGAGTATACTTTGGCTGATCAAGCATGTTTTTAGCTTTATCCCCAAATTCTTTGATCAAATAGTCTTGCTGCTTGATAAACCCAAAAATAAAAAGGCCTTCAATCTAATGGGTGTTTTTAAAACTGTTTTACTGACTGTATTAGTATTAGCATTTTTTATAGGGATTTTGAGCCAAGCTGATCCTGTTTTTGCAGAAATTGTAAAAGAAATCAAAGAAGAAGCCCTGGGTAGGACTTTCGCCTCTCTCTTTATAGCGTTCCTGACAACTATACTACTAACTTTTAAATTAAAGGCGAAAGAAGATGATGCTCTCACACTTAAATTTTTCTCATATAGAGATATCTTTGTGCCCACAGTTGCTGTGATCTCACTCTTTGCTGTTTTTATTGTGATTCAAGTTCGCTACTTATTCGGCGGCCATGCTGACATCGCCAGTTTTGACCTAACATATAGTGAGTACGTCCGCAAAGGCTTTTTAGAATTATTAACTACTGCCTTTTTTGGCAGCATGATTGCTTACCTGGTAATTCTGAAGAAGAGGTTTTTAAACAAAGGTGCACAATTGCAATTCAAGATCATTAATGTCGTTCTAATAGGAGAATTACTTTTCATGCTGGCTTCAGCTTTTAAACGAGATCTCATGTATGTGGAAACCTACGGCTTAACTAGGGTGCGCATTGCCGGGGGACTATTTTTAGCCTGGTTGGCATGCTCACTTACTTTGCTCCTGATCATGACCTTGTATAAAAGGATGCAAGAAAAGCAATTATTTTTGGGGCTAGGAGCTATGAGTGTTTTAGTTTTGCTGAGTTTAAATTTGCTAAACATGGACAAAATGGTAGTAGCTGGTACCCCAGAGCACCATGATTACAAAGATTATTTTTATATTAATAATTTATCCGCTGATGCTTATGCTGCCTGGGGTGAATCTATTCCAGAATTAGAAAAAAGCGCCACTGTTTTATTGGCAAAAGATGAGCTAAGTGATGTAGACAAATCTCAATTGGCTGGCGATAAATTAGCACTAATTTCTTTGCAAGAAAAAAGAGAGAAGCTATTCAAAAAATATCTAAGTGAAGAAGAGTTGCTAGCTCGCTGTGAAGAATTAAATTGCAGATCTAAGCGTCAAAGAAGATTTGATGATAAAGAGGAAAAAGAACTTGATGACAGAATAAAAACAATTCGCAAATGGCAATTTCTTAGCAAGCCAGAAAAAGCAGCTTTTGATGAAATTTATGCCAATCAAGATTTATACTTCAACCAAGTGGACAATCTACTAGCAGAAATCAGAATCTATCAAAAAGGAAAAAAACTCTCTTTGGAGAAAGAAGAAAGAAGACTTCTTTATGAATTCAAATATCCCTTTATTAGGATTGATTTAGATTACATTCCAGAAATAACTAGCTCAATAAAGAATGAATTACTAGAAGAAGCTCAAAATAATTCTGACTTATACAATGACTTTTAACGAAATTCATAGCTCAAAAAAATAGCAACCAAGTTTTAACTAAATTTCCCCACATAGGCAAAAATTTGCTAATGCTATTTTTCCATATTTTGATATAGTGCGATCTTGCAATTGTGCAACAGATGTGTTACTATACGTCTCTTAAAATTAATTATAAGGATGATATATGAGAAAAATAGTTCAAATAACTCTTGCTCTTTTGCTGATTGCTGCTATGTCTAAAGCAACAAGCTTTGCTCAAAGTTCTTCATTTCCAAACTATGAAGAATGCGAAGAAAATTACGATGGTAAGTTGCTTTTTTGCCATGCTACTTCTGCTGAAGATAATCCTTATGTATTGGTGGAAACAGCTTGTGAAGCCGTTTATGGCAAAAATGGAAATGCTGGACATTTAGATGAAAACGGCACTCCATTAGCTGGACACGAAAATGATGTTATGGCTGATGAAAATGGCGATTGCCCCGGAGATGAAGAAGAACCAGAACCTACTGAAACTCCCATTCCAACTGAAACCCCCGATCCTACAGACAACCCAGAACCAAGCTCTAGTCCTGATCCTGAATCAGGCAAACATTCTGCTTTGGGATTCGACGTAAACTGCTATAGCAACAACTTTGATGTGGTGATGGACCTGAAAGAAAACGGCAATCCTGTAGGAGATAAGGAAGTGACTTTTACTTATACCAGTAGCAAAACTGCTAAAACCAATCAGGATGGCAGAGCCAGAGTCAGCTTCGCCGTAGCAGGCGATAAAACTATTACTGCCACAGTCAATGATTTTTCTGATCAATCACTTTTTGCCACCATGCCAAAAGACTGTGATCCCCAAGATGAGAGTGAAAATAAAAGCCAAGATGAAAATTCTGGCAGCGTATTGGGAACAAGTACGAATAATACAAGTTCTGGAAGAGGACAAGTGCTAGGTATATCTACCCTAGCTGATACAGGAAACAGTCAAACTGCTCTTATAAACTTAAGCTTAATTGCTGGAGCATCTATTAATCTTATCGCTTTAGCTAAGTCTGCCTATGGCAAGAAAAACTAGAAAAAAAAGAGCATATAAGAAGAGGAAAAAAACTCTTTTTAATTTTAAAAGGTTTAAGAAAATAAAATTTAAGTTTAATTTAAATCTAAATTTTCTTGCGGCTTTAATTAACTTAGCTGTCTTATTAACTTTGGTTTTTTTCTACAAAGAAATTTTACTAAAACCTCAGTTGCCTATTATCATTCCAGCTTTTCAACAAATAGAACAAATAAATCCTGTTAATATTAGTTTCCCAAGTGACAATAAAAAAATTCCCATAGAGTCTGCTCATATTATTAATGGCAATTGGCAAACTTCTAATATTACGGCTACACATTTGATCACCTCATCTGGATTGGGCGGTGGTGGTAATATAGTAATTTATGGCCATAATACTAAAAATATATTTAGGTCTCTAAAAAATATTAAAGTAGATGAAAAAATTTCTTTAGAATCTGCTGATAATAAGATCTATGAATATCAAATTCAGGAAATTAAAGAGGTGACTCCTGAAGAAGTAAGCGATGTTCAGCCTACAGACTATGAAGTTTTAACTATTTATACTTGCACTGGCTGGCTTGATTCTAGAAGATTAATTGTTAAGGCGTATCCTGCTTCTATTGGAAACTGATTTTTTTAAACTTCTTTTACTTCATAACCCAACCCCTCAACAATTTTCTTCATCTCTTTTTCAGAAACTTTTTCAGGGTCACATTCTATCTTAACCTCAGATTTTGCATAGCTGGTGCTAGCAGATTCTACTCCGTCCAAATCCTCCAGTTCGCCGTCTATATTTAGGCTACAGCTAGTACAATGCATGCCGGAGATTTTAAATTTAATTATCACAACACCTCCATGACACCACTATACATGCCCATACTGCAGGCAAAAGTAAAACGCCCTTTTTTTGTTGGTGTAAAAGTAAAAGTTTCTAAACCACTAGGTTTTAATTGCTTATAAATCCCAAATTCTCTAAAAGTAAAATCAGTGGCACAAGAGTAAACGCCACTGGTGTTAAGCGTTAATTCAACTGGCACACCCCGCTGTACTTGAAAATAATTTGGACTATATCCCCTTTGCTCTACATTAATAGTTACTCTTTGTACGCCATTAGTTACAGTGGCTGCAGTTGAATTTGCGAAACGCTCTTTAGAGAAAAACCAAGTTACCGGCCTAACAACACGCTGCAAAGTAATAGGGGAGCCCATCACCAACGCCACACCATTAACGCTATATATTGCCATGGCAACTAAAGCATAGGCCGCAACTTTGCTAAACTTCTCATGCCAAGCTTCAGAAAGTTTGGCGGTAGCGACACCCACTATTGCAAAAAATGGAGTAGTTCCCAACATAAACGCAAACATGATGGCTGCACCCTGCACTGGACTTCCTGTATTGATTGCCAAAACCTCCATAGCTTGTGTCACTCCACAAGGAATAAAAACTGTCAGCAAACCCAATATTGCCGGCGCAAACAAAGCTTTACTTTTACTAGAATTTCTAATTATTTTCTGTAAAAATTTTGGCGGCTGAAAAGATACGAATCTAAAAGCGGGATGTACATCCAGTAAATTCATAGCCGTAGCAAACATAAAAAAAGCTGCAAAAATTTGAAAGCTCAAACGCATACCAAGACTCAAAGTAATTACTGAACCCAAAGCACCCAATAAAAAACCTAGTACCAAATGAGAAAAAAGCTTAGCCACCAAAAACATACCCACTGGCATCCAATCCAGCTCATCAAAAGATTTTAATTTAAAATTTTTCTTATTGCTTTTACTTTCAAACTCAGTATCTTTTTGATTGGCAATAATGCTAGCCAGCAAACCACCCTGCATTGCCAAACAAGATAAACCTCCGGTTGTTAAACCTGTTATAAAAATTACTAGTAAATTCATAATTTTAGTTTCGCCGAAGTGATGACACTTCTTTTCTGCAGTCGCGGTGCAGCAAAGAAAAGAATGTGTCACACGAAGGCTTTAAATTTTAATATTTTTTAACCTTAAAGCATTTGTTACTACTGATACGCTACTCATTGCCATGGCTCCAGCAGCCAACATTGGATCCAACTGAATCTTAAAAAACGGGTAAAGTATCCCCATCGCCACTGGAATCAAAATAATATTGTAACCAAAAGCCCAAACTAAATTTTGTTTTATATTCCTCATGCTTGCTTTAGAAATTTTCAAAGCTTTCGGCACTAGTGAAATATCACTGCGCAACAAAACCATGCCTGCTGATTCCATAGCTACATCTGTGCCGGCTCCCATGGCAATGCTCACATCTGCTGCTGCTAATGCCGGCGCATCATTAATACCATCACCAACCATAGCAATCACCTTGTGTGCCCCCTTTAACTTTTTGATTTTTTCTAATTTTTGCTCCGGCAAAACTTCTGCTATATATTTCTCTATTCCTAATTCTGTAGCAATAGCTGCTGCTGTTTTCTTATTATCACCAGTGAGCATAACAGGTGTTACTCTCATCTGCTTTAGCTTAGTTATCATATTTTTAGATTCAACCCTGACTTTGTCAGCGATTCCTAGTAATAAAACATGCTTATTATCTACCGCCATATGAACTACAGTCTGAGCCTTTTCCTGCCACTGCTCAGATTTATTCTCTAATTCCGAATCAAGATTAACTTTATTTTCTTGCAAAAATTTTTCTGTACCTACTAGAATTTTTTTCTTATTGATTAAAGCGCTTACCCCTTTGCCAGAATGATCCTTAAAATTAGTTATTTTAAATTTACCTGCCCGCAATGCTTTCAGCACAGCTGATGCAGGCGGGGAACTTAAGTAGTTAGTAATAGCACTTGCCAATGGATGATGAGACTGCTCTTCCACAGTTTGAAGAATATTTAAAAAATTATTTTTTATTTTTTGATCTTTATTTTTTAAACTTGAAAAATGTAGATTTTGAACTTCCGGTTTGCCTTCTGTCAACGTGCCCGTTTTATCAAAAACCATAGTAGTTACTTTGCGTGCCAACTCCAATGACTCGGCATCACGAATTAATATTCCCTCTCTAGCGGCTCTGCCAATACCAACCATAATAGACGTGGGAGTTGCTAATCCCAAAGCACAAGGACAAGCAATTATTAAGACAGAAATCATAGACACAAGTGCAAAAAGCAGTTGGGGACTAGGACCAAAAATCAACCAAAATATAAAAGTAATAAAAGACAAAATTATTACTGTTGGCACAAAGTAGGCAGAGATAGTGTCCACAAGTTTTTGCATCGGTGGACGAGAACTTTGCGCCGATTTTACCATTTCAATAATTTGAAATAGCATAGTTTCACTGCCAATCTTTTCAGCTTTCATCTCAAATGAGCCTGATGAATTAATAGTTGCTCCTATTACTTTGTCGCCTTTCTTTTTTAATATAGGTAAACTTTCACCAGTGATCATACTCTCATCAATAGAACTTTTCCCTTTTACTATCGCACCATCTACAGGAATTTTTTCCCCCGGTTTTACTAATAAAATATCTCCTATTTTTACTTTATCTAAATCAATATCTGTAACTTTGCCATTTTTAACTAGATGAGCCGTTTTGGCTTGCAAACCTATGAGTTTTTTTATGGCTGCAGAAGTTTTACCTTTGGCGTTTAACTCCAAATATTTTCCTAGCAAAATCAAAGTGATAATAGTAGCCGAAGTTTCAAAATAAACATGCTGCGGAATATTAAATTTCTCCAACTGACTGCCAAACAAAACTACAAAGGCTGAATAAAAATAAGCCACACTAGTACCCATAACTACTAACGTATCCATATTGGTAGTTTTATTCTTCAATGCTGAAAAGGCAGATTTATAATAATCTCTGCCAACCCAAAATTGCACGGGTGTAGCCAGTAGCCACATAAGCCAAACATTTTTAAGAAAATCAGGAACCATGGGTAGCATTGCTCCTAGCATGAGCAAGCTAGTGAAAACTGCACTGACGCTGAGCTTTTGCTTTAAAAGTTTTAATTCGGCAACTCTTTCTTTTTCAAAAAAATCGATAGCATGATCGTGACCTTTTACATCCTTACTACCATCATGATTAATGTGAGCTTTATAACCCAAAGAACCAACTGATTCTTCTATTTCTTTACTGCTTAACTTTTGGGGATCAAAGTTAATAGCAGCTTGGCTGTTGGCATAGTTTACATTAGCTTCCGATACTCCATCTGTCTTTTGCAACTTTCTAGATATATTAGCCGCACAGCTAGCGCAATGCATACCAGATACATGAAAATTTATTTGTTTTTTGTTAGACATATTGCGCTTATTTTAAGTATTGCTCAGGGTCTTTTTTAAAAACTTTTAAGCAGCCACTGGCACAAAAGTAATACATATTTTTATTGTATTTGTGAGCAAAACTGGCCGTCTTAGGTGATATTCTCATTTTGCAAACAGGATCATGTACTAACGGCAACAACTCTTGCATATCTTTGGCAAATTCGTCAGCAAGCTCTGTTCCCTGATATTTATTAATCAAAAATTCTCGGATCAAATCACAAGCTTTGATAATATTTTTATGCGCCACCCTGTAGAATACTTTTTTGCCATCCCTGTTGGTCTCCACTATACCAGCATCTCGCAGTAACATTAGGTGTTGGCTAACGTTAGCTTGAGGCAAATCTAACATGTGATAAATTTCGCTCACACTCAGAAATTTACTCCGCAAAAGACGAATGATTTCCAATCTTTTGGGGTGAGCTAAGGCTCTGAGAGCGTCAGCATGGAGATGAAAAACTTGTTTATACATATTCGATTATTCGAATATATTTGAAATCGGTGGGGGAGTCAAGCAGAGAAATTAAAGATATATCCCTATCATCTGCAAAAATCCTAATACACCATGAATTATGCCCAATATTACTGCCCACCAAACAAAGTGCTTGTGGATAGAGCTGAAAGTCATGCGTTTTCCCGATGCATCTAATGGATCAGGGCCAATTCTGCTACCAAGCCATGGCAATGGGACTTTGCACCACGGCATTGCGAAACATGTGGCGAAAGTAAGTACAAAAAATATTCCCATTAGTATTCCTGTCCAACCAAGAATAGAAAATCCAAATATTTTTATTCTGCCTTCGTACCATTTATCCTGCCCCACAACAGCCTGTGTATCCCAAGTGGAGTCGAGAGACTCAAAGCTGCCTACTATTTTAAAAGGCACAAAAACTTCCATACCGTGAGGCGCTTCTTCCAAGGCTCCCGTGAGATCCTCTCCTGCGTAGTGACCAAAATGCTCACCAAGTTTAAAATATGGGCTACTAGTTACATCATAAACCTTACCCTCAAAAGCATAATAAGCTTTTCTACCCTCTTTACCATCAAATTGAGAAAGTTCTTCGGCAGTAAATATTTTGTCTTGAGCCAAAGCAAGTGGAGTAAAACTTAAGAAAATTAAAAGTAAAAGCGCTAGTGAGAATAGTTTCTTTTTCATAAAGCTTCTCTCCATTATGGAGAAAACATCCCGCCACGGCGGGATAAGTGAGGCTGAAACATACCCCGGCTTTCAGCCTGCCCCTCTAAAGAGGGGATTTGTCCCTTTTGTTAATTGGTCTCTAAAACCCTATGCCCAAACGGTATCAAATAAATCGGCATCTCTGCCTCATCTAGCATTAATTTATCTCTCACAGCAATAGAATTAAACCCAGCCATAACCACTGTACTCATACCAAGAGATTCAACTTGCAAATACATATTTTGACCAATATGGCCACCTTCTAGCAGTGCCACTTGTTTATAATTATCTGGAAACTCTATTGCGGACTTACCATATGCCACTGCCATTACTACTACTACTGGAGCTTTCTGCGCCCCATCTTGCACCTGCGCATCTATTAACATTTGCCCTGCATTAGCTAAATTTAATTTACCCAATGAATTTTCTTCTGGTAAGTACTGATAAAGTCCAGCGTCAAGACCCTCTACATTTCTGACAACTGCATAAAGTGTATAAGGATAACCACTCTTAGCAGATGGCGCAGCTCTGTGACCCTTTTCATCTGTTACACCCTGAGCTGACCACAAAACTTGACTAAGTTCAACCTGGGTTACAGGATTTTCTGAAAAAGTTCTTCTGCTTCTGCGGTCAGCAATGGCCTCTTCTAAAGAAACTCTACTTGTCACACTAGCTGCTGGCAATTCAATTATTTCACTCATGAATTTTGCTGCCGGAATACTCAGATTGTCAATACTAGCTGGAACTACTTGAATATCGGGGTTACCACTACCATCCCATTGACCTAACTTGCGCTTTTCTTGAATCAGTAAGACAGATAATAAAGTAACTAAAGCAATCAAAACTAAAGTAAAAAGTGATAAGAATTCTTTTTTTAGCGGCATGCCACCACGCAAACACTGATCGCAATCATCTTTTTTATTACTAGCTAAATTTTGAGTTTTTACTTGAGTTGAGGCTGGAGCAGTATTTTCAGACATAATTACATAAATTTAATAAATAATAATTTGCTAATAATATATTAACCTTATTTGAACTCGACTGCCAAGGAGGAGATATCAATGTCTGAAATTGGCTGTTTTGTTAATGAGGATTGTTGTAAATTTTTCACCTGAGCGTGATAACTGGGTTTATCTTCTTTATAAAAAAGACCAGTAGCCAATTTATCTGCTCTCATGGCTTGCTTCCAGGCCGCTTCCCTACTATTAGACTGATGGCCCTCTGACTCCAAACTAATCACATTCTCTCTGTACCATTCGTAACTCATAGCGGGATTATAAACCGGACAAGGTTGCAAAATATCTATCATGGCAAAACCGTCGTAGTTCATAGCCTCAGTAATTCTAGCCGAAAGTTTGGGTATGTCTGCTGCAAATTCGCGCGCAATAAAACCTGCGTTATTACTAGCAGCTATAGCAATAGGATTAAATGGTTCTTCAATAGAACCCACTGGAGTGGATTTGGTCTTAGTACCCTTTCTAGTAGTAGGGCTCATTTGGCCCGTAGTCAAACTATAGCGATTGTTATTATGAATTAATAAAGTGACATCGTGATTGCCACGCATAAGATTAATAAAGTGGGTTCCGCCCTCACCATAACATCCGCCATCGCCCATGATTACCAAAACTTTTAAATCCTGATTGCCCAATTTAATACCGGCAGCTACAGGCAGCGCCCTACCATGAAGTGCATGAAAACCATAATGATCATTAAAATCTGCCATATTGCCACTACAACCCACATCATAGACCATGACAACATTTTCTTTGGGTACACCCAAGGCTCCAATGCCCATCTTAATAGCACCCCAAATTCCGAAGTTGCCGCAACCGGTGCACCATGTGGGCTTAAATGGATAAGCTGGTTTTGCTTTTACACTCATATTATTTATTAATAAATTTTATTATTTCTTCAGCATAAAAAGGCCTGCCATCGTATCTGCGATAATTTTCTTCCAATTTAATACCAGTTTCTTGGGTGATCAGATTAGCTAATTGGCCACACTGATTACCTTCAACTACTACTACTCTCTTACTCTCTTTAATTACTTTACTCACCTGTTCTATTGGAAATGGCGAAAGCCAGGTGAGATTCAAAACTCCCACTTTTTTACCATTAGCTGCTAATTGACGTTGGGCTTCTAGTAGTGGCCCTTTAGTAGAACCAAAACTGATAAAGGTAATTTCATCTTCAAGCGATCCAGAATAAAATTGCTGCGGAATTTCTGATTTCATTAATTTCAATTTGCGCTTGCGCTTATCCATCTGACTAATACGCATTTGAGATTCTTCTGTAGCCAAGCCATATTCATCATGCTCATAACTATTGTTAATATGTTCACCACCTTGTTGCCCAGGAACAGACCTCATACTAATGGCATTTTCTTTATCTATTTTGTATCTAGGATAAAATCCAGTTTCATCTGACACTGGATTTTGATTGAATCCATGTCGCTCGTGACTCAATTTTGTAACTGCTAACTCTGCAGTATACCTACTCTCTGATAAATATTTATCCGACAATAAAATCACTAAACCCTGATATTTTTCAGCTAACTCTTGTGAAAGCTTGGCCATTTCAAAAGCTTCTTGCGCGTCACCCGGAGCAAATACAAATCTGGGGAATTCATCCTGACTGGCTGTAACTACAAACTGCAAATCTCCTTGAGCTGTCCACGTAGGCATACCCAGAGCAGGACCAGGCCTCATACTTTCGAAAACAACCAAGGGCAATTCTGACACTCCGCTCAAACCCAAAGCTTCTGTCATATAGGCAAATCCCCCACCAGAAGTGCTTGTCATAGATCTCACTCCAGTAAAAGATGCTCCTAAAGCCATATTAATGGCCGAAATTTCATCTTCAGCGTGCTTGACTACAATACCAGCTTTGTCTTCATGAGCAGCTAAATAATGCAAAACCGAACTAGATGGAGTCATGGGATAGGCTGCAAAAAGTTTTAATCCCCCGGCTACTGAACCCAATGCCACAGCTTCATTACCGGTAAAAGTAACTCTGCTCTCCGGATATTCTTGTTTTTCAAAAGCAGCAAAATCCCAGTTACCCAGTTGCCCAGCTGCCTTTGCATTTCGAGCAAATTCATAGCCCGCTTTGGCAGCTTTATGATTGAGATCAACTACTTCTTGGCCCTTGCGAGCAAAAATATCATGAATAACGCTATTTAAAATTTCTAAGTCTAAACCTAGTAAATATGCAGAAGCTCCCAAACCCACATTATTACCCATTAGCCTAGTAGCCCCCATTTCTTTAGCCAATTTAACCATAGGCAGATCCAAAGATTTGCACGGTAAATTAAACTCAGCGATATTAATTTTGTCGTCACTGCTATCAAAAATTACTAGAGAATTCGAAGTTAATTCATCCAAATGCTCCACCAGAGCATTGGCATTCATAGCTAAAAGTAAATCAAGCTTTTCTTTTTGTGCATATACTGGCTCTATCCCAGCATGTACTTGATAAGTATTGTGACCACCAGTGATAATAGAAGGATATTCAGTGTAATCAAAAATATAGAACCCATGACGAGAAGAAGTTTTACTAAAAATCAAACCAGATACCATGATTCCTTCACCAGAAAGACCAGCTACTTTCCAATTAAAAGTATTCATAGACATAAATTAGAACCTCAAACCCAATAGTCGTATTAAACAGATCTTTTCATTCTAACAAATTTTGGGATATATAAAAACCCAGCCCTCACAAGACTGGGAATTTTTTTATTTTGTTACCGTGGGGACCTTTATGCTGTACCATTCCGCCAAGCAGAACTGGTACAAACATACTCCTAGCAACAAGCTCCGCTACCGCCTTTGCAGCATTCATCACCGCAGGCCTCTTGCAAATCATGCATTGCTTTCATTATTTTCTCCACTTTAGCTAGTTTTTCTTTATCACCTTTGATGGTAATAACCAGCTCATCACCTTTGTTCTCAATATTTTTATCAAGATCTTTGAAAATTTGCATATGTTTGTGCATATTTCTCCCCCGCCCCTCAACCTGTCCGCTGAAGCATTTGCGTAGGCGGAAGCTTTAGCACAGTGGGGCTTTATTTTTTATACTAAATAAATAATATATTGAAATATTTAAATGTGTCAATATGTAGTTCTTAAGAGAAATGCTTCATAAATCCAGCACAACAATCTTCGATTTGTTTCTCATCTAGAGAATAAAAAACTTCTTTACCTTTTTTCTCTGTTTTAATTATTTCTGCTTGACGCAAGATTTTTAGGTGATGAGAAATAGTGGGTTGAGACAAGTCCAAGTGAGAAATAATTTGACTAGCATTAAGTTTTTTGTACTTACGAATAAGTTCTAAAATAGCCTGTCTATGCTGATCATGGATAGCCTTGAAAAAACTACACCATTTAGAAGAACAATTGCTAATCATAAGAACATCATATTGATGAATATCTATATGATATCACTCAAATTGGAAAAATACAGTATATAAACCAAGCTAATTAATAGTTTTTAGTAAAAAAAGCAGCATTCCTAGTAACACTAAAACAGCCAAGCCAACAAGTATCATCCAAAATGACTTTTTTTCTTGCTTGGCATCTAGTTTTTTGGTTGAAGCCAATATAGGTATCATGACTGCAAACCAAATAGGAGTATAAGACAAATTATCGCTAGAACCAACTCCGCCTTCACGACTTTTCAACACATATATTACAAAACCCAAAACTAAAATTTGCAAACTTATTAGAATCATTAGTATTTGCTTTGAAGATTTAAATTCAGCACTTTTTGGGAAAATATTTAATAGATTTTTCATATATTGTCAGCTTAGCACAAAACTACTTGACTAAGCCAGTTACGCTGTACAATATACTCGTGCCAGCAATTAATAAAAAGCAAAAAACCATCACTAGTATATTACTCATAATAACGCTGCTAACATCTGTCGTAGTGACAGTGAGCCTGGGTAGAAAGAACGCTGGGCAAAGTTCAACAATTACACAACATGACAAAAAACCAAACTACCCAGAATCTAAAACCCCCAATCCTGAAGCTCTAGAGAATCTCAAAACTTTAAACATATTATTGTTGGGTTATGGTGGAGCTGGTCATGATGGCGGCTATTTAACTGATGTAATTCAAGTTTTACATATCAATTTTGCTGAGAATAAATTGAGGCTTATTTCAATACCCAGAGATCTTTGGGTAACTCTACCAAACGGGAAAAGTGACAAGATTAATCACGGCTTTACTTTGGATGGCGGCCAAACTTCGAAAACTATGGCTGAAGTGGTTACCGGATTAAAGATTCATTACTTTTTAGCCATAGATTTTGTAGGTTTTAAAAAAGCCATTGGAGAAAATCTAGATGGCATCGAAGTAGATGTTCCTGAAACCTTAGATGATCCTTGGTACCCAATAAAAGGTGAGGAATTAAATACTTGCGGCATGAGTAATGAAGAGCTGGAAGAAGTTCATGTAAAATTTTCTGGTTTTGAATTGGAGAGACAATTTGAGTGTAGATATGAGCAGGTATATTTTGAAAAAGGTGAACATCATATGGAGGGTGGAGACGCTTTAAAATATGTCCGTTCTCGCCATGGCTCCGCAGCTGGCGATTTTAGTCGTAGTCAACGTCAAGCTGTTATCTTAAAAGCTGCTAAAAACAAATTGCTTTCACTTGAAGCCTTGGATAAATCTGTAGAATTTTTTGCTGAAATTAGTCAGCTGCTTAGTAGTGATATTGATACGGATGTAGTCAGATTTTTAACTCCAGGATTAAAATCTGCCAGTCAGTTCAAACTAGAAACTTTAGTGCTCAGTACAGATAATGCTTTTGTAAATTCTAAATCGGCCAGTGGTCAATTTATTCTATTACCCAAAGAAGGTCAAGACAATTGGGATCAAATCCACAAATTGATAGAGACAAGGCTAAAGTAAATATTCGCACTAGCTAGATGCTTTTAACTTCTTTTATAATTGAGACTTATGAACGAAGAAAATCTGCCCCCAATTACAGTTAATCAACCCAGCTCGGATCAAATTCAAGACGAGGCAGATCCTAATGTTCCCAATGAGATTGAAAATGGAAATAATAACGCTGTGAATACAAATCCAACAACAGATACAAATAACCTAAATAAACTGAATAACAATCTTGATGAGCCTAATATGGCGGATCCTTTGCCAGTTCAAACAATAACTGAGCCGACCGTGTCACAAGTAGCTCCTCAACCAACCCCTCCTATTCTTACAAATCCCATTACAAATTCAAGCGACAATAAAAAAACTCTACTTACTAGCTTGCTAGTGATTATTATTATAATTTTAGCAATACTTACAACTTGGCTTTTTTATCAAAATAATTTATTAATAAAACAAAATTATCAGTAAAGTTACTTTTCATACCCTTGCCAAATGGGTTTACCTTCCCAGTTATTAATAGTAAAAACTAAATCTTGATCGTGAAGTTCATCTTTGACTGACTCAACAATGAGAGTTTTTTGTTTTGTATTCTGAGACTGATATTCTCCAAAAGTAACATGACCAAGTTGATCCACAGGATTAAAGGTGGCTGATTTTACCCTAGAAACACTCTGCAATAACTCTGGGCGAAACTGAGTATAAAAAGCATAATAAATATAGACTGCAGGTATAGTAGGTTCCACAAAAACTTGATCATAATTTTCTTGTTCAGAGGCTACTTTACGGACTAATTCTGGCAAATTTGGTTGCCATTGCTCAGACAATAATTTGTTATAAATTACGAAATAGCGAAATAAAAATTGGCCAGTAAAAACAAAAAATATAATTACGGAACAAGCCAAAGCTAGTCTAGAAATTTTAGATTTGGCAGTTAAAACTACCTGATAAAAACCAAATGTTGCCAAAACCATTAGCACAAAATGCAAATCAATTAAACGATTGGTATTGGGAGCATCAACTGTTATAGCACTCGGAATGGGACTAGTGACAAATAAAGCTAAAACAAAAAAATATTCAGGCTTCTTATATTTTTTCGCCATGTATATTAAGCCAAACATGGCAAAAGGAAGTAGCGCAGGATTCATATCTCCAAAACCGATTGAGCGCAAATTGTGCCAATCATTATTACCACCAGTGAAAAAAAAGTAATTAGGATCAATGGAAGCTATATAAGATTTATAAAAATAATGACCAATTTGAAAAACTCTTTCCCACTTGGTAAAAACTGGAAACAAAGGAATACCGGAACTCCAAAATCTATGTAGTCGCTCTTGCTGTTGATCAATTAATTCAGAACTAAATAGCAAAGTAGTTTGACTCTTACCCTGAGTTATTCCTGAAGTCAACAAGATGCTTGTCAGGGTTAACGCCAACAGGGTAATCAAAGCCATCAACCAAATAGTTTTGGCTGAATTAGCTAACTGCTTCCAGTTGTAAGCTAACCAAATAACAAAAAGAGGTGGAAAAATAAGAATAGCAGTGTTGTAAACCCAGATAGAAGTTAAGAAAAAAAATAAACTAAGATAAAGATATTTAATATTCTTCTTAGCTTTAAATAAGGCCCAATAACTCAAAATACTCAGAGAGATTATTATCACAGGCTCATAAATATTACGCGAATTACTAAGATGCCAAAAGGAGACAGTCAAAATAAGAGAGGCAATCAAAGCCATTTTTTTGGATTTAAATAACTCCTCAACAAATAAAAATGTGATAGGAATAGCCAAAGAAGAATAAAGTGCAGCTGGTAATCTGGCACCAAAGGGAGTTAAGCCAAATAATTTAATACCCGGAATAGTGGCATAGACCATTGCCGGCAATTTATAATCCCCAAAACTTTTAAATGATAGTGGTGTACTAACACCCCATTCATCTTTGCCTGTTTTTAAAATCGAATAAGCATTGTAGGCAATCGCTAACTCATCTCGATGCATCGAGGCAGGTAATTCACCTAATTTGTAAATTCTGAGACTAATTCCCAGTATGGTCAAAAAAAACAAATAAATCAGCCATCGGTATTTTTTAACATTAAGTTTTATCACTACGTTCCTATCTGTATCAGTGTCCAAGCAGCTTTTTCGCTGGGAGATAATTTGCCCGGGTTGCGCTTGTGATTTTTGTGAATTCTAGCAAAGTGAGGAACAAGCTTCTTTCTCTCGTAACTGGAAAAAATTTTGGGGTGAATGTAATATTTTTTGCAAACGCTAGTAGTATTACCCAAATGATCTGAAACCCTATCAACAGTTTGAGAAAATGCATCTTGTTTTGAAAGCTCTTCACTAAAACTACCCAATTGATAAAGAGTATCCCCCGCTAGAGTAGTACCTCCCCAAGTTCTAAAATCTTTGGCCGACATAGATTCACCTGTGGCAGATTGCAGATATTCGTTGACGTCTTTGGAATCCACTCGCTGACGATTGTCATTGTCGTCAAGATAATTGAATAACTTGTATCCTGGCAACTCAATGCATTGCTTGATAGTTTGAACAATTCTGGGATGAGAAATATCATGTTGGTGATAAACTCCGCTTTTGCCTTTGAAACTAAATTTAACTTTATTTCCTTCTACCTCTACATGTTTTTCCCGCAAAGTAGTCAAACCATAAGACTTATTATCTTTGGCATAAGCTTTGTTACCAATTCTGATAAAAGTATTTTCTAGTAGCCAAACTATGGTGGCCAATATTCTTTCCCTAGTTAAACTGTGCTGCCTCATATGAGCTGCCACCTGATCTCGCAAAACTGGCAAAACTTCGCCAAAACGAATCATGCTGTCAAATTTATGCTTTTGATTGTACAGAATCCAATCTGGGTGATATATATATTGCTTGCGCTGCTTGGCATCAAAACCTACAGCCTGAATATGGCCTTTTTCATCGGGGCAAATTTGTACTTCTACCCAAGCAGGAGGAATAGATAATTTTTTGATTCTTTCTATTTCTTTTTCCCTGAGAGGTTTATCTTCCTTGTCCAAATATTGAAATCCTGTCCCACGCTTTCGCCGCTTCCAGTTTAATTTTTTATCTGAAACGTAGTGAATTCCTTTGTAAATACGATGAGTAGGCATCAACTCCACTTTAGCAGAGAGTGGATATTTTTCTCAATACTAGAATAAATAAAACGCTGCATAATTTGCTATAATAAGCGCCTTATGAGAAATAAAATCACTAATAATATCTTGCAAATAAAAACCAAAGCAAAAAAAGTTTATAAAAAAATCAAAAATTTACCAAAACGTTTAAAAATAATTTTAGCCGTTTTTCTAGCTTTCTTTCTGTCATTAATGACATTCTTTACCAATGAAACACTAGCTTTTTATCAGTATGAATCTTATTTAGATCATGACCCGCTCCCGATATAGTTGACACTAATTGTAATACAATTAGCTAACTAGAAAGGGGTTAAAATGGCGGGAATCTCCAAAGAAATCAGGGCAGAAGT
>JBDLIL010000008.1:0-24352 GCA_039714855.1 Patescibacteria group bacterium
CTAGTAATCAGTTTACCTGCCATGAAGGGTAAAAATAAAGCTGCAAAATTTTGTTAATTTAACTCCCAGGCCATACACTTAAGTGTGCCGATCGGTCTCTGTAGATTCGGGCAGCTATCATTTTCAGGTTTTGGCATGAGGATTAAGTAATTTGATAATCGCTATTTTGATTGGCAAAATCTAGGGTAGCCATTCTGATTAAAGTGGTTACCCCAATACGTTTTTTATAAGTCATTTTGCGCAAAAACTCGAGGTCATCAGCTCTAAATCTAATAGTGATGCCTTTACTGGGTTTAACTTTATGTTCTTTGTTAAAAGCATCTCAAATTAAAGATTGAATGATTCTCATTGGTTTTGGTTGTAACACAAATGATGCCGATTAGTGCAATAAAACCCCCAGATCCTGTTACAGAGTTGGGGTGAGTACGTCATTTTACAACATAAAATTATTATACACACTAAATACATATTGATTGTGTAAAATTATAAAGATATAATACCGCCAATAAAACCTTTAGCCGTATGGTTTCGCCCTGCACAGCCGAAGGTTTTTTTACTTTTTTATAGGTAAATTGCAATTTTCTAATTGTTGCTTATTCAGCAAAACATATTTTGAGCAATTATTCATAAGAGCTCTGCTTTTCTTTTTAGAAAACCCCACATAAATAACTTTTTTACCAGTATCTTGGGCCTCGTGTATGGCAGGCAGAATGTCAGTGTCCGAAGAAATTAAGTAACAAGTGTTGTATGTATTTTTTAAAGCACCTTTGAGTATTTCAAGTGCTATCCTTACGTCTACGCCTTTTTCATGATATACGGCTTTATTTTTGAGCATGTAGCCTTTTTGAATTTTTATGCCTTGTGATTCTAAGTGATAAAAAAGTTTTTGCTGATTCGCGTAGAGGGAATAAGATTTTTTATTGTTTTTCTCTTTTCTAATTTCTCCCACGCAGTATGTTACTTGAGTATTTTTGTTTTTGGTCAAAATTTGTGAAAGCTTGAGATAATCAAAGTGAGATAAATGCAATTTTGGAGCTGTTTTTCTTACTCCATGATAAAAGTTGCTGCCGTCAAATATTACTAGTGTTTTTGGCATAAAAACCCCCAGATCCTGTTACAGAGCTGGGGGGAGTTAGCGAATATAAAGCCCTGAATTGGGCATTGAAAACAGTTTACCTAAAAGTAATTAATTTGCAATAGGTAGTGACTATGTATTTATATTTTATTCAGCAGTCAAAAAGTACAAATCACTTTTATTTTTTAATAAATAGCATTTATACGCTTTGAGTACCCCCCGAGCATTTCAGGCTCGGGGGAGCACAGTGTTTCTTAGTTAGTTGTTTGCGCCGGAGACCGCCGGCGCACGGTGAACCCTATGCAGGTTCGAACCAGACCGAGCCGTCCGTATAGGACGACCCCGCGATCCAGGCCTTCGCCGAGGCCTTGGAATCGACGCGAATCTGCAACGGCGCTGAGGTGGCGCCGGTGCTAGGATTCCACGGATCGACGATGACGTAGACACCCTGATTCGGGCAGTTCTCCATTGCGCTCACGTTTTTGCCGCTGAAAACGAACGCGACTTGATTGCGGCAGAACGGCGACAATTGCTGTGCCGGCGGTTGCGCCGGCTGTTCAACGACCACTACGGTGGTTTGCGGGTTCGGTTGCTCGACGGTGACAATCGCGGTTTGAACCGGGCTGGGCCCGGCCAAGGTCATGCCGCCGAAGCAGAAGCTGGCGGCAAACCCGCCGCCCTGCACACCGTACCAACGATAATTCGTCTGGCCCAAAATCGCGTCGACCGGGCTCACGCCCGAGTCCAACACGATTTCGTCGCGCGGAACGTCGCGGCGCAGGATGTTGCCTGCTGGCGTGCTGCGGATATTGCAGTCGTTGGCTGTGCCGTTGCCCTGCGGGATGCGAAACGCCAGATAGGTTTCAGCGGTCAGGTTGAGGGCCAAAGACCCTCCGCCCAACGCGCCTGCGCCAGTCGGAGCTTCCCACACGCTGTCGACAAGAAAATTGACTTCGACGGCATCGTCCGGCGTGGTGGGCGGGGTGACGGTCAAGCCGCGCACCTGGAAGTTTCCCGTGAGGGTGTAATTCCCGGTAGCGAAGGCCATCCCGACGTAGTCGTCGCCGAACACCAGGTAGCTGATCCAGCCACCGTTGTCGATGGTAATGATTTTTTCTCCCGCACCCCGCGCAAAGCTGCGCTGGGTCGGGACTGCGATCGCGCTAATAATCAGCGCGACCAAAACGAACAGACTTACGGTTTTACGGTATTGCATTGTGAATCCTCCTGCTAGGCGGCCTTTGAAAGCGCCGCTAATTAGATAGGTAGGCGGGATCGACCGAAGTCGCCCGCTGCGGATTTTTTTTGGCTTAGAATCTCTATAGATGATCCCAAGCCACATACAAAGAACCAACTAGTGATTCCATCTATGTGACCTGTGTCAAATGAAAGAGAAAAGCCAAAAAATCTTTTTTAGGAGAACATATTTTTTTCGTAATGCAAACGCGTGGAAGGAGTAAAGCAGAATTTTTATTTGACAAAAAGTCAAAAGCTCTGTTATGATGCATTCATAATTAAATCCTCGGCCCGTAGTTCATATACTACACATGCGGGGGATTTTTTTATTTCCAAGGAAATATTGAGATGCATTGTAAGCGCTTAGTGTTAATATTTTGCTTTATTTGAACCACAAATTTAGATTTGCTTTTATTTGTAATTCCATAAAACCTATACAAAACCTCTGTTCTCTTTTTTGGATTTATTTTCTTACTAGGTTTGTTTCTAGATTTAGAGATTAATTCTATTGCACCAAGCAATAATTTCAATCTACCCATTCTTTGTCTTTTTGGTTTTTGAAACATGTGCTTCCAAAAGTGATCAAAGAAAACTTTTTGCTTTTTGAAAAAAGCAGACCTCACGCAAACTTTCTTATCACCTTTACCTTTATATAAAGCAAAAATTAAATCAGCATGCTTTTTCAACTCTCCATAACTTGTACCAGTAAGAAGCTTGCTTTTAACAGGAAAAGGAATAATCTTTTGTTTTTTCATAAACAAATGAGTTTAGCAGTAAATCCTTGTAAATAGCTTGGGTTTTACTTCCTCTACGCGTTGCATTACGTCCTCCGTCGCTAAAGCTTTGGAGGATTAACAACTAACCAAGTATTTCAAAATAGGCTGCCGGTCGTAGTCATCCCGCAAAGCGGGAATATACAACCTACCTAAATCAAAAAACCTGTGCTTTTTAAGGTGCTCTCCTACGCTAAAGCTTCGGAGAGTAAACTCTCTTTCTTTATCGTAAAAGTGCCATGCTGCTTACATTTCACGCGTATTTTCACAAGAGGAAAAGGGCGTGAAAGCGTTGCGGGCAGCCCTTCGACAAGCTCAGGGTAAACTGACAAGAGCTTATAAATAGGCCAACGACAACTATACGGTTTTATGAAAATATTTTTTTGTTTATGTATTTTTACTAGGTAATAAGCCTTTCAAATACACACATAATATATCATTTACGGCCTATAATGTCAATGATAAGCTGTTATAAGATGCTGTGTATGCCAGGGGTAAATTGAGGGGAATTAATCAACTTGTTATCTGTATATTTCTCTTCTGTGGCCAACTTTATGTACTACAAGTACTTCATCTTCTAAATCAAAAATAACTCTATAATCTCCAATACGAAATCTGTATTCACCGAGCTCGAAGTTTTTAAGCTGTTTAGCAAATGAAAGAGGCTTGCGAGTTTCTAGGAAATACTCTAACTTATTGATAATTTTTGTTTGAATGAGTTTGGGTAGTTTTTTAAAGTCTTTTCTAAATTGGGGGGTGAATTGATAACTGTACATGCAATTTATAGACCAAATTCCTTTTTGATTTCTTCAAGAGAGGAGCGTTCTTGAGATAAGCGAGATTTTTTAATTTCTTCTTTGTACTTCTCTGAGGAAAGCGCCTCCATATCTTCGAGCAAATCTTCCCATACATTATTGGGTATCAAAACTCCTAATGGTTCACTATTGTTCATCACACGATAAAAACTGGCTGTTTCTTGAGCTGATTTGAAGAGTTTTGTTAATCCAGCTTGAGCTTGCTGAATATTGGTAAATTTTTCGTCGCTTATAATTTGTCTTAGCATAGTATAATGATTCTATAATGATTCTGTAATATTGTCAATTCAAAAACCCCAAGTTATCAGCCTCATCCCGCCACGGCGGGAGGTCTGCTTAACTTGAGGTTTGTATGCTCAGCATATCACTTATTGACAGGAAAGTCTATTTTTGTTAGATTAAAGTATAAAGAAATTTTCGGCCGTAGTTTATATACTACATCTAATGTGACTGCCTTTTTGATTAATTATTTCGAAACCTAGTTTTTTAAAACTCTAAGAAGCTGTTTTGCCGAGATATTTGGCAATTTAGGCATAGAAGATGTTAACAGGTAAAATAAATTGTCTCTTGGTAGGGTTATTGTCTACACTATGATTAGGAGAATTTTCTAGATATAAGCCCATGGCTTCTTTTATATTAGCGATAGCATCTTCCAAGTTGTCTCCTTGAGACGTACATCCGGGCAAATCTGGAACCCATACAGAAAAGCCACTGTCTTGCTCTTCTTCAAATACAGCTAGGTATTTGTTGATTTTCTTTTTCATAATAAATTTATTATATCATCACAAAGCAAGTGATAAAAAACCCCGAGATGCATGCATCTCGGGCGTGATGATTAACAATGTGTAATAAACCCCCAGATCCTGTTACAGAGCTGGGGGGAGTTAGTAATTTGTTTACCTCACGCTTTGGTCTAATAGACGTCAGCGTACCGAAGAGAAAGTCTCTTTCAAATAAGTCAATCCAAGCAATCAAATTCTGTCCTATTCTCTGGTTCTTTTCGCCAGCGCTTTTTACCAAAGTGCACCCAATAATTACATCCGTGTGAGAAAATAGCAAAATCTTGAGCTACTTTAGTAGCTTTCTTGAGTGTTTTATATTTACCAATTATGTTAATTAGCTCATGATTGTCAGCATTTCTATGAGTGACTTTGTAATTACCTAGATTGACATGGACGTAGCAATTGCGATACATATACAAATATATTATACTAAATTCTATATAAATTGTAGTACAAAACTGTATGAAATTCACTCAAGTAGAATTAGCTGGATCTGGGAAAACAAGATATGTTTTTGCTCTGGGTAAAAAAGAAGCTGAAATATTGCTAGGCTTACTTGAGAAAGCATACAGATTTACTCCCAAGACTACTGAAACAAGTATTGTTTGTTCTCATATTGGCAATATGTTGAAAGAGATAAGGAATGCTAGGGGTTTTATTAGGAGTTAGAAATTTTTAATTCTAAACAGAAAAAATTTGCTTGAGCTTTGATTTTACTTGAAGAATATTTTTATTTGGTAGTTTTCCTAGTAAGTGAGAAATCGAATCTAAATCAACAGTAATTAATTGATCTAGCTTGATAATAGAATTCTTCTTAAGACCAGTGCTGGGGAAATTGCTTGAATTCTTTTTAAGTAAAAGATGGTTTTCTGTTTCTAATTGAGTTTGAGAACTAATCATAGCAATAATGACTAAGTCATGAGGCTTGATGGTTTTGGTGAGTATTAGTCCGGGGCGAAGTTTTGATTGAGTGTAATCATCAGCAAAGGGAAAATAAAGCGTAACTATTTCGTATTGATGACTCATGATTATTTTTTAAATGGCTTACCATCAGCTTCGGTATAAATATCCTGAGATTCATCATTGAGTTCAAAAATGTCTGCGTCAGCTAGTGTTAATAGACTACCAGATCTGTCAGTTTTTGGATAAGCATTCTTCACAATTATCTTCCTTTCCAATTCTGCTAAGGCCATTTTGAGAATTTCAGACCTACTCATAGGTTTATAAACCTTCTCTAGATTAGAAAAAGTATTCTCTAGCTGATTATTAATGGTTAATCTTACTGTGGGCATATGAGGATAGTATGGGATAGTTGGGGATACTTGTCAAGTTGTAAACAAAAAAAACCGCGCCTTCCTTTTGGACAGGCGCGAGCTTTAGCTCCAGCTCAATAATTGTGCTAGGCTTTGCGCCTACAATTTAAAGATTATTGAACGCGGTTTTTTATTTTTCTAATAGCAACGGCACTGCCAGTAACTAAAGTACTAGCTACGGCCATTAAGCCTTGAGTATCAAGACCGGTGTCAACCACGTCGTGAACTCTGATAGCTGTACCATCTGAGCGGTAAACCACTCTGGTGGCACCCAAGACCTGGCGTTGGTTACCACTAGCAGAAGCTTCACTAGAAGCATCTACATCGCAAGTACCCTGACCATAAGCTCCAAATTCACATCTTACTTCTACGTCACTATTGCTAGAGACATCCAAGTCCTGAGACTGTTCAGCCGCCATAACAGTAGTAGCAGAAAGAGCAAAAAGAGCTGTTGCTACAGAAGCGATTTTGAAAGTATTTCTCATTGCTTCCTTTGTATGTGCACTCATTTGATGCACAAATATTACTAATGAAACAGAATAATACTATAAGGATGTCCTATTGTCAAGCTTATAAGGACGTTATCATCTTGCGAACTTAATAATTTACATGGAGATAATAAGTACTGAAGCCATCATCTTTGTGTTCTACCTTTACATAACGCAGCAGGCCGCCTCCACAAGGAATAGAGCCTCTATAAAGCTTACCCGATTTAACAGCCTTGATCTTGTAGTTGCCACTAGATTTGCTGAGTAAGTCTATGCCTGTGTGGGGAGCGCCGCCATAAGCTCTTTTGACGCTAGCATACCAAGTCATGCCATAGCCTTGAGTAATCCTAGCAGCATTTTCCACAGGCCAATCCCAAGCACCAGAAAAACTAAAGTTTCCATCTGGGTTATTATTCCAAATGATGTCGGTGCTTTTTAGATGTTCAGCCGGATTTCTGTGTGAGCCGTCTTTTACCACCTCAAAATGCAAGTGTGTGCCAGTAGAGCAAGCTGAAGCGCCAGCAATAATAGAAGCGATTTTATCTCCCTGATTAATATCACCTACTTGAGATTCGGCTCCTTTGCCGGCGATAATAGATTGAATAGCTTCCAGCTCTGCTAGGGTTTTGGCCAATTCTTGTTGATATCTGGCTTCGCTATGCTTTGTTTCCACCAGCAAAACTTCTTGGCCATACTTTTGATTGTCTAGTTGTGTTTTTTGAGCTGAAAGCTGGGTTTGTTTGGCAGCTTCCTCTGTTTGTTTTTCTTCTTTTAGTTGTTTTTGGGCGTCATAATCCAAGCGCTGTTCTTCAGCCCTTTTGAGTAGCTGCGAGACATGTTGCTGGGCTTTTTTCAAATATTTCATTTGGGAAAATAATTGAGTTAAAGATGGTGAGAGTAGGCTTAACTGCAACTCTGAAGAGCGACGGCGCTTATAATCTTCTTGAATTCTTTTTATCAAAATAGTTGATAGTTCATCCAGGGATATTTCTAACCCTGCCAGGCGATCTGACAATTCTGACAACTCTCTATTTAGTTGTCTTAGCTCTGCCTCTGTTTTCTCAATTTCTAGCTCTTGAACAAAGATTTGATTTTCTAAAATACTAATTGTATTAGCCAAGGTAATCTGCTGATCTCTGGTTTCTGAAATCTTTCCTTCCCAACAAGATTGTTTATTTTTAATACAATTTAAATAATCATCTTCGCTCTGAGTTTCTTTGGAGCAGGAAATATTAGCGCAATCTTGAGCGAAAGCTGAAGTTGAAAAGAAGAGTAATAAAAATAGGCTAATAAATACTTTTTTTATTTTTGTCATTTACCGCCTCATCATTCTTCTGACAGATGCGCTACTAGCAAAGGCTCCCAAGAATATTCCAATAATGCTTCCAATGCCGAGTTGAATCGCAAATAATCCCATGGGGATGGGGAATAGAGGCACAGGCGAAATAAAGTCTTTTAGCCATGGCGTGAGATAGAGTATTCCTGTCAAAGATATTGTCCAACCCAAAAGTGAGCCAAAAATTCCGTAAACTATCCCTTCCATAATAAAAGGGGCACTTACAAACCAGTTGCTAGCTCCCAGGATATGCATGATAGAAATAGCTTGTCTTTTAGCGGTTACCTTCATGCCAGTGATTACTAGTATTATTAATAAAGAACTAATACTCAGAGTGCCAATAGCGGCCAAGCCAATCCAGCGTAAATTTTGCGTCCATGTCTTGAGAGAATCTAAAATATCTTGCTGCAATACCACCTCTTCTATACCTTCAAGATTTGCTAGATCTTTTTCAATTTTTTCCAGTGATTCCAAATCTGCGCCGGCTACTTCTATGCTGGCGGGCAAAATGTCAGCACTTACCAAATCTAGTAGCAGAGGGTCATCTTTATTTTCTTTTTTATATAGTTTCAGAGCTTCTTCTTTGTTTATTAGGGTTACTTGAGTTACATACTCTTTATTTTCCATATTTTTTACAGCTTGATCTGCTGTTACAGATTCAGCATCTAGGTCAAAAAATGCAATTACCTGTGGTCTGGTTTCAAAAAATTGGATAATTTTGTGGGTAGTGAAAGCAAAAAATGAGAAGCTGTAGGCAACAAAAAAGGTTAGACTCACCATCAGAATGGCACTCAAGGATTGGTAGGGAGTGCGGCGCATGGTGGTTAGGGCAGTACTAAGTGATTTCATAAATTTAGGACTTTTTTTGTTTGTTGTCATCCCGCCCGTCCGCCTTTGGCGGAAGCATAGCCGAGGGATCTACCTTATTTTTTTTGTCTTTCTTGCTTTGTTTGGTTTCAGACTCGGCAGTTTCTTCAAGGATTTCCAAAGCCTCTTCTTTGCTGATTTTGTCTTTCGAAGCTTTGGCAAGGGAGGATTTCTTGCCAAATGGGAATCTAATCTTTGGCAAAGTAATTCTAGGCTTTTTCCCAGAGACGCGATTAATCACGTCTTCATTCTTTTTACTTTTCTTGTCTTTGTTCTTAATCTCAATAGGTTTATTTTTCTCGTCTTTAGGTTTTCCACCAGTATCTTCCATAATCTTGCCATCTTCTAGATGTATGCGTCTGGCTTTTTTAAACTGATCAAGTAAGCCTTGATCATGAGTGGCTACTAAAATAGTGGTGCCCAGATCATTTATTTTCTTTAATAGCTTAATAATAGAAAGTGAGTTTTTGGGATCGAGATTTCCCGTAGGTTCATCAGCAAAAATCATGGCTGGTGCACTGGCTAGAGCTCTAGCAATACTAATTCTTTGAGCTTCACCACCAGAAAGTTGGCTGGGAAAAAGAAAAGCTTTATCAGTTAAATTAACCAATTTGAGAAGATCGGTGACCCTTTGTTCTATGTTTGCCTGCTTATCTCCAGCTATCTCCAAGGCAAGGGCAATGTTTTCCCAGGCATTTAACTCATGTAATAATTTGTAATCTTGAAAAACTACCCCCACCTGACGTTTGTGATTATATAAATCTTTACTTTTTAGTTCAGAAATATTATTTTTTTGGAACAAGATTTCTCCTCTGCTCGTCTGAGTGTTTCTAGTTAATAGTTTCATCAGAGTAGTTTTTCCAGCTCCTGATGGCCCAGTAAGAAAAACAAACTCACCTTTATCTATCACAAAAGAAACATCATTTAGAGCAGGACTGCCAGTGGGGAATGATTTAATAACAGATCGAAAAGCAAGCATGCAAGTAGTCTAACATTTAATTATCGTTGGAGACTAGAGTCTAGAATGAGTTGTTTCTTCGAGAGAAGAAATTCTTAATTCATGCTTATCAAGCTTATTTGAATTGCGCAAAATTTGATGAGGAACAAGTACTTGATCTTCTCTAATAGCTTGAAGTTCTCCTATTACTTGAGCATTATTATTTCTAATTTCTTTTATGTCTTTATTTACTTTTTTGAATTGTTTGTCTACTTGCTTAAACCTTTTATCTACCTGTCTAAACCTTTTATCTACTTGTTCAAATCTTTTGTCTACCTGTTCAAACCTTCTATCTATCTGATCAAAGCGCTCATAAGCCTTATCAAACATTTCAGCAATTCCAAGCATCAGCATTTTGCCAAACTCAGTTAAGTCTTTGTGAGTGACATTAGACATAAGTCTAAGTCTAACAATAAAAAATCAAAAGTAAATGAGTATGGAATATATCAAAGTATCTTATTCTTCACTAGGAATTTGAGCATCTAGCTGGATAACTTCTACCCGGCCCACGTCCATGAGCCAACCAGCTTTTTGGGCTTTAAAAGTTTCTCCCCAGACCTTAACTTCCATGTCAGCTAGCTTGTCTAGATCTGTGACGGAAGAAGTTAGATACACGGTTTGACTATCGCCACCAGGTCTAAGGAGTTTATGAGAACCCTCTCCATCAAGACCACCCTTTTCCAGATATCCTTGAGCATCATCTTTGAAGGTTTCTGTATCAGCTGATCCAAACACATCTCCAACACTAACATTTTCTCCAGCTACTTGACTTATAGGTGAGGCTCCGCCGCCAGAATCAAGAGAATCTTTATTTTGTAGACGATGTGTTACAAACCCTGTCATGATTCCGGCTAATACAGCTATAGTAATAATAGCAGCGCTAGCAATTTTGATATTTTTTGGCATGAGACCTTCCTGTTTTGTATCTAGATCATGTAAGATTTCTCTTGTGGCAGGTTGATCATTTTCACTCTCTTTGTTTATTTCGTCAATAGGAGGAACTGGAGTTTGGGTTTTTGGATTTGTTTTTTTGGGCATATTATCTTAAGTATACAAGCTAATAAGTTCTCTAGTACACTAGTAAACTTGTATATTTAGTTACTTAATGTTCTGATTTCCGCATCTATAAATTCATCTAGGTTGCCATCCAATACAGACTCTGGATCATTACTTTCTACTTTTGTTCTGGTATCTTTGACCAGTTTGTAAGGGTGCAAGACATAGTTACGTATTTGATTTCCCCAACTAGCATTTTGATGTTCTCCTTTAGCTTGAGCTAGTTCTTGACTTTGTTTCTGCTCTTCTTTGATAGCTAGTTTGGCTTTGAGTAGTTTAAGGGCTCTTTCTTTGTTTTGGTATTGAGTTCTCTCTTCTCTGCAGTGGATAACGATACCAGTGGGTTTATGGGTTAATTCTACAGCGGTGTTTACTTTATTTACATTTTGTCCACCGGCTCCACCAGATCTGGTAAAGTGCCAATCCAGCTCATCATCTTTTAGCTCAATACTTTTATCTGATTGCTCTATCAGAGGCAGGGTTTCTACTAAGGCAAATGAAGTTTGTCTTAGATTGTCAGCATTAAAAGGACTTAGGCGCACTAATCTATGAGTACCACCTTCGCCTTTTAAATGCGCGTAAGCAAAGTCTGCTTTTACTTCATATTCAGCGGTTTTTATGCCGGCTTCTTCACCTCTGGATTCGCTGATAAGGGTGTATTTCCAGCCTTTTTTGTCAAAATATTTCTCATACATTCTTTGTAACATTTGGGCCCAGTCCATAGCCTCGGTACCACCTTGACCAGAGTGAATTGAAAATAGCACAGAGTAAGAATCATATTTGCCAGACATGTATTTTTTCAATTCAAACTGAGAGTTAGCTTGCCTTAGTTTTTTCAGATCTTTTTTAAATTCAGTTAATAGTTGCTTGCCTTCTAAACTTTCACCCAACTCCAAGTGTGCTTGAACGTTTTGCTTGGCTTTTTCTAGAGACTCATGAGAATTTAAATCATCTCTCAAGTTTGAGAGCCCTTGCATGATGCTTTGAGCATCGGGAGTTTGCCAAAAATTTGGAATAAGAGTTTTTTTCTCCAGATTTTCAGTTTTTTGCTCAATTTCTTGAATATTTACTGAATCTAAAAAATTTTGAGCTTTTTGGATTTCAAGAGTAGCTTGTTTTTCGATAGAAATTAACATAAGAATATTATAACTTAGTTTATGATTAGGTCTTTTTCTAAAACAAAGCTTTGGATTTCTTTCTTATTAATAATAGTATATGGAGTGGGAGTCAGTCCTGGTTGTTTATAAATAGCAATCGGTAGTTGGCTGTTGCTGCTTAGTAGCTGGATTTGGACAGTGCTTGTTTTATTGGCTGGCACAGGAGCAAGAAAACCAATTTGTTTAAATTTCTCCCCTTTGGAGTTTGTGATAATTTCTTCGTTCCAGGCTTCCAAACTCTCATTATTAATTTTGATATTTTGGACTTCTGATTCAGGATTGCTTATCAATCTCTGATAATTTATGTAATCTAAATTTTGGTTTTTGTTTGAAAAAAGAATTTTTAAATCTGAGCCTTGATCTAGATCAATTTTAACTTCTCTGGAAATATTTTTATTGGCTTTATTAATACCAACATTAGATTCGACTAAATATAGTAATTGGTAATTGGTAGTTGCTAGTTGTCCAGCAATTTTTAACTGCTCAAAGTTTTTTTGAATATCTGGGTTTTTGGAATAAAATTGCAGATTTTTTCTTTTTAGCTCATGGATTAAGGATTGCAGCAACTCTTTTTGTTGATCTGAGTTTAGTTGGCTTAATTTAATTTTTAAATTATTAAAAAGATTTTTTAAAAAATCTTTTTTAGCTTTGCTGCCAGAAAAATATGTCTCTCTGTCTGCTCTGGCCACACTATAAAAGTTGTCGCTAGTAATAGTCATGCCATAGTCTGGCAAATAAACTCCAGCTACTATATCAAGCAATTTTTCAACAGTTTCTAAATTGATAGCAACAACACCATCAATGTTTTTAAAGCCACTCTCATCCATAAATTTAATAATTTTTTGACCAGAGCTAGGAAAATCTGGATGCCAATTCGCATCAGGTAAGCGATGTCCTTCACCGCTGCTTAAATATTCTTTTACACCAGCTGGAGCTTCTACTTGGAGTTCAAATTGTCCATCAGCATCATAGATGTCATAAAAATTTAATTCTTTTATTCTTCCCTCATTAAGCTCTAGTAGCGCAAAAGATCCCATAAACCCACCAGTGGCTCTTATCTCTTCTGAGTTTTGAAAAACTAGCATGTATTTATGTTTGCCAGTTAAATGTTGTTTGAGTAGGTGGATAAAGCCAGCGAACCTAGTTATTTTTGGAGAATTTGTTTTTTTACTTACTATGCTTGCCAAACTATCAAATTGATTTACTTTTCTTCTAAAATTCTCTACATTGCCAGCTTGTTGTTCTACTGCGAGCAGATTGGCAAAGTAATCCTGTGCTGTTCTTAAGGTTTGTTTAACAAAGAACAAAGAATAAAAAATAAAAAATAAAAAGACAGCAAGAAGCAAGCCGCTAGTAGCTAGTAAAAAAATTTTTCTTTTTTGCAATGTTTACTTAGTGCTAATGGAATTGATGCTGTCACCGATAGCAATTTGCCCAACTATGTCCATACCTTCTATTACTTGGCCAAAATTTGTGTATTGTTTTGTTAGCCAATTGCAGTCAGTAGTGCAAATAAAGAATTGCGAATCATTGCTCCAGGCTATGTCTCCGCCTCTAGCTACACCCACAGATCCAGCAGTGAAGGGCAAATCATTTATTTCGGTGGGCATTTTGCCACCACCAGTACCATTGCCGTCAGGATCACCTCCTTGAATCACCCAATCTTCTACGCGGTGAAAAGTTAATCCTTTATAGAATCCCTGCATGGCTTTATTGGCGAAATTTTCAACAGTTTTGGGTGCTGCATCAGACTCAAGCCTGATTACTATGTTGCCCTTGCTAGTACTGATAACAGCTTGGGTAGCTGCAATATTTTTATCTTCTCGCATATTTTCTTTCCTATTTATATTCTTATTTAATAAATTTTGATTTTCTTGTTTTTTAATATTAATTTGTTCTGGATTACTAATGTTTATTTCAGCATTGTTAGTAGAGATATCTTTTTTATGTTCTGGATCAGTCAGAGTGCAAGCAGAAAAATTCAGAATCAAAAATCCAAAAATCAATGACATAAACAATTTTTTTTGCATAAATGATTATTTTTCTAAAATATTAGTATCAAAAGATTTAATTAGCCCCCCTTTTCTTTTATGAGTGTTTATAGCAATTTCAACTAATTTGTCTATGAGTTCGCTGTAATCCATGCCATCAGCCTCAAAAAGATAGAAACTCATACTGCCAGGAATAGTATTGCTTTCTGTGACAAATATTTCTTCAGTGCTGGGATTTACAAAAAAGTCAGTTCTCACTACGCCTGAAAAATCAAATATTTTAAATATTCTTAAGGCCAGATCTTGAGCTTTTTTAGTCAACTCACTACTAATAGGAGCGGGGATTCTTCTAGTAGCGCTGGCCATACCACTCTTTTTGCCTGAGCCTTTTTCATATTTGTCGGCAAAACTTAAAAGTTCTTCAGATTTGATAGGTTGTTCTGCTACAGAGGCCACTGCCTTTTCTTGATCTCCCAAAACTGCTACGTTAATTTCGATGCAATCTTCTATTTCTTTTTCTACCAAAATTCTAGAATCAAGCTTTAGAGCTTCTTTTATCTTTTTATCTAGCTCTTTTTCTTTGTCAACTTTGACCACGCCGATACTAGAACCCGATCTAGATGGTTTGATATAAACTGGCAATTTTAAATTATTAACTATTTTATTAAAAATCTCTTTTTTGTTTTTATCAAAATCAGCTTGGGTAAAGTAAAGAAAATCTGCTTGCGAAATACCTTCAGCTTTTAATATTTGTCTAAAGCTAATTTTATCCATAGCTACCGCAGAGCCTAGTACCCCAGGTCCTTGATATGGGATGCCTGCCAGCTCTAATAAGCCTTGGATATTTCCCCCCTCACCGTATTCACCATGAAAGCAAAGTATAGCAACGTCGATGTCTGATGTTTGCAAGTCTGTGGAAAATGGTTCAAGCTTCTTGGGTTTGAAAAGATTTTGATCTTTATAATAATCTTTTTCTAGTAATTTTTCACCTGTCCACCAGTTGCCAGATTTATCTATATAAATAGGCAAAATCTCATATTTATTTTTATCAGCATTCTTGATAAGTTGCAGCGCTGTAATCACTGATACTTCGTGCTCGGTGCTGATTCCTCCGAAAAGAATTGCTAATTTTTTCATAGTTTTATTTCGCAAAAAAATTTTCAAGACTCAGACAATAGTCCTTTAAGCGCAAGCTTTTGCTTTCAGGGACAAATGCTTCGCTACGTAGATTTTTTTGCTTTATCAACGATAAAGCTCGTTGACTCCGTTTTCAAAAAGTATAACACTGCCTTTGATAATTTTCGGCTTTAATTTATTTAAAATTTCTTCTTGAGTGTTACCAGTGAAAATCTGACTTTTTTTGCCACCGGTTTTTAGAAAACCTTTTATAATATTTGCTTGATCAGGAAAATCTAATAAGCCTAAATAATCAATTTGTTTAGCTAAAGTTTTACCAAATTCTTTATGAATTTTTTCTGATTCTTTACCTAACTCTAAAAATCCTGGAGTGATAATTATTCTGTGAGTTGGATTAAGCTGATTGATTAATTTGAGAGATGATTTAACACTGTCCGGGTTAGAATTATATCCGTTATCTAGAATCAAAACATCATTGGCAGCAAAAAACGGCTGATGGCGATGAGGAATATATGGCAGTTGTGCTATGGCAGCAATAAGTTTTTGGGTGGATAAATTTAATTTATTAGTTAGCCAGAATGTTGGCAGGGTGTTAGCAGCCTGATGTTCACCGTAAAGCGGCGAAAATATCATCTTGGTTTTTTTATCATGACTGCCAACTTTAAACTCAGTTCCTGATCTAGAAACCCTGGCGCTAAGAATAAAGAATAAAGAATAAAAGTTTTTTTGATCTTTATTCTTTAGTTTTTTTTCTTTTCCGTAGTAATGCAACTTGTGTTTCTCGAAGTACTTGTGATTTTCATCAGCAATAAGCAGTTTGTTTTTATCAAAATTGAAATATTCTAGAAGCTCGGAAAAAGTTTTAACAATATTTTTCAAACTTTCCATTCTTTCCAAATGCTGTCTGCCGATGGGAGTTAGGATTCCAAACTGTGGTCTTACAAGTTGGCAGAGTTGCCTAATATCTCCTCTTTTGTGTTCACCTAACTCTACTATAAAAAGCTTGTGTTTTACTTTTAGCTTTGTGAGGATAGTTAGGGCTATGCCTAGGGGAGTATTAATACTTTTGGCTGTAGCAAGAGTGGGAGTTTGTTTTCTCAAGCTATTTGACATAATATGTTTTACGCTGGTTTTGCCATAGCTGCCGGCAATAGCAACAACTTTTAGACCCAAGATTTTTAGAAAAAATAACTTGCTGTTAGCCAAGAAATAAATTACAAATCTAATTAAAAATTCTACAGGTTTGATTATTAATAAGATTAGTTTGATGCGAATTAAGACGGGAAAAATAAAAAGTAAAGAATAAAAAGTTTTGATTAGTCTTAATTTTGTTGTTAATTTCTCTGGTTTTTCCGCCAGAGGCGGACCAGCCTTTGGCTGGAAATTTTCTTCTTTGCGTCTTTTATACCAGCGCTGAAAATATTTCAGATCATATTCTGATTGTTGAAGAATAGTTAGTATGCTGTTAGTTTTCATTTACTTATAGTATTTATAAATTTAATTGGTTCATCGATAAAGGGAAAGTGTCCTGAATTTTCAAATATTTCTAACTTAGAGTTTTTAATTAATCTATGAAATTTTTCTCCCTGATGTAGGGGAGTGGCATCGTCATTTCTGCCCCAAATTATTTGTGTTGAAGTTTCAATATTTATCAGATGGTTTGCGATATTTTCACAGACAACTTTTTTCAAAACCTTACGTTGATAAAAACTGGAGTCTAAGTGATCGGTGGGAGAATTAATGAGTTTTAAAATCTTGCGTCTGAATTTATTTGAAACAAGATGTTTTATGGGTTCTGGTATTGCTCCAAATAGGGTTGTTTGCAATTTTTTGGCAAAAGTTAGAGAGTCAGCTAAACCGGCTGAGTCGACTAAAATAAGTTTTTCTAAATTATTACTTGCTCTGCGAAGCCTTGGCGAAGCGGAGTTGTTTTTTCTAGCTGCATAAACGCTGGCTATTTGTCCTCCAAAAGAATGACCAGCAAGTATAAATTTATTATCCTTGATAACTAGTTCTATAAATTCTTGCAACCAATCAACATAATTCTTTAAACTCCAGACTTCTTTCGGTTCTTCAGACTTTCCAAAGGTGGGCAGATCTGGAATTATTAATCTGTGTTTTTTGGATAACTCTACTATGACGCCATGCCAAATTTGCCAATCACAACCCCAGCCATGAAGTAGTATTAGATACGGGCCTTTTTTACCAATTTTCTGATAGTGGGTGTTAGTCTTATTTGCGTTTAGCTTCATATACGGTTGGGTGTTTAATGAATACAGCCGGAGCATCTTCTAATAAGAATTGTTGAAATTCTTGATAAATTGCTTTTCTTTCTTCTCTATCTGCCACTTGTCTGCCTTTCTCTAGTAAATTGTCAATTCTGGTATTTTTATAATTAGTAAAGTTGCTAGCCTGCTGAGAATGCCACATCGAATATTGATCGGGATCTGGCGGTGATTCTCTGGTGATCAAAAGAGTTTCAAAATCTGTCAGGTCGGGAAAATTGTGAACCTGTATATTGATGGAAATTTTTAGGTTTTCACATTTTTCTTTCTCACTTACTTCATCAGACTGCTCACATGATTCGAATGCAGCTGTGCCTAAATTTTCCAATTCCTCTTTAATTTTTTCTGCCTCGGCAGAAAACGCCACTGTAGTTTTAATGCTAAAAGCTAATTTTTGTTCCGGCATTGAGCTTAAAAGTCTTTCTATAGCCCTTTTTTGATCTTGTTTGTAGGTTTTATTGGCTGCTAGATATACCCAAGAATTAGGGTCGATTGGTCCTAGGGCTCTTTCTTTGTCTTCGGGCTTGCTCAGTGCATATGAAAAAGCTTGGCGCACGTTTTTACTAAATAGGGGATTTTTCATATTAAAAAATAGTGCTAAGTATTCATCCTCCTTTAGTGTTTCAGTCAATAAGATATTATTCCAATTTTCAAAAGCTGTTTTGTTGTTTAGATCACTAAGAATGTCTACGTCACCTGATTTAAATGCCGTGATAGCATCTCCTTGTGTTAAATAGAAGCGGATAGTTCTTTTTTCTTTACTTGACTCTAAAGTTATTTCTTTTAGTCTTTTACCTTGTAGTTTAAAGTCAGTGATTTGATATCTACCTAAGCCGGTAATTTTTTGTTTAGTAAAGAAAAACCACTTAGAGTCATAGTTGCTGCGAAAAAGTGGCTTACTTACAAAAGAGGGAAATGGTACGAATGTGTCAGGCAATTTGAAAACAACGTCATTTTGAGTGGTGATAATTTGAGTATCTTCCAGAGGATACCAGACGTCAGAAGGATTAAAATTTTTACCATCTTGCCATTTGAGGCCTTTTTTAATTATGAAACGATAAGTTTTACCGTTTTCTTCAATACTCCAGCGTTCAGAAAGAGCAGGGTCAACCGTACCATCTTTATTCAGTTTTGTTAATCCAAAACTTACCAATTGCTCGATTTCATTAGGCAAAGAGTTAAGAGTATGGTTGCCGACCATAGCAATATAGAAATGTTTTTTAGTATTAATTTTACTAACCAAAAAAGGAAGAGTAATTGAAAATAAGAATATGGCGGTGAATACAGAAATGATTACAGTTTTGCCATGTTTCTTCCAATAAGCAGTAAAATACCAATAATACTTGCGCATGCAAACATTATAGCGCACTAAAAATAAAATATCAGGAAATTAGTATAGCTATGGAATTCAAAGCGAATAGTAGAGTGGCTATGATCGTGAAATAGAAAACTACTTTTTCAACTCCTCTTCTAGTGTGATAAGTTTCACCACCACCAGACCACGAACTTCCAAGGCCAGTGCCCTGGGCTTGAAGCAATATTGATCCAGCTATTAAGGCACCCAAGATTATTTCTATAATAAGAAAAGTATTATGCATATTTTACTCCGCTATTTGTTTAGATTTTTTTTCTCTGGCAACAGTGACAGTTACTGTTCCTGGATAAGTCATCTCTTCTTTAATTTGATCTCTAATTTTGAGAGATAAAATTTCTACATCATCATCTTTAGTTTTTTCTGGATCCAGCAGTATTCTAATTTCTCTACCTGCCTGTACAGCGTAGGCTTGCTTCACTCCATCATAAGACGTGGCTATTTTTTCCAGAGATTCTAGTCTTTCAACGTATTCTTCGTGATTTTCATATCTAGCGCCTGGTCTGGCTCCAGAAATGGAATCAGCAATATAGACTATCATTTGCTCAGGACCAGAGAAAGGTTCATCTTCGTGATGCTGAGCAATACAATCTACTACATTCTTAGGCATATTGTATTTTTTGGCTATTTTTACTCCCAACTCCACATGGCTACCCTCTACCTCTTCAGATACTTTGCCTACGTCATGTAAAAGGCAGCCGAGCCTAACAACATTAACATCAGCTTTGAGTTCATGGGCAATTTTAATACCGATTTTTGTTTCTTCTAAAGTGTGCTGGATCATGTTTTGACCGTAAGAAAACCTATATTTAAATCTTCCAAGCTGTTGAATTAGCCCATTGGGAAGATTATATACGCCTACTGCATGACATAGTTTTTTGCCAGCTTCGAAAGTTATCTTATCTATTTTTTGTTTTGTTTCTGCTACGGTGTCCTCAATACGGCTAGGTTGAATGCGTCCGTCTTTGATAAGTTTTTCTAAAGCTATTTTCGCTATTTCGCGTCTAACGGGATCAAAGCAGGAGAGTCTAACTGTTGTGGGGGAGTCATCTAGATCTACGTCTACACCAGTTACTTTTTCAAAAGCGTGTATATTACGACCGCTTTTGCCAATAATCTTGCCTTTACTCTCCTCATTAGGAAGTTCAACTCTGGAAACTGTGTATTCCGCAACATAATTAGTAGAACCATGACGCATGGTGTCCACCAATATTTCTCTAGCTTTATTTTCAGCTTCTAGCTGAGCCTCTTCAGTTTTTTGGCGGACAACTTGGGCTAATTGTTGGCTAATTTTCTTTTCTACACCATCAAGTAAGACCTTGTTAGCTTCATCGCGAGTCATGCCAGCAACCTCTTCTAATTTTTGGAGGATTTTTGTCTTGCTGGCTTCTAGTTTTTGTTTAAACTCATCGGTCTGTTTATTTTTCTTACTTAGTTCTTTTTCTTTGTCAGTAATTTGATCTAGTTGGAATTCGACTTTGTCTAATTGTCTATTAAGTTGACGCTGTTTGTCTTCTAGTTGTTGATTGGTTTTTCTTGCGTTAAGTTCGGCCTTAGATTTTATAGCAAAGGCTTCATCTTTGGCTTCGACAATAATTTCTCTAGCCTTGGCCTGAGCTTCACGAACAATAGCTTGAGTGTCTACCTGAGGTTGAGGCTTTTGAGTTTGTATAGGCCTTTGTATTTTTGATTTTTTCTTAAAACCTCTTTTAGGTTTTTGTCCTCCAGAAGCAGATTGGCTTTTGGTCGAAACTTTAGCTTTATTTTCCTCAACCTTAAAAAGATCTGAAAGATTTCCAAAAAATGACATATTATTCCTAACTGCAGCGAAAAAGGAGAGAGTAGACTAGAGAACTATACAAAATCTACAACAAAGGTTTGTTGTATATCTTAATGATATTTAGATTAGTGTATTTTGTGATCTTCATTGATAGTCATACTAAATTACAAATTTTTGCTGCAAATTATCCTATAAAAATATTTACTAATATAATTTAACAGCGCAATTGTACTGCTGGAGAACAAAATAGTCAATGAGGCGAAGTAATTTTTACTCGAGATCGAAAGTTTTTAGTTGTTCTTTTCTTAAAACCAATCTCTCATCTTCATTTATAAGTTGAGTGGCTAATTTTAAATACACTTTTGTCTTATCTAGATCCTTATCTTTAAAATATTTAGCTAATCTTAAATATGCTCCGGAAATTAAGACATTAACTCTAAAACTATCCCTGTTCTCTTTTCCACTATTAAGATTTTTTAGGGAAGTCTCAATTTGACTTAGGGCAGTTTCATCAACCTTTTTTGGCTTGCTTTCTAGTTTAGCTAGGCCGAGGTGCAACTCAATGTCAACTGCGAGCAAATCTTGATCGTGATTTTTTAGCACAGTTTCTTTATTGAGCTCAGCAGCTCTTTCATAGTGTGGCAGAGCCTCAGCTGCTTGTCCTAGCTCTTCCAATACTTTGGATAAATTAATAAGGGGGATTATGAGTCCAGATTTATCATCTAGTTTTTCAGCTATGGCAACAGCTTTTTCCACTTCTTCTCTAGCTTGCTCTAAATACTTAGTTTCACCAGTTTTTCTATATTTATGTTTTAAGGCTAAGAATTTGGAGCAAAGAGCCTCGGCTTGTCCAGCCAAGTTTTTTTCTTCTTGATATTGCAAAATAGCTTTGCTTATTAGATCTAAGGCAAGATCTAGTTCATCTGCTTCTCTGGCTTGTTCTGATTGGGCATGAATTTCGCGGGCATTTAGATTTGGCATAGGTATATTGTATTTGATTGCACTGAGCTTGTCGAAATGCCTGCACTGAGCTTGTCGAAATGCCTGCACTGAGCTTGTCGAAGTGTCAGACTGAGAGGACTCGCCACCGCCTTTGGCGGGGTCTCGCCGGAGGCGGTGAAGCCTCCGTATGTCGACTAAAAGAGACGAACTTCAAACTCTATTTTACCCTAGCCGAGTCTATTCGTCTCCATTGGGATAGCGAGGCCTACCAAGAGCTTGAAATGAGTCCAATGGAGTTTGTGTTTAGTCAACCTAATTACTCAAGTGAGGACTATGTTTACTAAACCTAATAGTATTAAGAGGGAGGTCTATAAACTTAGCTATGGAGTTTCGTTTCTTAACACCTTAGTCTCCCCACCTACTTACAAAAGCTCCAATTACTTTTCTGTCACTTTTTATTGGAATGATTATTTCTGCTTCACTGTAAGCATCTTTTAGATAAGTCATATGAGTTTCTCCACTGTCAAGTTTCCAGTTTTGAGTGCAGATTGGCGAAGATTTACCTCGTAATAGTTTGGTTACCTGTTTCTCACCATCAGTAGTAGGAATAGTAGTTTTAACATCACCTGACCAGAACCACTTCTCAATATTTCCATCAGTGTTAAGTCTAATTAAATAACTAGTTTGGTAAAACTTCAGCTTATCTGATCCTTCAAGGGATAACATGGTTTGATTAACTTGTTGAGTTTTACACTTTTCAGTTCTACAAGCTACGGCCACATCAAATGAGTTAGTAAAAACTGTTTCAAATGTTGAGTTATTCAGCTCAATAAATGACTTAACATCCGAGCAGTAAGCATTGATAGAAAACTTATTTGAAATAATCCATAAAAATCCTTGATATATGAGATAGATAGTGAGTAGGAATATCGATAGCCCAATTATAAAATTTTTACGCACCACTTTTTTCTTTTTCATATTTTAGATATCTTTGTCGGGGTGACAGGACTCGAACCTGCGACCACTCGACCCCCAGCCGAGCATTCTAGCCAACTGAACTACACCCCGAATACTTAGTATTCTACTACATGTTGTCATACAGTTTTTCTCCTACTTCGCCAAGATTTCGCAGGACGAGGCCAGAATTTAGACTAATTTCAAAACCCAAGGTTTTTCCAAGAATTGGGTGTTAGAGTATAAAAATCATGAAATTTACCTCAGGTCAATTGCTTGTATTATCAGATCTATTTTCAGATATTGCTAAGGGATTGTTTCTCGCCAGTGTTGCAAGCTCTGCACTTTCTGTTAGAGTGAGGTTAATCAACTCGTTTTTATTTGTTATATTAGGGATGATATCTATGTATCTCTCGCTAAGAACCATGGAATTAAAGGAGAAATATGAATAATCCTGACTTAGTTTTAGGAATTAACATTCTTGCTTTTGCCATTATGGCTTTGACCTTTGCTATTTTAATCACTGACGATTTAAAGAAGATAAGAAAAAATAAAAAGAAATAATTTTAACAAAAAACTCTGCCCCAAAGGAGCACCATGGCTAAAGCCAGTAATAAAAAAAATGATATTAAAGTACCTGAGGAATCTGGTAAGAAGCAGGCAGTAGGTATCGCCATGCAGCAGATAGAAAAGCAATTTGGCAAGGGCAGCATCATGAAGATGGGTGAATCTCTGAAAAATATAGGCAAGATGCCAGTGGTTTCTAGCGGATCTCTATCTTTAAATTTGGCATTGGGGATAGGTGGCTTTCCCAAGGGAAGAATAGTTGAGATTTATGGACCTGAGGCTAGCGGAAAGACCACTGTTTGTTTGCATGCCATTGCTGATGTACAAAAAAAAGGTGGTGTAGCCGCATTTGTGGATGTGGAGCACGCCCTAGATCCACTGCGCGCCGAAAAAATTGGTGTAAATTTAGACGACTTATTGATTTCTCAACCTGATTATGGAGAGCAGGCTTTGGAAATAGCTGAAACCCTAATTCGTTCTGGGGGAGTGGATATAGTGGTAATCGATTCTGTAGCAGCCTTGGTACCAAAGTCCGAAATAGAAGGTGATATGGGAGATGCTCAAATGGGAGTGCAAGCCAGGCTCATGAGTCAGGCTATGAGAAAACTAACGGCTGCCATTAATAGAACCAATACTTTAATGATATTTACAAATCAACTTCGTATGAAGATTGGTGTTATGTTTGGTAGTCCTGAAACGACCACTGGCGGAAACGCTCTAAAATTTTATGCCACTCAGAGACTAGATATTAGAAAAATTGGTAACATCCAAGAGGGTGACAAAATGGTGGGCAGTAGGCACAGGGTGAAAGTCAAGAAAAACAAATTAGCTCCTCCTTTTCAACAGGCTGAGTTTGACATGGATATCAATGGTATTTCCAGAGTTGGCGATGTAGTAGATATTGGTGCTCAAGAGGGAGTAATAGTCAAAGCTGGTAGCTTCTATAAGTATAAGGACAATGTTATTGCCCAAGGTCGTGAAGCCGCTAAAAATTTCTTGAAAGAAAATGAGAAGGTAATGAAGGAGATAGAAAAGGAAATTTGGGAGAAGATAAAGGGGTAATGAATTTTCAAAAAATCTATTCTCAGCTGAATAAGCAGCAGCGTAAAGCTGTTGATCTTATTGATGGTCCAGTAATGGTAATAGCTGGCCCTGGCACTGGAAAAACGCAAGTTTTAGCTGCAAGAATAGCCAATATTTTGGCCAAAACTGATTCTGATCCTCAATCTATTTTGGCTCTCACTTTCACAGATGCGGCAGCTACTACCATGAGAGAGAGGCTTTTCAAGATGATTGGTAGCACGGCTTATAGGGTTAGAATCCAAACCTTTCATTCTTTTTGCGACGAAGTTATTCGTTCTCATCCCGAGTACTTTGAGTTGGGCTTAGAAGCTGAGCCTTTGAGTCAACTTGAATTAACAGAGTTTTT
>JBDLIL010000009.1:0-21892 GCA_039714855.1 Patescibacteria group bacterium
TCATTTGGTGTTAGAGCTAAAGTAAAAGCAGTGAATTATGGTCCAGCAGTAACACAATATGCTTTGGAAATTACTCGCGGAACTAAGCTATCCAGAATTACCAACCTTTCTACAGATATGGCTTTGGCACTTTCGGCTCCTACGGGGCAAGTACGCATAGAAGCTCCTATTCCAGGTAGAAATTTGGTAGGTATTGAGGTGCCAAATAGATCGGCTCAATATGTAGCACTCAAGACAATGTTAGCTAGCAAAAAAATGAAGCAGATGAAATCTAAGTTGGCTGTAGCTTTAGGTCTTAACGTTGCTGGTCAGCCAGTTATTGCCGATATTGCCAAAATGCCCCACGTGCTTATTGCTGGTGCTACTGGTTCTGGTAAGTCTGTGAGTGTCAATTCTTTTCTCTGCTCAATTCTTTTTAGGGCTAGTCCTTCAGAAGTTAGGTTGATCTTAATTGATCCAAAAAGAGTAGAGTTAACTGGCTACAATGATATTCCTCATCTGCTTACACCAGTGATAGTTGATCCAGCCAAAGTGGTATCTGCTTTAAAATGGGCTACCAAGGAAATGGAAGAACGATACAAAAAGTTAGCAGAAGTTGGGGTTAAAAATATTGATGATTATAATGAGTTGGCTGGTTTTGCAGCTATGCCTAGCATTGTTATAGTGGTGGATGAGTTGGCTGATGTGATGCTTTTTGCTCCTAGCGAAGTGGAAGATTCTGTTACCAGAATTGCTCAAATGGCGCGTGCAGTGGGTATTCATTTGGTGTTGTCCACCCAAAGACCTTCTGTAGATGTAATCACCGGTCTAATTAAAGCTAATGTGCCTAGCAGAATAGCATTTAATGTTTCTAGCATGATGGATTCCAGGGTAATTTTAGATCAGCCAGGAGCCGAAAAATTGTTAGGCAGGGGTGATATGTTGTTTATTCCTCCCACTCAAGCCAAGCCTGTGCGTATACAGGGAACATTTGTGAGTGATGGCGAAGCTAAACAATTAATTAGCTTTTTGAAATCTCAGGGTCAGCAGCCTGATTATAAAGAAGAAATTCTGACAAAATATAAACCTAATACTATTAAGGGTGGTAGTAATCAGCCTGGAGCAGGCAGTGATAAAGACGATTTGTTTAATGCTGCTGTCAAATTAATTGCTCAATATGATAAAGCTTCTAGTTCGCTCATTCAGCGAAGGTTGTCAGTAGGTTATGCCAGGGCTGCTAGAATTTTAGATCAGCTTTATGAGACAGGCTTGGTTTCGCCTCCAGAGGGTAGTAAGCCTAGAGAAGTTCATAATAGTAAGGTAGCGGAATATTTAGGCAGTTTGCAGAATGTTGAAGGTTAATAGTGTCCAAAACTTTAATTAGTATTTTAGCTGGTTTGGGTGGAATGCTGGGCTGGGGAACTTCTGATTTTTTAGCTAATTACGGCGCAGATGAATTGGGTCACACTAGGACTCTGTTTTGGTCTCAGCTAGTTGGTTTATTTATTACGGCTCTAATAGCTGCTTTATTTATTAACAGTTTTCACTTTCCAATCTTACTTCTTTTATTAACAATTTTTTCTGGGGTAATTTTTGCTATAGCATACTTAGCTTTTTACTTTGCATTTGAAATAGGTAATGTGTCTGTAGTTTCGGCTGTTATCAATGTTCAAACTATAGTGATTATTTCAGTGGCATATTTGATATTTGGTCAACGTACTACTGTGCTTCACGCACTAGCATTGCCATTGATTATTATCGGCGCATCGTTGGTTTCAGTTAATTTTGATGATTTAAAGAAAGGAACAATATCTTTGCTAAGTGGGGTCAAAGAATCTTTTTTTGCTGCAGTATTATTTGGATTTTATTGGTCAATTAATGAATATTTAGTGGAAAAACTTGATTGGTTATTAGTCAATTTACTGGCAAGATTTACTGTTATCTTGACAGTGATGTTGATAGCAAAGTTAACTAGCAAGGAGCTCAGTATAGGGAAGACGTCAAGAAAAATGTTATCGGCATTATTTTTTGTAGGTTTTTTGGAAATCATGGGTACTTTGGGAGTAAGCTTTGGTTTAAGAATAGGGGATGGAATTATTGTTTATCCCATAGCCTCTACCTTAACTTTGGTAACTGTGAGTTTGGCAGTAGTTTTCTTAAAGGAAAAATTGAGCAAGTTGCAAACTATTGGTATTTTAATGACTGTAGGTGGGATCGTGATGATGGGGTTATAAGTTAATATTTAATTAATTTTTCTTTTTCTCCAAACAACATTTTTATAACAGGAATTTTAATGGCGATGTGAGTGATTGTCCAAGATACAGTAAAAACTATCAGCATTTTTTCCATACCATAAAGCCAGAGTTTGGAACCGATATTATGAATGGCAAAGCCAAAATATTTGTCTAAAAGACCTATGATAATAATATGAATTAGATAAACCCCAAAAGACGTTTTGGCAATATTTTTAATTATTTTATTTAAATAAATGTTTTTTTCAAAAAATTTAGAGAGATTTGTTTTTGTTAATAATACAAATGCTAATAAAGACATGATGATAACATTGAGGCTTAAAAATTGGGTGAAATATTCACTGCCGCCCATTCCCCAGAAAGTCATGATATTTTGCGAAAAAAGTTTAAGATTGAAGTATCCAAATAGAATGGTAAATATAAGGGAGATAATAAAAACTAAGCTTAATAAATAAAACTGCTTTGATTTAATTTTTAATTTATTTAAATAATCTCCTGCTAAAAAATATCCCAAGTATGGAATCCAAATTGTAAAAAAATTAAGAATATTTTTGCCCTTGAAAACAAAATATTGCAAAAAGTAAATTAAAAAACCTATTAACAAGGTTAAGAATATAATATATTTTTTTAGTATTTGAGAAGAATTTTTTATATATGTTTTGAATATTGGAGTAAATAAATATAAATTAAAAATAATTATTAAGAAGTACAGATGAAAAACATCGGCTGAAAAGAAAGTACTAATCGCAGAAATTAAACTAGTTCTTCTTTCAAAATAGAATAGTTCCCAATTAAAATAAGTAAAACTCCAAAACAATAAGGGAATCCCAACTCTAAAAACTGCTCTATTTAGACTATCTTTTATTTGATTTTTTTGTTTTTTGTTTAGTAGCAGCGCGCCGCTGACCATTATAAATAGTGGCACGGCAGATCTAGAAATAGCATTAACACTGTAAGCAAACCACCAAGAAATTCCAGCCAAAAAATCTGGGCGAGTATATATAGGTAGAAAAACGTGAATAGCAACAACCCCAAGAATCGCAAAAGCTCTGATTAGATCAAAAGAGAAAATATAATTTTTATTTTGCTTATTCACTTAGATTATTCTATCAGAGTTATTTTTTAATTAATTCTTTTTTCTTTTTTCTCGTCAGTGCTTTTATTTCAAATTCTCTTTTGCGTGCCAGCGACTCGTTTTCTAATTTTTCAGAATATGCTAATTTGACCGGCAATCTTCCGCGGGTGTACTTAGCACCTTTTTTACTATTATGCATTTCTATACGCTTGTCTAAATTTGTGGCAATGCCAGTGTAATAAGTGTTGTCAGAGCAGAGGAGGATATAAAGATACCAGGGTTTTGTTTTCATGTTTGAGTTTCTATGATAGCACTGAAATAGATTTGAGTAGAACTATTTTGGGAGGTGGACTCCGCCAATCTGAAATGCCTGTGCTGAGCCTGTCGAAGTAGAACTATTTAGTGGAGTGGGTGGTGAGGTGGGGAGACAATATCAAGTTTATATATTGAATCTGCTGTGTTTAATCCAATTGTGTCTAACTTAGAATCAATCTGATTAAATAAGTTTTAGCCTGGTAGAATCAACTGCGTCTAATTGCGTCTAATTTTACTTAAATTAATAAATTGCTTCATAGTAGGTGTTATATGAAGCTCCTTTAGATTCAATTAATCCTACTTTTTCTAATTTATTTAAATCTGTGGCTATTGTAGCTTTTGATACACTTGGAAACAATTTATTACATTCTTTAGAAGTTATTTTTTCTCTATCTTGAAGAGCATTCCATATGCCAACCTGCCTATCGTTTAATTTTTTAAACATTTCTCCCAATAGGATAACTCTGAAAGAATTAGACATGTTTTTAAATATTGGATCCAATAAGTTCCATTCTCTCATTTTAGAAAAAACTATATTTATGCCTCTTCCATATTCTTCTAAGTACTCCATGTCCTTGAGGATTGCTGCAATTATTTCGTTTCTACTAAATTGTGAGTCTTTGATGTTATCTATAGTGACTCCTGGAGGTAAGTTGCCAGGATTATAAATTTCTATTCTATTTGAAAAAATATTAATTTGAGTATATGTTTCAGTAATCATGTAGTCTCTGTGGATAACAGCATTAGCTACTAATTCTCTAATTGCATCTTCAGGATACTCATATCTTTCTATTCTTTTTGTTCCTTCAATATTCGCTTTTAAAGATATATTTCTTAATATAAATTGTTGAATTAAGTCTATCTGTTGGTCTAATGTTCCGGTAATGTCAATTTTATCAATAATGGGAGAAGCGACAGATGCGCCTTTATATCTAACACATCTAACAACAAATCTGGAGAAAGGTCTAAGTAATTGAGGATGATCCGTTGAAAAAATCATAAATCCTCCGAATGTTGGTAATAGTTGATTTCCAAATTTATCTATTATTCCGAGATTTGCCAAAACTTCATTTGTTGGATTGTTGTTCGCACTAAGTCTACCTGTTTTTATAGCACTCTGGGAAAGGAACTTTTTTATTTTATCTAGGTTTAACTTTTTAATTGTAGTCTCATTTGCTCTAGTTTTATCGTATTTAAATACACTGGAATTTCTTATAAATGTTCTCATTTCAATATCTGTAATTACTCTGTCATTATTGCCAGTTCTTATGCATGCTCCATTAGGTAATCCTAATTTTTTATTAAAACAGGGTTTAATTTCATCTTTGGCTTCTAGAATGATGAGTGCTAGTAAGCTTTTGTTCTCAAACTCAACAATTTTTAGGTCAAATGATCCAACATTATCCATTTTTTCTTTGATATAAGATAATATTCTTTCTTGAAGAAAAGCTAAATCTAAATTTCCAACGATACTGATACTATCATTTTTCCTATCTTCAGTTATTCCAAAAACAATGACTCCATCTCCTGGAGTGTTGGAAAAAGCTGAAATTGGTCTCCACAGGTCGCCAGGGATTCCTCCTCTCGCATCTTTAAATTCTATGTTGTGGGTTTCTGATCTATATTCTTTTGCTTTTTTTATTAACTCAATAATTTCTTTTTCAGTCATAGCAGCATTTTACTATAACGATTTTAAATATGGGGAATAGATATTAAAAAAGCAAAATGCTATCAAAAGATGGCAGACGCTAGTACGTAAAACATATTGACTAATCAGTCTCGCATCTGGCGGAACGAAGTGGTGGAGATGGGGGGTATTGATCCCCCGTCCGAATTGGCTAAGTAACATCATCTACAGACATAGTAAGCTTTTAGTTAAGAATAAGTAAGTAAAGCTAACCAACTTTCTCTTATTCCTTCTTGTCAAGATTTCTTATATTTAATTCAACAAGCGAAATTAAATTGTCACACCAACTGTGTTTCCACCCTGAAATTAGCGCTAGTGAAACTAAATCTCAAGATGCCAAGCTTAAGCTGCTAAAACGCGAGCGTAAGCTGGTTGCCTGAGTCCAGCAAAGAAATTCTCTGCCTTATCACGCAAGTTACTGATCATGTTGTCAGTTATGTTTTTTGAACTCGTAACGTGAGTTCAAATCGGTCTGCAGATGTTAAAGAGCGAAATCCGTCAAATCTGGACATCCCCATAGGTAAATTATTATAGGGTATTTTATGAAAATTTCAATCCCCATGGGCTACCACCAGCCCAATTACTTTCTTAACACCATTTACCTTTAATATTTTGGCGCATTCATTGAGAGTAGTACCGGTGGTGCAGACATCGTCTATTAAAATCACAGATTTAGGCCTCACCCTTCGCGTCCTCGCGAGTCTCGGACTCGAGTCCCTCTCCACTGAATGGAGAGGGGAGAATGCATCTTGCATGCGAGAAAGTCTTTTTTCGCGGCTACTAATATTAGATTGTGGCTTGTTGTGCTTAGTCCTTATTAATAATTTTTGGTAGGGAATATTTGTCAATTTACTTAACTCTTGAGCAATTACTTCAGCTTGATTGAAACCACGTTCTCGCAAGCGTTTTTTGTGCAAAGGCACGTAGCTAATTAAGTCTGCTTTAGGGATATTAAGTAGATATTTCATCATGCGAGCACAAGTAATGCCTATATCTTTGACACTTTTATATTTTAATTCATGAATTAAAGTGCTAATTGGTTTTTCATAAAAAGCTGCAGCATAAACCATGTCTAAATAGCTTTTTTCTAAATCTAATTTTACCTGCCTGTTCGGCAGGCAGGTTTTTTGCTTATACGGCTTAACTTTTAAAAAACATTTTTTACAAAGAAAACTCCCCATTTTGTCACAAGAAACGCAGAATTTAGGGAAGAGTAGATCTAATAATAAATTGCCGAATGTTTCAAACATGCTGCCAAGTTTAACAAGCAATTCTGGGGAATATCTGGGGTTTGGAAATGGTGGTCGGTAGAGGATTTGAACCTCTGACTTCCGCAATGTGAATGCGGCGCTCTACCAACTGAGCTAACCGACCTTAATATTGTTCCGCTCTAACCTGCCCGCAATCGCTGAAGCGATAGCTGCTGCAGGCGGGCCAACTGAGACCATGCGACCTAGAGCAATTATTATATCAGCTTATATTTCTTAAATATTTCTTTTATTTCCTCACTGTTATTTGTTTGCATCAACTCCATGCGAATTTCTTTAGCATTTTCAATGCTTTTGATATACCAAGCCAAATGCTTGCGCATAGGTAGAAAATTATATCGCTTATCCTGAGAATAAGTTTTTTCAAAAAGTCTTGCGTGCTCGAGGGCAATTTCAGCTAGTTTAACCTCACCTATCTGGTTTCGTCCCTCTCTTATCTGGTCTCGCTTCGTCTCGTCCAGATTTTCTCTCCCCTGGGGAGAGAGGTTATTTTGTTTGGAGAACACTAATGGATTTCCCAGAGCAGCTCTGCCAATTAGTACGCCATCTACTTTATATTTTTTTGTTTTTCTTTCAGCTTCAGCTCTATTTTTAACATCACCATTGCCAATTATTAGTGCTTCTGTTTGATGAGTAATTTCAGCTGCTCTAGCAATTTCATCCCAATCAGCTTTTCCAGAGTATTGTTGTTTTAGTGTGCGACCATGAAGAGTAATGACTGCAGGTTCAGTTTCTAGTAGGGCGGGAATCCATGTTTCAACTTCTGATCTATCAAAGCCAATGCGAGTTTTGATGGAGATGGGGATAGATTTAGGTTTTTTATTAATAAATTTTAGTTTTTTATTATCTAATAATTTTTTTAAATCAGTACAATCTTTAGATTTTTTACCATTTTGATAATCTTTTACTCCTGCTTTGCTGGCTAAAATAATTTCTTGGGCTAATTTGGGAGTTCGAATTAAAGCTGCACCACTCCCATGTTGGGCTACACTTTTAGCCGGACAACCCATATTAATATCAATTCCGTCAAAACCCAATTCGCAAAGTAGTACCGCTACTTGTCTGAAATATTTAGGGGTTTTACCAAAAATTTGAGCAATAATAGGCCTTTGAGAATTGTCATAAATTAAAGGTCTTAATAGTTGAGTAGCGCCATGACATAAACCTTCAACACTTGTAAACTCAGTATAAATAACATCAGGATTGCCATATGTCTTTGTGATGTGGCGAAAAGCTTGATCAGTAACTCCATCCATTGGAGATAATCCGATAATAGGTTTTTTTAATTTTCTCCAAAAACATTTACTCATGAGAGATATTATAATCCCATAGAGCATTAAATTGTTGATTTAAGTACTGACGTTTTGTTGGAGCCATAAATATACTGTAAAAGTCAAGAAATCTTTTAATTAATCTTAAATAGTATTCTTTCATATTTGCATCCGCTTGAATTGCCTGATCGGTCAGACTAAGAAGTATGTGATAAATATACTGCCCAAAGAAGTTGTCAGCAGGCATCACTGATTTAATATCCCGCTTAAAGCGCTTAAAGTTCATGGCTACTTTAGTTTGGGTTTTGCCTTCTTTATTGTAATTAATAGCCAATTTTATTGGATTGGGGCCTACCAAGCCACTGTGTTCAAAGATGCTAGGGTTAGCTTCTTGGTCGTAAGCAAAAATTTTCAAATTAAAAGGCTTGACTGTATCTTGAGAAATTTTTAATTGGTATTTTTCGGATTTAGGTTTAGCTATCGTGGCTATATCTAGGCGGGTTTTTTCTTTGATATCTGTATTTGGGATTTTAATTACTTCTTTTGAAAAATTTAATAAATGACTAAGATCTGTTCCATTAGAATCTAATAATTGGATTTTAGTTTGAGGATTTTTGCTGATTAGTAAATATGATAAATCAGTATTACTAGGCTGGAATTTTCTGGTAGAAAGCAAGCTAGTATTATGTTGACTAAATTTGCTGTAATTATATGCAGGATCATTGATGAACAAATCTTTACCATCCGCTGTGTAGCCAGTACCAACCAAAAAGTGTCCATTGATTTGCAAGATGCCGGGTTTTCCAGCATCTATTTCTGATTTAATAGTTTTACTACTGCTACCACCAACTCTAGAGTACTCTAGTTTTGTACTACCATATTTTTCATTCAAAATTTTGCTTAAACGGGTGCCAGCAATCCAATTAACAAGACCATTTCCAATATAGCCATCTGGTTGAGATTTGAGCCAAGAATTCAAAGTCGATGGAGTTAGGGTGGATCCATCAGGCATCTTGTTAATACCATGGTAGTTGAAAATCATGGCCATAGAACTCATGGCACAGCCCCATTGTTTAATAGTAGTTCTGCTGGACCACTGGCGAGCATGATCATACTCTTCCGATTTCCATCTATCATCAGTTTGTTTAAACAGAGGAACATTTAATTTTTTATCTGGATTGGGAGTTGGAGTAGGCTCGGGCGTTGGCGTTGGCGTTGGCGTTGGCGTTGGCGTTGGTGTTGGTGTGGAAGTGGGAATAGGTGTGGGAGTTGCTGTAGGCTCAGCTGTTGGAGTAGGGGTGGGAGTTGGTGTCGGAGTAGGTGATGGATCATATAATGAGCTTACTCTAACATTATCAAAATATGCATTAAAAATCTGTTCTCTGCTTACAATTCCAAACCCAATCGTGTTGTAGATTTTTTCTTCTTTACTGTCGTCATATACGGATAACACATTGTGCTCATTTACGCGCACCCTGATACTTTTTCTATCTTGTGTGATAGAAATGTGATAAGTGCCTTCTCTTAATGCATAAAGATTAATACCAGTATTAAATGTACTGGATGTTTGTCCATTTACGATTCTGTCGACTCTTACCACTCCATCAAAGAATGCTGCGTAATAATAATTATTTTCATCTTGCCAATTAAAAATTGCATACCTAGCAGGATAGTATGGTCTTTCCATTTTTAAATCAAACTCAAACTTGTAAGAATCCAGGCTTTGTAAATCAAGTGCTTCAGCAGTTATTTGTGAGCTGCAATTTGGACCGTCAATGTTGATACCCAGCATACCCTCATTAATATGCCAAGTACTGGGATTATTTTGGTATTTGCATGTTTCATTTGGATTTTCAGATTGTTGATTATTTTGTATTTTCCAATCAGAGAAGTCATTGTCATCAAAATTATCCTCAAATAAAACTTCCTGGGCGTTTGCTCTTTGAGGCGTTACAATACTAATACTAAAGAAGAGGAGTAGGAATATAAGTTTTTTCATATAACTAGTCTTATAACTACAAATTCTGGTAAATTTCTGGTGTGAAACGATGTGAAAAAAAATTGCCTATGAAAATCATCCAAATTGCTCCTTATTACTTACCTCACTATGGTGGAGTGGAAAAACACGTAGAAGAAATTTCTAAATTATTAATAGTCAAGGGTCATGAGGTAATTGTAGTGACCTTGCAAAATGATAGAAAGTTAAAGAAAAAAGATCAAAGACAAAAAGTCAAAATTTTTAGAATCCCTTTGTTTTCCATTCTTCATTCTTCATTCCTTGATAAATTTAAATACAAGCTGAGCTTATGGAGTTGGGTTTGGCATCATAGAGAAATATTTACTCAAAGCGACATTGTTCACGTCCATGATGTCTTTTGGTGGATTTTACCAATTTGGCTTTTAGTTAGAAGAAAAATTTTTATTACTTTTCATGGTTGGGAAGCTGTTTACCCCGTACCTTTAAAAAACAAATTACAAAGATGGATTTGGTCAAAATTATCACAAGCCAGAATTCATGTGGGGCAATACATTGAGGAATTTTATTGGGATAAAGCAGACAAAGTGATATATGGGGGGGTTGAAACCATCTCACCTCTTTTATCTGGTTCTGCGAGGCAGAAATCAGATCTTCTCTCCCATAAGGAGAGAGGTATTTTGAATACTATATTTGTAGGTCGATTGGAGCGGGTAAATGAAATAGAGAGTTATATTTGCATGATTAATGAATTAAAAAAGGCAAATTTTAAAATAAAGGTTTTGTGGCTTGGAGACGGATCACTCAGAAAAGAATGTGAAGAAGTTGGCAGGGTGTTGGGAGTAACACAAGATCAGGAAAAATATATTCGTAAGGCTGATGTGGTGTTTGCCAATTCTTATCTGTCAATTCTCAAGGCCCAAGCTATGGGAAAAGTAGTGGTGTCTTTGTACTCTCATAAATTGAAGCAACGATATTTGGAGACTTATCCGGGTAGTAAGTACATGATAATTCAAGATAATACTTGCACAATAGAAAAGATGATTGCCCTATTAACGGACAAGAAAAAAATATTAAAAGTGCAAAAAGCTGCAAAAGATTTTGCCAGCAAAATGACGTGGAAAAAAGTATTAAAAACATATGGGGAATTGTGGTCATGAAAATACTTGCACTGAGCTCAGTCGAAGTGTCTGTTGTGATAACTGTATTAAACGAAGAAAAAAATATTAGTGCTTTGTTGAATGCTTTAGCAAGGCAAACTAAAAGGCCAAATGAGATAGTAATAGTAGATGGTGGATCAAGCGACCAGACAGTTAGCAATATAAAAGATTTGATATCTAGTATTAAAAATTTAAATATTAAACTTTTTATTAGTTCGGGCAACAGAAGTGTGGGGCGCAATCATGGGGTGAGTAAATCCAGTCATGAATGGATTGCTTTTACTGATGCTGGTTGTGTTCCAGATAGAGATTGGTTGCAAAAACTCAAGGAAGCTCAGGTCCATAGCCAATCAGACGTTATAGCTGGGTATTATTATGGATTGTCAAAAACAAATTTTCAGGAAGCTGTAGTGCCATACGTTTTGGTTATGCCTGATAGAGTTAATAAAAATAATTTCTTACCTGCAACAAGGTCAATGCTAATAAAAAAAAGCTTATTTAAAAAAATTGCTGCTTTTGATGAAAGATTGTCAGACAATGAAGATTATGAATTAGCACGCAGAATTAAAAATGCGAAATGCAAAATATTTTTTACTAAAAAAGCTAAGGTTGCTTGGATACCAGTTAAAAATTTAAAAGAGTTTATAATTATGATTTTCAGATTTGCTCGTGGTGATGCAAAGGCTAGAATACTTAGGCCAAAAGTATTATTAATTTATTTTAGATATTTATTATTAGCAATTTTTAGTATTTATTTGTTTTGGAATTTAAGATTTAATATTTGGAATTTGTTTAGCGTTTGGATTTTATTATTTGGCATTTATGCTCTATGGAGTATTGTCAAAAACAAAAAATATGTAGAGCGCGCTTGGTATTATTTGCCAGTCTTGCAAGTAAGTAGCGACCTTGCTGTGATGATAGGAAGTATAGTGGGGATATTTAGTTTCTAAGCTCTCTTTCAATTTCCATGAGCCGATTATATTTGCTGACGCGCTCGCCTCTTGTTGGTCCAACTTTGATAAAGCTACTACCCACAGCTACGGCTAGATCCACCATGGCAGCATCGTTAGTTTCACCTCCGCCCCTATGTGAGGTGACAGTCATCATGTTGTGTTTCTTTGCCAACATGCAGCAATCAACTGTTTCTGTTAAAGTTCCAATTTGGTTTAATTTAATCAAAATTGCTGAAATAGTTTTTTTATCAATAGCTTCTTGCAATCTCTTTATGTTGGTTACTGTGAGATCATCACCGATTAATTCAACATTATATTTCTTACATATTTGCATAAATTCTACCCAGGATTCCCAATCGTCTTCATGATGCATGTCTTCTAAGCTGATTATGCTGGGATATTTTTTCAGCCAATTTTCATAATATTGATTTATTTCCGGGCCACTTAGATTTTTGTCTTCCAGGGATAATTTGTATTTATTAGTTTCTGTGTCGTAAAATTCGCTAGCTGCTGCATCTATAGAAATACCGATATCTTCCCCGGCTTTGTAGCCAGCGTTTGCGATAGCTTGGGTTATGTAATCAAATGGCGCTTCATTGCTAGGAATACCATTGGGAGCAAAGGCCCCTTCGTTGCCAACATTAATAGATAAGTTTTCTTGTTTGAGTATTTTTTTTAAACTGTGATAACTTTCTAAAACTTTTCTTACACCTTCAGTGGGTGAGTCAGTATTAATGGCTGACATACAGTATTCTTGCAAATCTGTAGTTTTGTCAGCATGTTTGCCACCCTCCATCACTACTACCATAGGGTTAGGAAGTTTAGCAAAATTTGTATTGATATCAAAAATTTCAGAGATATGTTTATAGAGTGGAATTTTTTTAGAATTCGCTGCAGCTCTAGCAACTGCTAAAGATACTCCCAATATTGCATTGCCGCCCAAGTTATTTTTATTTTCACTACCATCAAGTTGAATCATTTTTTCATCTATTTCTCTTTGATTTTCGGCACTCATGCCCACCAATTTAGGAGCAATGATTTCTTTGACATTATTTACGGCTTTTAATACTCCTTTGCCGTTATAGCGCTTATCGTCATCATCATTGAGCATAAAGGCTTCATGAGATCCAGCTGAGGCTCCGTAGGGGACGGATGCTATGCTAATCTTGCCGTCATCTAAAATTACTTTTACTTCTATAGTGGGGTGGCCTCCAGAAGCTAGAATTTCGTAGGCTTGAATTTGAGAGATTATCATAGTTTTGTTTATTATTTTAATTCACCTACTAAGAATTCACTTAATTTTTCTTTTGCCGATGCAGGATGAGGACCTCTGTCGCCTCTAGTATTAAATACATTTGTGCCATCAGATCCACAAATATTGGTAATAACCTGGATTCCGCCCAAGTGTTTGTTGGCAAAATTGCTTAAATCGTAAACTTTATCTTCTACTATAATCCAGCAATCTTGGGCAGAATTATGCTGAGCGACTTCATTAGCTAAAACAAGACCAGATCTGCTTTCTGTGCTTGCGTCTTTTTGTTTTACCATTTTAGTTGTATCTGTAGACTTATTATTTTTAACAACAGTTTGATTAAGGTAGAGCACTCCACTTCCAACTACTACAAATAGAGTTAATCCTATGATCAATTCTTTTTTCATAATTTATCCTTGCGTACTTCATCCATACCGATGATAATACTTTTTTGCGAGTCTAGTCAAAGTTTAATTATCAAATTGCTTTTAAACTATGTTAAAGCATATCAAAAATTTAATTACAATCAAGAAAAATCCTATCATTTTTTTACTGATTTTATATTTTTTAGCCGTATCTATTCGTCTTTATGTGGTAAAAGATTATAATTTTCCCTTTTGGTTTGATAATGGACGTGATGCTATGGTTAGCCGAGAAATTTTAGAAAAAGCTGATCTGAAAGTTCAGGGCCCGACTGCTAGTGGTACGGGTGACGCTGTCTATCATGGAGTGTTTTATTACTATTTGATTGGGCCACTCTACAGTATTTTTGCTGGAGATCCTCAGTCAGTTTTGAATACTCTCATAATTTTTAGTTCTTTGGCAATTTTTGCAGTATATGGTCTAAGTTTTGATTTAACCCATAAAAAATCTACAGCTTTATTAGCAGCATTTTTCTATGTTTTTAGTTTTGATGCTATCAGAGCCAACACTTGGTTTTCTAATCCCATCATTGCTAGTGTTAGCATTCCGTTTTTATTTTATCTGCTACATTTAATATTTTTTAAAAAAAATAAAAACAAATATTTATTGCCGAGCTTAGCTTTCGTTTTGGCCTTAACTCATCAATCGGCAATCTTGTTTGTAACGCTGTGGGGAGTGGTAGCAGTAGCATTTTTCTATGCAGCACAAAACAAAAAATTTCTAAAAAATTTTAGTTTGAAGAATATTTTTACTAGTTTGATAGTTTATTTGCTAGGAATTAGCAGCATGCTATTGGCGCAATTTAAGGCGTTTAGGGCTGGGATTTTTAATTTGTCTAGCATTGGTGCTTCAGTAAATTCGGTGGGCAATAATTTTGACATAATATGGGGGACAGTAAAATTAATTATTTTAAAATTATCTCAAGTCATATTTCCAAGTTTGCCAATTTTATCTTTAATATTAATTACTATTTTAATAATTTTTATAATAAAAACTTTTAGTAAAAGTAAACAAATATTTTTGTTACTAGTTGTCAGCTCACCTTTGTTTTTACTCTCGTGGCGATATTACAATATGTACCACAGCTTTTTTGGCTTGGAAGCTTTGGCAGTGATAGTTTTGGCTATATTTATTTTCAATCTAAGCAAGTTTAGATATCATAGATTCCTGCAGATTGGCATAATAACTTTATTTTTGTTTTCCAATATTAGCGCTTTAAAATTGGAGTCAGAGCAAAGAGCTACTCTTTATTATTTGCCCCAGGGAGCATATCTAAAAGATCAACTAGATTTGATAGACAAAAGTTACCAGCTGGCTGAAGGACAGGATTTCAGTATTTCCAGTGTCACTAATCCTTATGGATACAATAGTCTTTGGTCATATTTGTATTCGTGGTATGGACAAGAAAAATATGATTATACGCCCAAATTTTATGGTCCTAAGCAAGCTGGTCTTTTCGGAGAGGATCTCTTGGAAGAAGCAGATGCGCCTAGTGAAACCCACTTTAGCATTCATGAGCCCACAGAGGGTATTCCTGTGTGGTTACGTAGTGAATTCCAACAAGATCAAACTAGAGAGATTGGGGAACTAATAAACGAATCAAAGTTTGGAACTATGAAGCTGGAATTGCGTTAGTTGCCTCTATAAGTTCTGTTTCTGTCATTGGTCTGTCCACTTGAAATTCTGGTTCTCCGTCCATGAAGTTAATGCTTTTTACTCTAACAAAATTTTTCGGCAACTCACAATTAAAATGCACTACATAGTAGTTGTTTGGGTTGTTGTCAGTGACGTCGTAAGGACAGGCAGCTTCACTGAAGGTGTAGTTAAATAGTTGCCACTCATCTGCTCCAGCTTCTATGGCTTTGTGAGCTAGGCGCTTTTGGTTTGCGGCATGAAATTTTTTGGGAGTAATTTTATTGTAAAGCAAAATAAAAATATAAGGTTCACCTTCTTTATTGGTAATAGTAATTCTTTCTTTATTTTTAATAGTATTTAGAAAATCCACTAGATCCTTGTAGCCATATTGACGATACCACGGTTGATGTACTTGTTGGTGAACTCTATATTGATGCCAAGTTTTTAAAAAATTGAAAAGCATTAGGATCAGAAATCCAGAATTAATAAACCAGAATATCACTTTTTTATCTTTAACGACTTCAGTTTTTATAAACTTGAAGGTTTTTGTTAGCCCTTGGGCAATAAAAAATGCTATGGGTGGGAGCATGAACAGGGTTCTATATGTATGAGGTAATTCAGCGGTGGTCAGAGAAGCAGGTATGGGTGCCAAAGCTAACCATAGCAAAACAAATTTATCAAAGTTTTTCCAATTTTTGGCGCTGGCTCCTAAGCCAATAATAAAAAATGGCAAGAAAATAATTAGAAATTGCCCTGTTTCTGGAATAGTGACTCTGGGTGGTTGTGCTCCGCCTAAAAATAGAAATGACAAAGAAGTGTTGCTAACATAACTTTGAGTAAAGCTAGTAACCCAAGATAATGGCTTATTATGAAATGCTCTACTTTCAATCAAGTTAGTTTTCACCAGGCCGCCATCCTCACGAATGGCTTCTTCACGCAGTAGCTTAGCGCCTTGATCAGAAAAAATACTAATCTGTTTAAATCTATCACTGCTTTGAGTGAGAGATAGAAATATACCCAATATAAAAATTATGATTAAAATGATGTTAAATTTACGAGTTGTTTTTATTTGTTTGAAAAATACAGCGGCTAATAAAATTATTGGCGCAATTAATCTGGCTGTGTGGTAGGTATAAAGACTTAAGATTAATAGTATGACGCTAGTCCAGTGCCAACGTTTGTCTTTTTGCAACAGTGCCAGCAGCGACATCATTGCAAGTGTTAATGCTACTCCAGCCTCTATCGCTGTGCGAGATATCTCTATATGCCATGGAGAAGTAACAACTACTAGAGCAGTTAATAGGCTTAGAGTTTTATTTTTACTTAATTTTGTAAATATAAAATATAAAATTATAGGTAAGAAACTACCAAATAAAGCAGCTGGAAGGCGAGCAGTCAGCACATTGACATCAAAGATTAAAATTCCTGGGATAGTTAAATAACTATAAATAGCGGCTTTATTATCATCAAAGCTTCTTAAGACTAGTGGTAATGTTTTGCCCCACTCATCTTTCCCTGTGGTAATTAGTGACCAGCCATTGTAAACCAGGGCTACCTCATCGGCTGCCACTGCCTTAGGAATTTCTGTTAATTTATAAAATCTGCTTATCAGAGCAAGAATGAAGATTAAGGAAAGAAGGATAAGATGGGAGTTTTTTTTGAGTGCAGAGAAAGACAATTTCATATCCAATCTAATTTCTTTTTCTTTTTTCAAGTTTTATTTTGCCAATTCTTGCGCTATTTACCAATTGGGTATTTTTGGACACTCTTTTATACCAGTTGTCTTGCAAGCTTTGTTGCAGAGCTGGTTCTATAATTAAATATACTATACCAGAACATTTTCTACTTGCTTGTTGGTATTTATAGGCATGTGGCACATAGCTATTGGATCCTAATGGGTCCGCTGCGTATTTGCAGGGTAGGTAATTATATTTTTTTCTTCCTCGCCACCAAAAGAGATATTGATAAGGATAATCTTTCACTGATGGTAGATAGCTATAAACTTCGAAACTTTTATTTTGGTTTTCAGCATAGATCCAATCTATAGCAGCTAGTTCACTGTTTAGCATGCTTTGGTCATCGTGTTCTGATTCTAAAGCAACAATTCTTTGCATTAAGCCAATTATTTGGACGAAGAGCAAAAGGCTAAAAAGAGCAGTGGCGATTTTATGCGGCAGGTTGAGTGTTATGAGGCAGAAAGTGAGTAGGAATAAAGTGGGCAAACCCAGCAAATGCCAATCATTTAAGCCTGTAGATAGAGAAAACCATATCCAGCTAAAAAGAGTAAGAGTGCTAGTTAGTATGATTAATTTTTTTACAAAATCATTTTTGTTTAACTTTAGTTTCAAATAGCTTGCAGTGCTAATAATAGCAAAACTAAGGCCTAGTAATGTATGGCTAGGGACGAGGGTTTTACCGATTAATTCTAAGTGTATTTTGCCGACAGATAAAAATTGATTTAGCTCATTGCCGCTAGCAATCTGCAGACCAGTTTCGTGATTTTGGAAAGCATTTATTCCAGATTTGAGTTGCGAAAAATCAGTTTGCAGCTCTGAAATTAAGTGAGGGATAAAGGGCAATCCCAAAAAGATCAGGCCAAATACAAAATATTCCCAATCTAATTTCTTTTTATAAACTAAGTAGATTCCATAAATTACTGTTGTTAGCGCTAGTGGTAATAGCGATGCTATTTGTGCATGGATTACCATGCCGGCAGCAAAATTGGCCAGCAAAAAATATAAATTATTTTTGTTTACTTTTATTAAAGCTAAAATACTTATTAAAGTTAGTATGGGTAATAGAAATGGATTAAAAGCATATATGCTAGCTTCAAAGAAACTAGGAGAAATTATTACTAATAAGGCAACTAATGGAGATCTGTTTTCTCCAAAAGTTTTTCTTAAAACAAAGGCTAAGCCAGCAATAGTTGCTAGTTGTGTGATTATTAACAATATTGGTCCGGCAGCAGGATGACCGCCACTGAGTAAGAATCCGATACTTAGAAAGTAAAACCAGAGTGGCCCGGTGAAAATTCCTTTTATGCTGGCGTGTGGACCCAGTAAGGTGTGATGTCCGTGCAAAATATCACGTACGTATACAGCATCGCGCCCTTGATCCATGGTGAAATAAAAATAATTGTTGCGAATTGCAAAGAGTCTGACACCCAAGCCAAGAAGTAAAATTAGAAATAAAAATATTTTGAATTTGTGTTCACGCATTTAGAAAAATTATAAATCTAAGTAGATTTACATAGTAGTACTGACGTATAGCAAAAGAATGATAAAATAATACTCCCGGAGGTGTCGCATCCTCCTTCGTCCCGCTGTGGCGGGACTTCGGATGGACGCAGTAGCGGTCAATTTAAAAATTTAATACTTGGAGGTGTCGCATAGCGGTCAATTGCACCGGTCTTGAAAACCGGAGGCGCAAGCCTTCAGAGGTTCGAATCCTCTCACCTCCGCAAGTATTGAAAAGTTCTGTTAGACCTATCCCTTGCCTCTAAATAAGCTGATGGTGCTTGCTAAATTTCCTTGATTTAAGCATTTTTCATTCTAACAGCCTGTAGCCTCAATGTTTTTATGTTATAAGCACATACAATTATCCGAACTACTATGAATAAAAAAATATTTGATAAAATTTATGACCCAGAAAAGTTGCTAGAAGTTATAGCAAAGTACAGAAGTCTCGATTTAAAAAACATATCATTGGATGAAGTGGAAAAATTATTTAGTTCTTTTTTCTCTCAATTCAATTTGATCACAGTCAATTTGGGATGCAAAATTTTTAGGGTTAGAAAAATTAAAGAAGGTAAAAATCATTCACTGAAAAATGACTTATGGTTTCCTCCACCAGTTGCGGTAAAAAAAATGAATAGATTAAATGATGTTGGTGAATCTATATTTTATGCAGCTTTGGATCCCATAACCGCCATTAAAGAGAATCACTTATTGCCAGATGATGATTTCTCACTTTCAGTCTACGACTTAAAACCAAATGAGCCTGTGGTTCAGTCAACAATAAACATCATGATTCCCCCTCATCCACAAAGTTTTTGGTCGAAATCACAAAAAATCCACTCTAAAATTTTAAGTGATTTTTTATTTACTGAATTCACAAGGCCAGTTTCTGAGGGAGCAGAATACCAGTACAAAGCCTCATGTGTCATTAGTAAGTTGCTATTAGAAATTCCTTACAAAGACAGCTTTCTTTATCCCTCAACAACTGACTATTCGAAAATTAATTTTGCTATAGAGCCAAATTCTGCAGAAAAAAGATTGGAGCTAAGGCAAGTCCTGAAATGCAAACTTCATGGCTATTCAGAGAATAACAATCCAATTATCACTGTTGCAGAAGAATCTATACCTAAAAATAACTCCAACTTGTTAGAGTATTGCCTATTTAATCCCAACGCAAAGGAATTTGAATTAAAATGCGATGGCTTTTTTAAAGGAATCGACACTACTCAATTTATAAAAGATGGCATCGATAGATTTGTAAAAAAATAGACTGATAATTAATTTAATATCAATTGATTTTTTTACTAAAATAAACTTTGCCTTAATTATCTCTAACATCTTCTTTCGATTATCAGTGCTATTAAATTGGTAAAAAATTCCCCCCTGTTTTCAGCAAGGGGGAATGCACATTGGTGCGACAAAAATCGTTTACTCAACGGGCTTCCAGTTAGCCAGACCGTCGTAGACAATAATTGTCGCCATTCCGTCGGACACCGACTCCACTTTAAAAAGCGGCATACGATGGTCAGTGATGAAACTCCTATCTTGTGTTTGCGCGTATCCGATGAAAACCTTACCAGTGTCTTCCTTGGATAATTCAATCTCGAAGACAACAGCTCCGAATTCGGGAATGATTAAGGCAGGATACTCCCACTTACCCAGCTCCCGTTGTACCTGTCCCTTTTCAGTGGGTACAGGAAAAACATACAAAGCAGCAGAATCATCAATAGACAGGTCTGTTTTTGTGACACTCTTGAATACCAGCTTCCAGTCGTCACCCTCTACTTCTTTACTACTATTGTCTTGGGTTAAAATTAGGGCTGCAACCAGCAAACCTATTAGCACCCCAATGGTAAGTAGTATCATCAGTCTTCTTGACATCGTCTTTACTTCCTTGTGTTTTATGTGGACAGAATCGTACCGAAAAACTAATGCTCCTCCTTTCTGCCACAGCGTTTGTGGCATAAAGATTACTTTAGATTGGGTCGCTGCCAATGTGCAGGCAACTTTTTGACCCATAGTATTATCTCATAATTGATATATTTTGATGCTTTTTAGGACAAAATTACTAGATGCTTACAACCACAAAGTAAAAAACTAACTTTATTGTGTACAATGATGCTAAATGAGCTTAGTATCGCTAACTAACTCCAGCCTATATATCTCCATGCAACTTAAAATGGCTAGAAGCCAGAATGATGTAAAGATAATTCACGACCATCTTAGAAGAGCATTGGATCAGCTAGAATCAATTCAGGGAAATTTAGTGAATATGCTTGACAATTCAAATGAGCCAGAGGGTCGGCAATGGAGTAGAATTATTGAAAAAGAATTGTCCAGGCAGAGGCAGATTAATAAGCATGAAAATAAAATACTAAGCTTTGGCTTTTGGAGAGGCCTGTCAGTTAAAACTAGAGATTTATTGACTAAGAATCTTTATCGGGTTTTTTCTTGAAGAAAGTGAGGGTCCATATGGCTGTGGAATATGCGATGAACATCGTTATGGAAATGAGATTTGGTGGAGCTTAGATGGTCTTAGATGTGCAGATTGCCATAGCAATATCATTGAAAGTAAGATTAGCGTGAAAGGCCGCAAATATGATGACGATAAAAATTGGTTCTCAAATTGGCAAGTAAAATCCAATTATGGAGTACATCCAGCAACACGAGGTAAGCTTCGCAGAGAAGGATTGCTCATGGGGCGTGATTTTAAAAATAAAAAAGGGCAAGTTTACTGTACTATCTATTTAGTCAAAGAGAACAAAGAATTTTTGAAAAAGTATCCAAAAAAGGAATTTAAAATTAAAGCGACCATTATGAGTTCTGATGGGAAGGAAATTGGATTATAGATAGATTGTCTAGCTATATAGTGATACTCAATTCAGTTAATGCGTTTTTGTATACTCCTGTTGTTTGTATAATTTGTTGGGCAATTTTACCAGCTTTTTCTTCGTCCAACCCAATTTTACTCAATTCATCTCCAAGATCACTAACATTGACCTTATGAAGGTCTATCACATTTTCTGTCTCAAGGTTTTTCTTAATAATGTCCTGTTTCAAATCAATTGTATCTCTATCTGCTTTTGTGATTCCATCTAGTAATAATGATATGTCCAACTTTTCCATAATTTTTCTTATCTTAACTTTTAATCGTTTATCAATTTCGATTCTGCCTGCACTGGATTTTTCTAAAATCTGACTACCAATAGACTCATCTCTCGATACAGTACCAAGTCCAACATAGTCACCATCCACAAACCCAATGTTGGTTGGATTCATATTTGTTTCAGTAAGGAGAAAATTATATTTTAAATTGACCCGCTCCCGATATAGTTGACACTAATTGTAATACAATTAGCTAACTAGAAAGGGGTTAAAATGGCGGGAATCTCCAAAGAAATCAGGGCAGAA